>JALYXY010000064.1 GCA_030946875.1 Pseudomonadota bacterium | reverse complement strand
CCCCCGGACTGCGCGGTCCACCCGACCCCCCCGGGCCACGCGGCCCGCCGGCGCCACCCGGCCCGCGCGGACGCGGCCCGTTGGTGCCCGGCAAACCCTCGGGAATGCCGCCGGGGATCGTGAGGGTGGTCGTGACATACGGCGAGTTCGGATTTTGCGGCTGCTGAGGGTCCGTGCGGCGGGCGCCACCGGGGGGTCCGCCGCGACCCGGGCCGCGCTGGAAATGCGCTTGGGGCGGCTGTCCCGGCCGAGGCGGACCCTTGCCGGGCCCACGGTATTTGCCCTGCGGCTTGGCCGAATGCGGCGCATTGGGCCCGCGCGGCGGCCGCGCGACATTACCGTTGGCTTCTCCGCGCTCGCCAGCTTCAGGCGCCCCAGGTCCGCGATTCCGGGGCTGGTGCGGATTGAATCCACCGCCAGCTCCGCTGCCCGGAGGCCGGTGTCCCTGCTGGCTCTGACCGGGGCGCGGCGGACGGCCCGCGTTGCGCGACTGAGGAGCGTTGCCCTTGCCTTGCGGCGGCCGCCCCCCTTGAGCGGGCGGCAGCGTCTTCATGCCTGCGCTCGTGAGCACCGTCGCGACCTCTTCGGGCGTGAGCTCGAGCGTCTGGCCACGCTTGATCTTGGATGGCATCGCGACAGGACCGAAACGGGTACGGATGAGCCGACTCACCGTCATCCCGAGCGCCTCGAATAGACGCCGCACTTCGCGATTGCGGCCTTCCTTGAGCACCACGTGATACCAGTGGTTCGATCCTTCGCCCGGTTCGCCTTCGACGAGCCGCTCGACCTTGGCCTGACCGTCCTCGAGCTCGATGCCGGCCAGCAATTGCTGTTGATGCTCCGGCGTGAGGATACCCATCAGCCGCACGGCATATTCGCGCTCGACTTCGTAGCGTGGATGCATCATGCGATTGGCAAGCTCACCGGAATTGGTAAAGAGCAGCAGGCCCTCGGTGTTGAAATCAAGCCGTCCCACCGCGATCCATTTGCCGGTGCCTACCGACGGCAACTTCTCGAAAACGGTAGGGCGACCCTCGGGATCGTCGTGAGTCACGATCTCGCCCGCCGGCTTGTGGTACATGAGAATGCGCGCGCGCGGCTCGGCGAAGCGCACCTTCACGAGCTCGCCGTTGATGCGCACCTCGTCGCCCGGGCTGACTTTCTGGCCGACGTCGGCGGGCTCACGATTCACCGTGATGCGCCCGGCGAGGATCAGCTCCTCCATGCTGCGGCGCGACCCGAACCCGCACGACGCCAGCACCTTGTGCAGGCGTTGCGGCTCCGTGAAGACTTCGTCAGTGGACGACTTGTGGCGAACCGGCCCCGAGCCCTCCGCGATCCTCTGCAGGGCCAGGCTCGGCTGTGCAGTCGGCGTCTCCGGTGGGCGGTGCCAGGATCGGGCTCGCGAGCGCGAGCCGCGCTTCGGCGGCTTTGGTGCGTGCATCAGGTGTCTCCAGCAGGTGGGATGCGTCGAGCTCGGCCAGCGGAGGTAGCTCGGATAACGAGCGCAGGCCGAGATCGTCGAGGAAGGTCTTGGTCGTCGCGTACAGCGCCGGGCGTCCCGGCGTTTCCCTGTGGCCGACGACCTCGACCCATTGGCGGTCTTCCAGCGCCTTCACGACGCTGGTCGACACGGCGACGCCGCGGATGAGTTCGATATCGCCGCGCGTCACAGGTTGCTGATAGGCGATGATCGCCAGAGTTTCCATCACCGCCCGCGAATAGCGCGGCGGCTTCTCCGGCGCCAGCCGGTCGAGGTTTCTTTGAATGGCGGGCTTGCCCTGGAATCGCCAGCCTGACGCGACCTGCACGAGCTCGACCGCGCGATGGCTCCAGTCCTCACAGAGCTCGCGGAGCAGCGTGCGCACGAGCTCGGCTTCGAGCGGCGGTTCGAACAGGCGCGTGAGTTGCGAGACCGCCACCGGCTCACCCGCGACGAGGAGGGCGGCTTCGAGGATCGATTTCACCTGCGACAGGTCGGGCGTGAGCTCGAGGGCGGTGCCCGGTGCATGGGCATCCGGCTGCGTATCGCCTTCGTGTCGTGCATCGGTGTCGCCTGGGCTATCGCTCTCGTGTTGTGCATCGGCCTCGCCTGCGCTACCGCCCTCGGGTTGCGTAGCGTCCGATGCCGCGGTTTCCAAAGTGCCGATGGCGATTTCTGCAACGTCGTGATCGGTCATGAGTCGTCGGCCGCGAGCGCGAAAGCACGCTCGCCTTGCAATTGCACGTAAATCGGTGCGTAGGCTTCGGCCTGCGCGATTTCGATGAGCCGCTCGCGCGTGAGCTCGAGCAATGCGAGGAAAGTCACCACGAGATGCGGCACGTCGGCGTGCTCGCTGAAAAGGCTCGTGAACTCGGCGAATCTCCCGGGGCGCAGCGCCTTCAGGAGCGCGCTCATCGCTCCGCGAACGGACAGCTGCTCGCGCGAAACGAGATGATGCCGGTTCACCTTCGCGCGCGCAATCAGTCCGGCCCACGCGGCGCGCAGATCGTCGGCACTGACCTGCGGAAGACGCGCAGGCGCGACGCGCTCCAGCCAGATCCGGGCCGTCGTGAAGTCCCGCTCGGCGAGCGGCATGGCCTCGAGCTCGCGTGCGGCGAGCTTCATCCGCTCGTACTCGAGCAGGCGGCGCACGAGCTCGGCGCGCGGATCTTCCCCTTGCGCGCCCTCGGTCGTCGGCGGCTTCGGCAGCAGCAGCCGCGACTTGATCTCGATCAGCACCGCTGCCATCAGCAGATATTCGGCCGCGAGCTCGAGTTGGGTGCGACGCATCATCTCCACGTAGCCGAGATACTGGCGCGTGAGCTCACGCATCGGGATCTCGAGCACGTTGATATTCTGCCGCCGGATCAAATAGAGCAGAAGGTCGAGCGGACCTTCGAACGTGTCGAGGAAGATCTCGAGCGCTTCGGGAGGAATGTAGAGGTCGTGCGGCTGCTTCGTGAAGGGCTCGCCGTACACCCGGGCGAACGGTCTTTCCGCCGCAATGTCCGCGGCATGCGGAACCTTGTCGGCCGTTGCCTCCCCGGTCGTCGGCAGCAACGCGAGATCGCTCACGTGTAATCGAGCCCCATTGCACTGCGCACGTCGCCCATGGTGTCGTCGGCCAGCTTGCGCGCGCGTTCGCATCCATCCGCCACGATGTTGCGCACGAGTCCCGGATCGTCGATGTACCGCTGCGCACGCTCGCGAATGGGTTGCTGCTCGCGAATGATGGCGTCGATGACCGGCTGCTTGCAGTCGAGGCAACCAATGCCCGCGGTCGTGCAGCCCTGCATGACCCAGTCGAGCGTCGGCTTGTCCGAATAGACTTGGTGCAGGCCCCACACCGGACATTTCAGAGGGTTGCCGGGGTCGTGCCGGCGAACGCGCGCAGGATCGGTCTGCATGGTGCGAACTTTGCGCGTCACTTCCTCCGGCTCCTCGCGCAGCAGGATCGCATTGCCATAGGATTTCGACATCTTCTGTCCATCGAGCCCGGGCACCCGCGGCGTTTCGGTGAGCAGGGGCTGTGGCTCCGGCAGGATGACCCGTCGCGAGCCCTCGAGGTAGCCGAACAGCCGCTCGCGATCACCGAGCGACAGGTTCTGCGTCTCCTCGAGGAGCTCCCGCGCGGTTTCTAGTGCCTCGGCGTCACCCTTCTCCTGGAAGAGTGTGCGCAGCTCGTTGTAGCGCCGCGCTTTCTTGGCGCCGAGCTTCTTCACCCCCGCCTGCGCCTTTTCCTCGAAGCCTGCCTCGCGGCCGTACACGAAGTTGAATCGCCGCGCGAGCTCGCGCACGAGCTCGATGTGCGACACCTGATCCTCGCCGACGGGCACCATGTTGGCTCGGTAGATGAGGATATCGGCTCCCTGCATCACGGGATAGCCCAGAAACCCGTAGTTCGACAGGTCGCGATCACCCAGCTTCTGCTGCTGGTCCTTGTACGTGGGCACGCGCTCGAGCCAGCCCACCGGCGTGATCATGCCAAGGAGCAGCGTCAGCTCGGCGTGCTCGGGTACGCGCGACTGTATGAACATCGTGGCGCGACTCGGATTGATGCCCGCGGCGAGCCAGTCGATGAACATCTCCCACACCGAGTCCGCGATCTTCTCGGAGTCGTCGAAGTGCGTCGTCAGGGCGTGCCAGTCGGCCGCGAAGAAGAGGCATTCGTACTCTTCCTGCAGGCGCACCCAGTTCTTGAGTGCCCCGTGGTAGTGGCCTATATGCATTCGCCCCGTAGGACGCATGCCTGAGAGCACGCGATCGTTGAACATGAGCATCCCGCTAGATGCCGGTGAGCGAGGCGAGAAAGATCGCTGCGATGCGCATGAGCGGACGCATCACATGATCCAGCACGCCGGTCGCAAGCAGCAGGATGATGAGCATGAAGCCGTAGGGCTCGGTACGCGAGTACGGGCCGGCGAGCGACATCGGCAGCAGGCTGACGGCGATGCGTCCGCCATCGAGTGGAAGGATCGGGAGAAGATTGAGAACCATCAGTGCCAGATTGATTGCAATGCCGCCGCGCGCCATCAGCTCGAGTCCGTCGCTGTCGAACAGGCCGCCGCTGCCCGCGACGCGCAACACCAGAGCCCACACGACGGCCATGGCAAAGTTCGTCGCCGGACCGGCGGCCGCGACCCACAGCATGTCGCGCTTGGGGTGACGCAGGTTACCGAAGTTGACGGGCACCGGCTTTGCCCATCCGAACAGAAATCCGCCGCCGCCGGCGACGGCGGATACCAGCAGCAGCCCCAGCGGAACGATGACCGTCCCCACCGGGTCGATGTGCTTCAGGGGGTTGAGGGTCACACGCCCGAGCATCCACGCCGTCTGGTCGCCGAACCTGCGGGCGACGTACCCATGAGCCGCTTCGTGCAGCGTGATCGCAAAGACCACCGGCACCGCGTACAGGGCGATGGTCTGAAGCAGCGGAAAATCCATTTGAGGGTCTCATTTTACCGCACTCGACCCCCGCCCGAACCACCGTGCGCGAACCTTGTCAGGGGCGTTGCCCCGCGACCATCATCGGAGCACGAAAGCCTGGCCGGCTCAGTCCACCGCAAGGCCCAGCCGGGTCACATCGCCACGCCCGACCCGCGTGATCACCGGCGGATCAACCGCGAGGTCGACCACCGTTGTCGGCTCGAGCGAGCAGGCGCCGCCGTCGATGATGATGTCGAGCGCATCGCCGATCTCATCCCGGATCACCGCCGCGTCATTGAGAGGCTCGGTGGCCCCAGGCAGCATCAGCGTCGACGAGAGAATCGGCTCGCCGAGCTCGGACAGGAGAGCACGTACGATCGGGTGATCGGGCACGCGCACGCCAACCGTGCTTCGTTTCGGGTGCTGCAGCCGTCGCGGCACCTCGCGCGTCGCAGGCAGAATGAATGTGAAGCTTCCGGGCGTGCCGTGCTTCAGGATGCGGAACTGCCAGGTGTCGATGCGCGCATAGCGTCCGATCTCGGCCAGGTCGCGACAGACGAGCGTCAAGTGGTGGCGATCGTCGATCGCGCGTATCTCGCGCAGCCGCCGCGCCGCACCGGCGTCGTCGAGGTGGCATCCGAGGGCATAGCTCGAGTCGGTCGGGTACGCGATCACTCCCCCGTCGCGCACGATCGCCGCCGCCTGGCGGATGAGCCGGGCCTGCGGATTGACCGGGTGGATGTTGAAGTACTGCGCCATTTGCTCACTCGCACGAAATCGACGTGCTTGCATCCACAGCCACAAGCGCCCGCACAATTGGGGGAGTCGACCACACCGGGTCCCGGAGCTGCAGGGCCCGCCGCCTGCCCGCGTCGGCTCGAGTCCGTGGGCCGCTCTATATAATCGGCTGGTATTTTATCCACGTGGTCCGATGAGGCTGCACGTTGAACATCCAACAGCTGCGATACCTCTGCGCCATCGTCGATCACGGGCTCAACGTCTCGGACGCTGCAGAGGCCCTGTTCACCTCGCAACCGGGCGTGAGCAAGCAGATCCGGCAGCTCGAGGACGAGCTCGGCGTACCGGTGTTCATTCGTCAGGGAAAGCGCCTTGCGTCGCTCACCGATGCCGGCTCGGCGGTGCTCGACACCGCGCGCCGGGCACTCAAGGAAATCGAGAACCTGAAGCGCGTCGGCGCCGAATACCGGCGTGACGACGCTGGCACGCTGGCGATCGCGACCACGCACACGCAGGCGCGTTACGTGCTGCCTCCGGTGCTTCGCGATTTCGCGACCCGCTATCCAAAGGTGAAGCTGATCCTGCGGCAGGGCAATCCGGTGCAGGTTGCCGAGCACACGGCGCGCGGCGAGGTCGATCTCGGGATTGCAACGGAGGCACTCGCGACCTATCCCGATCTCGTGACCCTCCCTTGCTACCAGTGGAATCGTTGTGTGCTCGCTCCGACCGGCCACCCGCTGACCAAGGTTCAGCCGCTCACGCTCAAGGCCATCGCACGCCACCCGATCATCACGTACGACTTTGCGTTCACCGGTCGCTCGCAGATCAACCTCGCATTCGAGGCCGAGGGGCTCACCCCGAACGTTGTGCTCACGGCCCTGGACGCGGACGTGATCAAGACGTATGTGGAGCTCGGAATGGGCATTGGCATCGTGGCGCAGATGGCGTACGACCCGGTGCGCGATTCGACGCTGGTGCGCATGGACGCTTCGCATCTCTTTCCGCCGAGCACCACGCGGCTTGCGCTGCGTCGTGGCGTGTATCTGCGCGGCTACGTCTACGATTTCATCGCACGTTTCGCGCCGGCGCTCGATCGGGAGACGGTGGATGCGGCAATCGTGAGACGTCGCGACCAGGACGAACAGGACGACTGAGCACGCTTGCGGTCCGCTGCCTACAACGATGCCCGAATCTTCGCGTCGCAGCTGGTCCCTGGCAGCCATGCTGGGGGCGCTCGCCATGCTCGGCACGTTCTCGGTGGACATGTATCTGCCGGCGTTTCCGGCGATCGGTGCCGAGCTCGGCGCCACACCGATCGCGCTCCAGCAGACCCTGTCGGCGTATCTCGTCGGCTATGCGTTCATGATGCTGTGGCACGGTTCATTGTCAGATGCTTTGGGTCGCAGGCCCGTGGTGCTCGCCGGACTGCTCGTGTATGTGATCGCGACGCTCGGCTGTGCAATTGCCGGCAACATCGAGTCGTTGTGGCTGTTTCGCTCGATCCAGGGCCTGTCCGCGGGCAGTGGCCTCGTCGTCGGCCGCGCGATCGTTCGCGACCGCTTTCGTGGGCCCGAGGCGCAGCGTCTCATGTCGCAGATCACGATGGTGTTCGCGATAGCCCCTGCGCTTGCGCCGGTGGTGGGCGGAACGCTCCTCAACCTTCTCGGCTGGCGCTCGATCTTCTGGATGCTGTTCGTGGTCGTGGGAGCGCTTTTCGTATGGACAGCGCGCCGCCTCCAGGAAACGCTGCCATTCGAGATGCGCCAACCGTTGCGACCCGCGACGCTCTGGAGCAACTATCGCAACGTGTTCACGCGCGTGGACTTCCTGTTGCTTGCCGCAGTGTCCGCGTGCAACTTCGCAGCCTTTTTCACCTACATCGCTGCAGCGCCTGCGTTTCTGATCGACCGGCTGGGTGTCACCACCTGGGGCTTCGCGTGGCTCTTCCTGCCGATGATCGCCGGGGTGATGATCGGCGCCACAATCTCCGGCAGACTTGCGGGGCGCACGTCGCCCTGGCGAACCGTGCAGCTCGGATACGCGCTGGTGCTCGGCGCGGCGGCGCTCAATCTCCTGATCTCGTTCGTGTTGCCGCCGCGGCCGGTGTGGAACGTGGCACCGATCATGATCTTCACCGTGGGATCCAGCATCATCATGCCGTCGGTCACGTTGCTTTTGCTCGATCTCTTCCCGGCCATGCGGGGTCTCGCCTCGTCGCTGCAGGGCTTCGTCCAGTTTGCGCTGGGTGCGTTCGACGCGGCGGTGATCGCCCCCTGGCTCGCGGCCTCGCTCGAGGCACTGTCGCTCGGCATGGCCGCATTCTCGCTGGCGAGCTTCGGCTCCTGGATGCTCTTCCATCGTCGTAACGCGTCTACTTTCCGGTCACTCTCACCATGAAGTCACTCTCGCTGTGGGTCGCGCCGTTTTGCCTCGGCCTGCTCACGTCACACACCGTGCTCGCGCAGGGGCCCGCCGCCGCGAGTGCACCGCTGACCAGCATTGCGCTCAGGGTCGGCGGGCACAGGATTTCGGCAGAGGTGGCCGACACGGTGGAGAACCGCACCAAGGGGCTCATGTACAGATTCAACCTGCCCCAGGACCACGGCATGGTGTTCGTGTTCGCACATCCGGAGCCGCTCGGGTTCTGGATGAAGAACACGCTCATTCCGCTGTCGATTGCCTTCATCGACAGCACCGGTCAGATTTTGAACATCGATGACATGGCTCCGCAGACCGAAGCCACGCACCCTTCGCGCGGCCCCGCTCTGTATGCGCTGGAGATGCGTCGTGGCTGGTTTCGCGATCACGGCATCAAGGCAGGCGATCGGGTCGAAGGCCTACCACCGCCAGCCAAGGAATAGCGCGTCCCACCGCGCACGAAGATGCGGTGCAAACTCAGCGGATGAGGCCGGTCTGCACCGCCTGAGCGACCGCCTGTGATCGCGTTCGCACGTGGAACTTTCGTTTTACCGAAGCGATGTGATAGTTGGCGGTGCTTTCGCTGATGCCGAGCGCACGGCCGATCCGCTTGGACGAGTGACCACGCGCGGCAAGCGCGAGCACCTCGAGCTCACGCTTGCTCACCTCAGGCATCGCGGGCATGTCGAACTTCACACGCTGACTGCGCATGTTGTGGAAGAACCATTCGTGGAAGTAGCTTGCGAACGTATAGGTGCGACCGATCGCAAGCTGCAGAGCGGCGTCGTCAGGCAGAACCGAGGCTGACGCATTCACGCCGAACATCGCGTTCTCGCCGGTGGTGCTTCGCAATGGCAGCGTGATGCCACTGCGCAACCCGTAGCGTGCCGCATCCTGCAGAAACGCGTCGGCCTTCGCGCCGTACGTTTTGGTCGAATCCCAGATGAACGGTGTGACGTGCCGCAGGCAATGCTGCACCCTCGGGTCGACTTCGATGTAACTCATCTGATCGTAGCGGGCGACCCACTCGTACGGCATTGTCGTGACCACCACGATGTCCGGATCGTTGGCTTCGTTCGGCAACAAAGATCCGTACAGGAATGTGTCGAAGCCGATGCCGCGCACGATGGCCGACACCGTCTTCACGAGCTGCTCACCCGTCCTGGCCTGCAGCAGAACCGATACGAACTCCGGCACGAAGCCGCGATTCATCGGCGGTTCCACACCTACCATTTCTGCTAGGTGCAGCGTCTGGAACATCGCTCTATAGTCCCTCGCAGTCCAGTTACATGCGAATGAAGGCAGCGGCACGCGCCCGATCACTTAACCATGAAGCAGCGCGCACTTGCAAGCACGCGAGTGACATCGAATCGAGTTCTGGTGTGCCGCGCGGACCGAAGTGCATGCTGAACCGCAGCTTCGAATTGCATTGCTCACGACTGCACACGCAGCACTGGACACTACAGGGAGGAAGCATGCCGGATTGCGAAACCTGTGCTGCTTGCGGCACGCGGGAGATCGACGCAGCAACGCTCGAGCAACGCCTCGCCATGCTCGCCGGCTCTCCCGTCTCGGAGGCAACCTTGCAGCAGGCGGTGGCCGCGATCATCCGCGTGCTCGGTTTCGAAAGCTTCTCCTACGCCGTGTCGTCCGTCGATGGGCGTCCCCACCAGGACGCGCGCAGCATGATGTGGACGACACTCCCACCGGAATGGGTCTTGCTGTATCAGCGCAAGCGGTACGTCGACATCGATCCACGTCTCAGGCAGACATCACCGCGCGCAGTCCCCTACATCTGGGATGCCGCGCAATTGACGCAAGGGCAGGCCCAGCCGTTCCTTCGCGACGCCGCACGGTTCGGCATTGCGAGCGGCGTCGTGGTCTCCTTCCGCGACGCGCGTGACGCGCGGGTGATGGTGGCGCTCAACTCGAAGATCAGTCCGATCTCGTGCGGGCGACGCACCCAGATGCAGCGCCATCTCGGCGACGTGATGCTGCTCGCCACGTGCTTCCACGATGCATTCACGACGCACACCACGCTCGACAGCGCAGCCGCTGCAGCGTCAAGCGCGCGACTCTCGGCGCGTGAACGCCAGTGCCTGCAGATGGCGGCGCGGGGCCTCACCAGCGCGGACATCGGAAACAAGCTCGGCATCACCGAGCGAACCGCCAACTTTCACTTCTCGAACGTGATCAGCAAGCTCGGGGTCATCAACCGTCACGAGGCGATTGCGCGCGCGGTGTCATCGGGAATCATTTCGGTGGCGACGATCTGAGCGCCCGCGTCACCACGGCATTGACGAGATACAGCGCATTCTCGAGACTCAGCGCGCCGCGTATCAGCTCTGCGGCGTAATCAGCCGTTGGCCGCGATCCACTCGCGCAGCTCGGCGATGGAATGCACGATGGGCACGCCTTCAAGCTCGGCAAGATCCTCGAGAGCATGCGCGCCGTACGACACCGCCACGATCGATGTCCCCGCGTTGCGGGCGAGCCGGATGTCGTGGGTCGTGTCGCCGATCATCAGGGTCGTCTCGGGAGTTACCCCTGCCCGCGCCATGAGCCAGTGCAGCATCTCGGGGTCGGGCTTGGGCTTGCCTTCGTCCGCGCAGCGGGTGTAGTCGAACACGTCACGCAGGCCCTGTTGCAGGAGCGAGCGATCGAGCCCCCGCCGGGGCTTGCCGGTGGCCACCCCCAGCAGGTAACCGGCCGCACGCAGTTCGCGCAAAAGCCCGAGCGCCCCCGTGAACAACGGGATGTCCGGATCACGTGCGAGGTAATGGTCGCGGTAACGAAGCGACAGCTCGGGATAGCGCTCGGCAGGCAGATCGGGCGCGACATGACGCAAGGCGTCCGCAAGTCCAAGCCCGATCACATGCCGTGCCGCACGGTCGTCCGGCACTGCCAGACCGAGATCGTTGCAGGCACGCTGTATGGCATGGGCGATGATCGCCGTCGAATCCGCCAGCGTACCGTCCCAGTCGAAGGCGATCAGACGAAAGCGCCGGGGGTTCGGCGAAAGGGCCTGCTCACCCTGCATGCGCATCCGCGGCTGCGGCCTCGGTGAGACGCACCAGGAACCGCGTCAGGTCCGGCGCAAGCGGTGCCTCGATCCGGACCGGCGCACCTGTCGTGGGATGGTCGAGATCGATGCGATGCGCGTGCAGGAACATGCGCTTCAGACCCTGCCTCGCGAGCTCACGGTTCCAGGCGAAGTCGCCGTATTTGTCATCACCCGCCAGCGGAAAGCCGAGATGGGTGAGGTGCACCCTGATCTGATGCGTGCGTCCGGTCTTGAGCTCGGCCTCGAGCAGCGCCATCGGCGGCTCGGCTTCCGACCAGCGACGTTCGAGGCGAAAGATTGTCAGCGCGTGCCGTCCTTCCGCTCCGACGTGCACCCGCTTCTCGCCCCCGATGCGACGCGTTTCGAGCGGTAGATCGACGGATCGCTTGGCGTCGCGCCATTTGCCCCGGACGAGCACCAGGTAGCGCTTGTCGACCGTGCCTTCGCGCAACTGCTCGTGGAGTGACGTCAGTGCCGCGCGGCGCTTGGCAATAAGCAGGACGCCGGAAGTCTCACGATCCAGCCGATGCACGAGTTCCAGAAAGCGGCTCTCCGGACGTGCCCGTCGCAGCCGCTCGATCACGCCGAAGCTGATGCCACTCCCCCCATGCACCGCGATGCCCGCGGGCTTGTCCAGGGCGAGCAACGCCTCGTCTTCGAACAGGATGCGCAGGGTCTCGTCCGGCACGGCCCGGCGCGGCGCACTCGGGTCGGCCACCGCGGGACCGCTCGTGCGGATCGGCGGAATGCGCAGCTCGTCCCCGGCAGCCAGGCGGGCGTCCGGACCGGCGCGCGCACGGTTGACCCGCACCTCACCGCTGCGCACGATGCGATAGATGTGACTCTTCGGCACGCCCTTCAGCACCTTGACAAGATAGTTGTCGAGGCGCTGGCCCTCGCCGTCCTCGCCGATGGTGACCCGCCGCACGATCTCGCGGCTGGGCACGACGATGCCGGCATGCTCATTCGAACGGGCGTCGGCAGAGGGCCGCGTGCTCGCATTGCGCGCATCCTCGCGACTGCCCGGTCGCCTCGCCACGGGTGACGCGACAGGCGCTTGCCGGCGCTGCTGACGGGCCCTCATTTGCGGCGAAACTCTCGCCGAATCCGGTATTTAGAACTGGACACCTGCAACTTTTTGCCTATAATGTTGGCAGCAGCCCGCGAACGGACAGCCTGCGATTCAATGCCGGCAACGATGTCCGCAAGTGGTGTCCTCGAGCTTCTACTGTGCCTCGACACACCACCCCGCGGGCAAAGGCTCCGCGCTGCGGAGCAAGGCCGGCAAACTCGTTCTCCGGCCGACGGTTAAATCCACTCACCGTGCGGGCGTTGCGCCCCGGAAAAGTAGGGATGTTAAATGAATAGCGCAATCTCCGTGAGCCGGCACGTGGCCGGATCGAAGCGGCGTATTGCGCGGCGCAAATCAGCGACGATATTCCAAAGCTTCGGCAGCACTCACGAGACCCGCATTGCGTGATCCTCTCCGCCGCCGTAGTTTCGCTTGCACGAAAGCTTCCTCCAGACTCCAGGTGATGACACCGCCCCGCTACTCGCCAGGTCAAAGATGAGCCCCAAGGCTGCCTTTGTACCCTCGCGCGGACGCCGGCAGCCGGATCCCCTCGCGATCTGGAGGCGCTTGCCGTCCGCCGCGTAACAGCGTCCTGCCGCAAGCGCGGCATCGCTTTGCTCCCCCGCCTGCCGGCCGAAGGAATCGCGCCGGGAAAATGCCATGAAGCGCATGCTGTTCAATGCCACCCAGGCCGAAGAGTTACGGGTGGCGATTGTCGACGGGCAGAAGCTCGTCGACCTCGATATCGAATCTGCCAGCAAGGAACAACGCAAGAGCAACATCTACAAGGCCGTGATCACGCGCATCGAGCCGAGCCTCGAAGCGTGCTTCGTCGATTACGGCGCCGATCGTCACGGTTTTCTGCCGCTCAAGGAAGTGTCGCGGCAAGTCGTCAAGGTCGATCGCACGGCACCTGAGGACGAGGGCGAAAGCGGCCGCGGCCGAATCCAGGAGCAGCTCCGTGAAGGTATGGAGCTCATCGTCCAGGTCGACAAGGACGAGCGCGGCAACAAGGGCGCGGCACTCACCACCTACATTTCCCTCGCCGGACGTTATCTCGTCCTGATGCCCAACAATCCGCGCGGGGGCGGCGTGTCGCGGCGCATCGAGGGCGAGGAACGCAACGAGCTGCGCGACGCGATCGCCGCGCTCGACGTGCCGCAGGGCATGAGCGTCATCGCTCGCACCGCCGGTATAGGGCGCACCACCGAAGAGCTCCAGTGGGACTTGAACTACCTGCTGCAACTCTGGCGCGCCGTGGAGGACGCTGCCAAGCTGCAGGCCGGCGCGTTCCTGATCTACCAGGAGTCGAGTCTCGTCATCCGCGCGATCCGCGATTACTTCCATCCGGATATCGGCGAGATCCTGATCGACACCGAACCAATTTTCGAGCAGGCGCAGCAGTTCATGAGTCACGTGATGCCGGGCACGGTCAATCGCGTGAAGCTCTACAAGGACGATGTGCCGCTCTTCTCGCGCTTTCAGATCGAGCACCAGATCGAGACGGCGTATGCACGCCAGGTGCCACTGCCCTCCGGCGGCGCGATCGTCATCGATCACACCGAAGCGCTCGTATCGGTCGACGTCAACTCGGCGCGCGCCACCAAGGGCGCCGACATCGAAGCCACCGCCTTCAACACCAACCTCGAAGCTTCCGACGAGATCGCGCGACAGCTCCGGCTGCGTGACCTCGGCGGCCTGATCGTCATCGACTTCATCGACATGGAAAGCGCGAAGAACCAGCGCGAGGTCGAGACCCGATTGAAGGATGGGCTGCGTTACGACCGCGCGCGGGTGCAGCTCGGCAAGATCTCCCGCTTCGGCTTGATGGAGCTTTCGCGCCAGCGCCTGCGTCCGGCCCTCGCCGAGTCCGCTTACATTCCGTGCCCGCGTTGCCATGGCATCGGCCATATCCGCGGAACGGAGTCTTCCGCACTCCACATCCTGCGCATCCTGCAGGAGGAGGCGATGAAGGAAAACACCGCGCAGGTCGTCGCACAGGTGCCGGTCGATGTCGCCACCTTCCTGCTCAACGAAAAGCGCAACGAGGTGCTGTCGATCGAGACGCGGTTCAAGGTGAACGTGCTGCTCGTTCCCAATCGCCACCTCGAGACGCCCAATTACACGGTGCAGCGCCTGCGCCACGAGGACCTCAACCAGGGTGAGCCGCTGCCCGCGTCGTTCAACATGGTGGAGCGTCCGGCCGAACCGGATATCGCGCAGCAACTCAAGGAGGAAGCGCGCGAGCCGCGGCAGGAAGCGGTGGTCAAGGGCATCACACCCTCGCAGCCAGCGCCATTGCCGCAGGAGAAGCCGGTCCCCGTCGCATCACCCGCGCCGCCTGCACCCCTGGCCAGCAACGGGGGATGGCTCAACAAGGTGCTGGGCTTTTTCAAGGCTCAGCCCGCCCCTGCCATCCCGGCGCCCCCGGCTCCGCCAGCGACCGAAGCGCGCGAAAGTCGCGGCGAGGCACGTCGCGATCATCGCGGCCCACGTGGTCAGGGCCGCGACAATCGCGAATCGGGCAACGGCGGCAGGCGCGACACGCGAGGTCAGGACAATCGCCGTCCGGAAGGTCAGGATCGGCGCGAAGGCTCGCGCAATCCGCGAGAAAACGCTGCGGCCAAAACGGGAGGTCAGCCCGAAGCACAGCGTCGCGATCCGCGCCAGGACTCGCGCGGCCCCCGACAGGAGGGCTCCAACCGTCCCCCACGTGAAAACCGCGAGCCGCGTGAAGCGCGCGACGGACGTCCGCCGCGCGAGAATCGTGAGCCACGCGAGCAGCGGCCTCCGCGTGAGGCCCGTGAGCCACGTGAACCGCGGCAGGATCGCGAGTTGCCGACGGAACAGCGGCCTGTAACGCTCGAGGGCGTCACGCCGATGGACGCTGCAGGTGGGCAAGCTACCGCTGATACGTCCAATCGCACTGCGCCGGATGGTGAGGGTGCGCGTCGCGGGCGCGACCGGCGTCGTCGCGGCAATCGTAACGATCGGCAGGAGCAGCAAGCCGGACCGGATGGAGCACCCGGCGCTGTGAGCAATGACGGCATCACGCCGCAACCCGCATCCCTCGATGCAGGCTCGCAAGTGGTGAGCGCGCCACCGGGCGCCGGCAAGGCGGACATCGCGCCGATGCAATCAGGCGTGGCGGATACGCAACCGGTCCCGGTCCCGCATGTTGCCTGGACTCCACAGCCCGAAAGCCTTCCGGTTGCAGCAGCAAGTGACGCAGGAACGAATGCACCGGCAGCCGAGGTGCATCACGAGAGCGCTCGCAGGCAAGAGCAACCCGCTTCGGCTCCAATGCACTCGGCAACACCGGAGCTCGCAGCGCAACCGCGCATGCAGGCCGAGGTTCCGCTCATGCACGCTGAGCTTCCGCGGACGCACGCCGAGGTTCCGCACATGCACGCTGAGGTTCCGCACATGCAGGCTGAGCTTCCGCGGACGCACGCCGAGGTTCCGCGCATGCAGGGAGAGGTTCCGCGCATGCAGGCCGAAGTTCCGCGCCCGAGCACGCCGCCTGCCCCCCTCGCGCTCTCGCTGCCCCCTGAATCAGGGCTCGAGCTGGTGGAAACAAAGGCCGCCGCAGCGCCGGCAGGCCCGGAAGTCGAAGGCGAGGCACCGCGACCGCGCCGTGTACGACCACCGCGCGTCGTGCTGGAGCAGGAGCCACTGCAAATCATCGAAACCAAGGCTGAGGATCACCCTCCGGCGCGCGAGCCGGGCTGAATGGCCGGGTGATTCACCGCACTGCAAGCGCGTGACAGGCGCTTGCAGTCGGGTAGGGGACCGGGTCACCCCGGTCGCCCTCCCACACCACCGGACGTGCGGTTCCGCATCCGGCGGTTCATGCAACACACTGAAGTCGGCGCGTCGTAGCAAGCACCGACACCAGACCTAAACG
>JALYXY010000061.1 GCA_030946875.1 Pseudomonadota bacterium | reverse complement strand
TCTCGAACGTGACTTGCCGCGCGGCGCATCCGTGACGTTGGCCAAGCCTTGCGCGGGCTCGTCGTCATTTTCTCAGGCAATGTTCCAGGGCAGTGCGCTCACGCTCTTCGTGCTCAACTTTGCGCAGCACCGGAAGTGGAGAGCTCAGGTCCACGGCTATCCCAAGAAGGCGACTGATGCGATCGTCATCCTCGCAATGGCAGCGTGTGCCTCGATGATCTTCCGTGTGCGTCAACGCAAATTTCTGGCGAGTCGCCTTCACAGCTGCGGATACGAACGATGACGACTGAAGGTCACTTGCCATGGTTTCCACCACCGCGCGATCGACCTTGGCCGCTTGCATGCTGCGGGTGCCCTTGTCGCCCCGGGACCGATAAAACTCCGCTTGCTCGTGCGATTGCCGTACCAGGCGGAACCATCGGGCGTCCGCGCTCACTCGTGCCGCTTATGCCTGACTACGATGGAGCTTGACTGAGTACTATCAATGCACGAGCGCAATGACGAGCATTTTCGGGTGCGGCCGCGGCCACCGCGACAGTGCTGGAAAACGTCACCGCTGCTGAGCTTGGCCCGGAGCCCTCAGTCGACGATCCTGCGCAGGTCATCGCGCGCGTGAAAGAGGTGCCTACAGCTTCGGCGAGCATCGCGCATCACTGCGTTTTGACCCACGTCACCCGTTCGTCGACCAAAGCCTTGCACTTTGCAGTCGTTCGTTCTCCGCGGAAGAACTACGCCTCGCCGCGCGCCGGGTAATTTTTTTCGATTGCAAAGTCCAGAGCCGAAAGTATCTCGCGGAAATGGGGGCGGGCGAACGGCATTGACTGAACCGATGCCCAGTACAGCGTGCGGTCGGGTCGAACGAGAAAGACCCCTGGTTCGTTGAACAGGGCGGGCTCCTCGATACCCGTCGAGGTCTTGCCGCGGCTGGTTGATATGTACAGGCCCCAGCTGCGTGCCGCGCCAATGGTCAACGAGTGACCGATGGCAGTTTGCTTCAGCCCCCATTTGGTTTGGCTCTCCCGCGCACGGGCCTCGGTATCGCTGCTCACGGCGATAGCCTCGACGCCTCGCGAGGCGAGATCAGGTACCACCTTGTCCAACTCCGCGACGTAGGTGGCGCAGATCGGGCAATGCAGGCCGCGGTAGAAGACAACGAGAGAAAACCTTTGCGGCGTAGCGTTCGCGAGGCTCCACGGCGTGCCGGCGAGGGTGGGTACACCTAGTTCGGGCACTGGTTGGCGGGGAAGAAGGCATGACATGGTGAGCTCCTTAGGTGCAAGTAGGCGAGCGGTTATCAATGCCGATTTCGGCGCGTGCGGCGTCGAGTTTCAGAATCGTGTGGTCAGTTCAGTAAGCCAGGCCGGAGATATCTGCGTCAGAGTGTTCTCAAGTGCACGATCCCACCCCGCCAGCATCATGACGCCGAACAGAATCATCATTGCGCCGAGCGCGCACTTGCCATAGGCCCCAACGCGAAGCAGATTGGGCCTGACGCCCGCGAACACTCTTCTTGACACCGAGCCGATGACGGCCAATGGCAACGCAGCGCCGATACCGAAGAGGACCATCACCAGCGCGACCTGGGGAAGGCTCTGTCCTTGGCTCGCCAGCAATGTGGCTGCGCCGAGCGTTGGCCCAACGCAGGGGGCCCACACCAGACCCAGCAGCAAACCGACGATCATCTGCCCGCGTAGCCCCTCGATCCGCAGCCGGCGCAGCCAATGGTCTCCCAGGGTGCCGAACGACGCGGTTGCTGCGGCGAAGCGCTGCTGCAGCCATGTGTTCAACAGTATTACGCCGAACCCAATCAGCAACAACGATGCCAAGTGCCGAAACCACTCGGCGTCCAGCCCCATTGCAAATCCGCTCGTGGCGACGAACAATCCAACGCCGGTGAACGAGAGAGCCAGACCGAATGCCAGTACGAGCGCACCCAGAGGGTGTGCGGCAACCGCCGTTCCGACGACGACCGGCACCAACGGCAGTACACAGGGCGAGAGGACGGAAAGGAGCCCTGCCAGAAGACTGAGGGCGTAGCTCGTGGGTCCGAGCGACATCGCTAGGAACTCATCGCCACGAAGTTATGAGAGCCCTTTGCGCAGTGTCGCAGCAATCGACTCCCTGCCGGTGTCGCCAATCGTGCGCGCCACTTCTCGCTTGCCGTGGTAGACGATGAATGTGCTCTGCTGGGCAGCGCGAAGAGCCTGGCGCACGTCCTTCTGGGTGTCGAAGTTGACCTTGAGCACGGTGTAGTCTTTGAATTCCGGGCTCGCCAATAGTGCGTCTACGATAGGCGCCTGTTGTTTGCAGGTGGGACACCAGTCTGCGTAAACGTCGATCAGCACCGGCTTGTTGGCGGCCTGCAGCGCCGCGAACGTCGCCGCGTCGAACGGCTTGCTTTCCGCGGCCAGTGCGCTCGTCGCCATGGCGAAGGAAAGTATGGACAACAGCAATCGAATTCCGGTTTTCATTGCGAATCTCCAGCAGTAGATAGACGAGTCGACAGGACTCAGACAGGCGCTCCGATTTCGGGCTACCGGTGCGGTGATGATCGTCGCGATGGACACTTGATTTTAGTCGCCTAGACGGCTGATTGCTTACACGAGCCAGTGAATCGGGCGCCAAACTGATTGCGCAACAGGTGATCGAGCGAAAGGTTGCCCGCTCCCCGGCAAAGCACGACGAGCAGCATCGCCGCCCATTGGCGTGGCTGCGCCCGACTGCGGTGACACTGACTGGCGGCCTGGCAGTCGCGGCGATGACTGCAACCGCTCTTTCGTTGTTTCTTGATCTCGATGCGACGATCATGGTACTTATTTGGAACCTGGCCGTCGCGGCGGTGATCGTCGGCATCGGGTACGTGCTCGGGCTGCGCGCGCCCACTCTTGATCTCTCGCGACGATGAGCGAACCTCTGATCGGCATCAAGGCATGCGTGTTCGACGCCTACGGCACGCTATTCGATTTCTCGGCAGCGACGCGACGATGCCAAAGCGAACTGGGCGATCAGACCACGCAGCTGACGGTGCTCTGGCGCGACAAGCAGCTTCAGTACACCTGGCTGCGCGCGGCGCAGGGACGCCACGCCGACTTCTGGCAGGTTACAGGAGACGCTCTGGACTTCGCGCTCGACACTCTGGACATCCAGCGACCCGGTTTGCGCGAACGGCTGATGGAACTGTATCTGACCCTGGATGCCTTTCCCGAGGTGCCCGAGGTCCTGCGCGCTCTCCGGAAGGCCGGTTTGCAAACGGCCGTACTGTCCAATGGCTCGCCGGGAATGCTTGCCGCGGCCGTCAACGGAGCGGGCCTTGAGGGACTATTCGATCAGGTCCTTTCGGTCGAGGCGGTGGGCGTCTACAAACCGCATCCGAGGGTCTACCAACTCGCCGTCGACGTGCTGGGCATCTCGGCACGCTCCATTTCGTTCCAGTCCTCGAACGCTTGGGACGCGCATGCCGCATCGGCCTTCGGAATGAACGTGGTCTGGTGCAACCGCTATGGTCAGCGGGCAGAAAGGCTGCCCGGTGCGCCCAACCGCCAGATCGCGTCCCTGGCGGAGTTGCCGGCCCTGGTGGGGGCGAGCTGACCGGCTCGCCTTAACGGTGATCTGCTTTAAGAATTCCGCCGGACGGAGGGTTTAGTTTTTCAGCAAACTGCAACTTGGGAGAGGAGACTTCGCCATGAAGCGCAAGCGGTTCTCGGTGGGGCAGATCGTGGCGGTGCTGAAGCAGGCTGAGCTGGGCATGCCGGTGGCCGATATCACTCGCCAGATAGGGATCTCGGAGACAATCGCGCCATGACCCGTTGCTATTGCCGTCGTCAATGGCGTCAGCAACACTCAACTTCGGCGCGTCCCAAGGGGAACGTTGTAAATGTTGACGGAACGGTGGCGCAGTAGCCGGCCAGCAGCTCAACTAGCACCAGCAGATCTGTGGTCTTCACCACGTGATGGTCAAAGCCGGCTTCCGCGCTGCGCTGCTGTGTATTCCGACGGAACGTGACCGAGGTTTCCGACGGATGATGACCGCCAGATCCGACGATGTTGACCGGTGAATCCGACGGATGATGACCGCTTTTGCGGGCACGTCGGAAAGCGTGGTCAAGTTGTCGGATTGGCGGTCACGATGCCCTGAAAGCGGGTCGTGATCGAGGCGGTGACGTTGCAGTGCGTGGTAGCCGTCGAGATCCAAGCACCAGCCCAGGCTGTCTGCCAGGTCGGCATTGTCGTCTGCCACCAAGACTAAAGGGCGGAGGGGAGCTGAGACCATGCCTATCGACAGAGCATGATGGATGCCAAGTGCACTCAGCTGGTCCATCGGCCGCAGATTGCCACTGCGAACCACAACTGACCCCAGGGCAATGCTCAGCAGGTTACGTCACGTGCGTCTCCGCCGAGTTCTTGGATGCAGCAACGATCTTTTGCACGACGCCGCGAGAGCCTCGTAGGCTTGGCGCGGTCTTTCCGGGGGATCGTCGCAGTGCAAGTCCATGCGGGCTGCTGCCAAAAAGTCCAGCGTTTCGTACAAGTAGACGATCGCAACGGACCTCGGTTCCATGTTGACCTTGTAGGTGGCGACAGGGAAGGCGGCGGCAGGCCGCGACTTTACCGCATGCATTGCGAAACGCAAGAACGCAAGGCGATCAGGCCAGTCAAACAAGAGTTCTCGAGCGAGCCCCATACGGACCTAGACCATCTGCGCAGGGCGCTGAGCCGGTTGCCGACAGCGGACTTGCAGGCTTTCTCACTTAGGCGTGAGGTCCCGCCCGCAATGGACGCAATATTCTCCTGGCTTCGCCACGCCGCGGTATGGGAGCTGCAACGGCGCGCGGGTATCCACTACGAGCTTCGGGATCCCATGCGAGATGTGGACCCGCTGTACGCGAACTGGGCGATTACCGCTCTCAGCGTACTTGAGATGCATTTCGCGGAAGGTAACTCCAACTCCCAAGTAGTCGGCTTCTTAATGACAGCCGAGGCACGCATCTACCGGTCTCCGCGGGTTTGAGGCGACGCAATTCAAAAAAGCGATGCGTGTCGAACACGGACGATCGATACTGCTCCAAGACTTCGGCATCGGCCACACCTACACATCTCACAAGCCGTCGCCAACGCCTTCTGAGCTTGAGCGCGTATGAGTTGTTACTCGGAAAGGCGCGAGCCGTTCTTGGTCAACGCCGGATGCGAGCAGGCGAACGACAAGCATGCAGATAACCCCGGGGCGTGTTTTCATTCGTCCCCCTGTGCTGCAG
>JALYXY010000059.1 GCA_030946875.1 Pseudomonadota bacterium | reverse complement strand
GCTCGTTGCAGAGCTCCGGGTGCGCCTCGAGATGCTCGTCGCGAACCACGATCGTATGGTTGATCGGGTAATGACCGCGGGCCCGCAGTGAAGCGAGGCCGGCTTCGAGTGCATTCGGGATGAGGGGTCTCACGTCGGAACTATCCGTTTCGACACCGATCGCCGCAGCGAGCTCGCCCGACGCGAGCATCTCCGACATCTTCCTGCCGGGTTCGATCGGCACCACGTTGGCGGGCGGACGGTACTCTGCCACGTGCTCGTCACCGGAGAGGACCCAGGTGATCTTCGAGAGGTCCACTCCATACTCGTGCTGCAGGACGCTGCGTGCCCACACCCCGGTCGTCACCGTGTAGCCACGGTTGACACCGACCCTGCGGCCCTCGAGATCCTTCGGTGTACGGATGCCCGCATGCACGTTGTGCAGGATCGCGCCGTGATGAAAGGCGCGGACGATGAAGATCGGAAGCGCAGTGAAGCGCTTGCCGAATTCGCGCGCCGTGATGTAGGTCGTGATCGCCATCTCGCAGATGTCGAACTCGAGACCACGCACCATCCGGCGGAATGCGGCAATCAACGGATCGACCTCGATGAAGTCGAGCTCTAAGCTGCGAGGCCTCACCTCGCCTGTCTTGAGCGCTTCGTTGTTGCCCTGCGTACGGCTGACCATGGTAAGCCGTGTCATGACGTCGACGATACGCGCATCGGGTTGGCCCTTTGTCCATTAGTGCGTCGCAGCTCCGCGCGCCGGCTCAACAGCTGCACTCCGCGCCGGGCGTCACGACCAGCGCATCGCGCAGCCAGGCCGGCGGCAGGTCGTCGGCAACGATGGCGTGGAGGGGCTTGAAGATCTTGAAGTGATGCCGCCGCTCGGGCTCGGTCCAGAAGCCGACCACTGTTTCGAGCGGTGGGCATCCTGGCAGGGAGCATGCGATCTCCGAGACGAAGACGGCGCTCTCCGGCGGCAGGTTGAAACGATCGCGGGTCCACGTCTGGATGCGCTCCACCGACTGGAGCTGCGCGTCCGTGCTGCCGAAGGTGCCCAGCATCGCGGCTCACGCGTGCTGCGCCACGCACGCCGAAAAGTCGTCCTGCAAGGCGGCGCGGTCGAGGTTTCGGCCAATGAACACGAGGCGGCTGTAACGGTCCTCCTGCGGCTTCCAGTCGCGCTGGAAGTTGCCTTCGAGAAGCATGTGGACCGCCTGGAACACGAACCGGCGATTCTCGCCTGCAGCATCGATGATGCCTTTGGCGCGCAGGATGTCAGGTCCCCTGCTTTGGGTGAGTGCGGTGAGCCAGCGACTCACCTTGTCGACGTCCATCGGCACTGTCGATGAGAGCGACACGCTGCGAACCTGCGCGTCGTGCAACGCACTCATAGCGGCCCGATCAGGGCCCGCTTCGTCGTGTCCGCCGTCATGTGCGCCGTTGTGAGCACAATGCGCGTCGTGCACATGCTCCGGCTCGACATCGCCGGTGCGCAGAAATGCGGGCTCGAGCGACACGATGCGTTGCAGGTCGAACCCGCGGCGGCCGAGGACGCGTTCGAGCGACACGTTCGAGCGCTGCGCGCGATGGATGGGCGCGAGCGGATTGATCGCCCGCAAGCGCGCCTCGATCGACGCAAGCTCGTCTTCGGACACGAGCTCCGTCTTGTTGAGCACCATCTGGTCGGCGAAGGCGATCTGCTCCTGCGCTTCGCGGCTGTCGGACAGGCGCGCCAGGATGTGCTTTGCGTCGACAACGGTGGTGACCGAATCGAGAACCAGCTTGGAATGCAGGACGGGATCGACGAAGAATGTCTGCGCGACCGGCCCCGGATCGGCAAGTCCTGTGGTCTCGACCACGATCGCATCGAAGCGCCTGTCGTCCGCGGAATCGCGCGCCAGCAGCGAGTGCAGCGTGCGTATGAGGTCGCCGCGCACGGTGCAGCAGATGCACCCGTTGTTCATTTCGAAGAGCTCTTCGTCGGCGCCGACGATGAGGTCGCTGTCGATGCCGATCTCGCCGAACTCGTTGACGATTACCGCGTAGCGCTGCCCGTGATCCTCCGACAGGATGCGATTGAGCAGCGTGGTCTTGCCGGCCCCGAGATACCCGGTCAGCACCGTCACCGGAATCTTCGTCGAAGGCGCGGGCGTTGTGGTCATCGGAAGAGCCCGCTCGGGCAGCCTCGGATCAGGTCCAGGGCAGGAGCGATGCGTGGATGACGTCAGGCACGCCGTGACCCCCGACGGAGCGTATGGCAAGGTCGACGTCCTTGAGACCGAACTTGTGCGTGGTGATGAGATCGAGCGGAAAGCGCTTGGATGCGATCTGCTGCAACGCGAGCTCGCACGCCCTGTAGCTGTGGCCCCGCGCGCTTTTCATGGTAATGAACTTGACGGTGAAGCGTCCCATCGGAAAGTTGGGAAACTCCGCCATCTCGCCCTGCGCAACGATGATGCCGCCCTTGCGCTTCAGCGCCTCGATGCCCAGAAGGACCGGAATCGTGCCCGCGCCAGCGGTGCAATCGAGCACCACGTCGACGCCTTTGCCACCGGTGATCTCCTTGATTCGCGCGAGCGGATCTTCCTTGTTCACGTCGATCACATGATCGGCGCCAAGCGTCTTGGCGACCTCCATGCGCGCCGCGTCCTTGGACGTACCGGTGACGATGATGAGCGAGGCACCTGCCTGCTTGCAGATCACCGTCTGCGAGAGGCCCTGCTGGCCAGGACCCTGGATCAGCACCGTCGAGTCATAGCCGACCTCACCATCGAACAGTGACCATTCGACGCCATTGGCCATCGGTGTCACGAGACCCGCGAGCTCGGGCGTAACGCCGGCGGGGACGTGATGCACGACCGCATTCCACGGCAGGTACACGTACTGCGAGAAGCCGCCCCACAAGTGAGGCGCCTTGCGCGCTGATGTATAGCCATAGCGGATCGCGTCGGGGTTGTAGCGCCAGTCGGTGTTCTCGCAGTGCCGGTATTGGCCCTGATGGCACCACTCGCACTTGCCGCACGAGACGTAATGCTCGATGAAGACGAGATCGCCTTCCTTGAAACCCTTGCGCTGCGTGAACTCACGGCCGGCGCGAGCGATGTAGCCGATGTTCTCGTGGCCCATGATCACCGGCTCGTCGTTCGGCGGCGTCTTGTAGAGCTTCACGTCGGTGCCGCAGATTCCCGCCACTTCCATCTTGAGGAGCGCCGCATCCGCTGGAATGTCGGGCATCGGGAATTCGCGGATCTCGGTCTTGCTGGGGCCGGTGCGCACTGCGGCGAGCACTTGTTCCATGAATATCTCCAAACGCGGCGGGGGGGG
>JALYXY010000052.1 GCA_030946875.1 Pseudomonadota bacterium | reverse complement strand
GCGCAAATCTGGTCCATCGGACCGACCTTGCTCTTTCCTATCTTCGATGCCGGAAAATATGCGGCGCGGACGGAGGAAGCCGAAGCTCGGCAGAGGCAGGCCGTCGCCGTGTTTGAAAGGACCATTCAAACCGCCTTTCGCGAGGTGGCGGATGCGTTGACCAATTTGCACCAGGCGCGAGCATCGGTCGCCGATCTTCAGGTCAAGGTCGAGGCAGCGCGCAATGCGTTGCGCCTGTCCCGACTGCGGTATGAGTCGGGTTATGCCGCGTATCTCGATGTGCTCGACGCGCAGCGGACGCAGAATGCCTCGGAGCTCGCGCTAGTGCAGAACAGGCAAGCGCAGCTTGTGTTCAGCGTGGAGCTCATGCGCGCTCTCGGTGGAGGCTGGTCGGGCAACGCATCGATGGCAACTGACAGTCCTGGCCGGGCGCCTACCGGGCGATTGTGAAGCACGGGCCTCGGCGGCTGCAGGCTGGAATCGCACGCGCTGCCGCCCTCATTAGACGCCTGTCACAATAGGCTCATGCCAACCGATCCTGTCGACCCGCTGTCCCTGCCATCCGGCACGCCGCTCGTGCGGGACGGCCGGCGCGTGATCGCGGGTCAGGGGGCCACCTGGTGGAGCGACGGCTGGCGGCTTTTCACGGCGGCGCCTTGGCTATGGATGGGCATGACCGTGGTCTTCGTACTGATCATGCTCGTGCTCACGATCGTTCCGGTGATCGGGCACATCGCTTCGACACTCCTGTATCCGGCCATGGGGGCGGGGCTTCTCGTTGGAGCACGCGCCGTCGATCGCGGCGAGCCTCTCACATTCAGTCACCTCTTTTCGTGTTTCGACAAACGCCTGGGCTCGTTGGTGATCGTGGGCCTCATCTACATCGGCGCATGGTTCGTGATATGGCTCATCGCCGCTGCGATCTGTGTCGCGTTGTTCGGGTTGAGTACCTTTTCGGCCATTCTCTCGGGCGGCGGCTCGATGGCGACGCTCGACACCCTCTGGACGCTGGGTCTCGCGGCGATCGTCGCCCTCTTCATCGTGCTCGTCCTGGGTACCCCGCTCATGATGGCGTACTGGTTCGCGCCCCCGTTGGTCGCCCTGCGTGGAGATGGTCCGGTCGCCGCGCTCAAGGCGAGCTATCACGCGAGCGCGCGCAACGTGCCGGCACTGCTCGTGTACGGCCTCATGTTCATTGCGTTCGCAATCGTCGCCAGCATCCCGCTGGGACTCGGCTGGCTCGTGCTCGCCCCGGTGGTCGTCGGATCCATGTATGCGAGCTATCGCGACATCTTTACTGCAGAGGCGTGACCGGCGTTCCACTGTAAGCCGGCCTGCATCGAGCGCTTCACCGGGCTGATGCGGTTGCGCGGGGGCTCCAGGCCGGCGCAGCACATGCCGCGCGGTCAGTGCGCCTGTTCCCAGTTAGGGCCCACCCCCAGGTCCGCCACGAGCGGCACCGAGAGCTCGGCGACGCCTTCCATGCGCGGAGGAAGCTCGGCGCGCACGCGTTCGAGCTCGTGCGCCGGCACCTCGAACACGAGCTCGTCGTGAACCTGCAGGACGAGCCGCGTGGCGAGCTTCTCGTCAGTGATCCACTGATCCACCGCAATCATGGCAAGCTTCACGAGATCCGCGGCAGTGCCTTGCATCGGAGCGTTGATCGCGGCGCGTTCGGCACCCGCACGCCTGGGTCCGCTCGCGGCCCTGATGTCCGGAAGCCATAGTCGCCTGCCGAACACCGTCTCGACGTAACCCTGTGAGCGCGCGAGCTCGCGGGTGCGCTTCATGTAGTCGGCCACCCCCGGATAGCGCGCGAAGTATCGGTCGATGTATTGCTGGGCTGCGCCGCGCTCGATCCCGAGTTGCGTCGCCAGGCCGAACCCGCTCATCCCGTAGATCAGGCCGAAGTTCACTGCCTTGATGTAACGGCGCTGCTCGACCGTCACGTCATCCGGCGGCACACCGAAGATGTCGGCCGCCGTTCTGCGATGGATATCCGCACCTTCGCGAAACGCCTGCAGCAACGCCGGATCCTGCGAGAGATGCGCCATGATGCGCAGTTCGATCTGCGAGTAATCCGCCGACACGATGTGATGTCCGGGCGGTGCGACGAAAGCCTCGCGGATGCGTCGTCCCTCGCTGGTGCGTACGGGAATGTTCTGGAGGTTGGGGTCGAGCGAAGCAAGCCGGCCGGTGACGGCAGTGGCCTGACTGAACGTGGTGTGTACGCGGCCCGTGCGTGCATTGATCTTGAGCGGGAGCTTGTCCGTGTACGTGGACTTGAGCTTGCACAGCGCGCGATGCTCGAGAATCAGCTTGGGCAACGGGTAGTCGGCCGCCAGCTCCTGCAGCACTTCTTCGTCGGTGGATGGCTGCCCGGTCGCCGTCTTCTTGCGCACCGGCAGCTTCATCTTGTCGTACAGCACCGCGCATAGCTGCTTCGGTGAACCGAGATTGAACGGCTGGCCCGCCGCGGCGTAGGACTGTTCCTCGAGCTCCTGGATGCGCACGCCGAGCTCGCGGCTTTGCGCCTCGAGGAGCGCCCTGTCGATGAGCACGCCATGGCGTTCCATGCGCAGCAATATGGGGAGGAGCGCCAACTCGATGGAGCGGTAGACATGCTCGAGCTTGCTGTCGCTTTCGATCGACGGGGATAGCAGCGCATGAACCCGCAGCGCGAGGTCGGCGCAGCGCGCCGTGTACGGACCCGCGCTTTCGACCGGCACCTGATCGAAGGCGATCTGCGCGACACCCTTGCCGCTGACATCGGCGTAAGCGGGCGCCTTCACGTCGAGGTGACGGAACGCAAGACTCTCGAGGTCGTGCGGCTTGTGCGACTCGAGAACGTAGGATTCGAGCAGGGTGTCGTAGGCAACGCCTGCCAGCGGGAGCTCGTGATTTGCGAGCACGTGCTGGTCGTACTTGAGGTTGTAACCAACCTTCGCGCGCGCAGGGTCCGCGAACCAGCGCCGCATTCGCGACGAAACCTGCTCGATGGTCAGCTGTGCAGGCGCGCCCGCGTACCGATGCGCGACGGGGATATAGCATGCCCGCCCGGGCGCGATCGCAAAGGCGATGCCGACGATTCGGGCGTCGATCGGATCCATGTTTCCCGCTTCGACGTGCAACGCCACGAGATCGGCTGACTCGATGTCGCCTGCCCAGCGCTCGAGGCCTGCCTCGTCGAAGACCGTCTCGTAATGCTCCGGCACTGCGGGCACCGCGCGTGATGGCTCATCGCTGTTGTCCACCGGCATGTCGCGCTCGAACAGCGCGGTCTGCGGATCGCCGCCTTCAGCAACCACTGCAAGGTCGCGCAGCCACGTCTTGAATTCGTATCGCCCGTAGAGCTCGCGCAAGGTCGTCCGATCCGGCGTGGCGAATCGCAGCGCTTCGAGCTCGACCACCGGCAACTCGCAATCGGTCTTCACGGTGAGCAGACGCTTGCCTTGCGGCAGCCAGTCGAGCGCCTTGCGCAGGTTCTCGCCCACCACGCCGGTGATCTCGTGGGCATGAGCAATGACTTCGTCCAGGCTGCCGTACTGGTTGATCCATTTGGCGGCGGTCTTGGGACCCACCTTGTCGACCCCGGGCACGTTGTCGATGGAGTCGCCCGTGAGTGTCAGGAGATCGAGGAGCTGGTCGGCACGCACGCCGAACTTGGCCGCCACGCCGGCTTCGTCGAGCGTCTCGTTGCTCATCGTGTTGACGAGCTTCACGCCCGGACGCACGAGCTGCGCAAGATCCTTGTCGGACGTCGATACGATCACGTCGACATCGCGCTGGCGGGCGATGCAGGTGAGCGTGCCGATCACGTCATCGGCCTCGACACCATCGACCATCAGAAGGGGCCAGCCTTCGGCACGAACACAACGATAGAGAGGCTCGATCTGCTTGCCGAGCTCGTCGGGCATTGCCGCCCGGTTTGCCTTGTACGCAGCGTACATCGCATCGCGGAATGTCTTGCCGGGCGCGTCGAAGACCACGGCAAAATAGTCGGGCTTCTCGTCCTGTACCATACGCCGGAGCATCGCGAGCACGCCCCGCAACGCACCCGTCGGCTCGCCCTGCGAGGTTCGCAAATCAGGCAGCGCGTGGAATGCGCGATACAGGTACGACGAACCGTCCACCAACACGAGCGTAGGCATGTTTCAGAACACCAAGATTCCCGAGCTGATCGATCCGCAGGCGATGTACACGACCAACGGTCAGGAAGCCTGGCGTGTGCTCGGAATTATGGCAGAGTTCGCCGCGGCAACCGAACGCCTGCGCGGCATCCGCCCTGCTGTGTCGATGTTCGGCAGCGCGCGAATCAAGGAGGGCCATCCGTATTTCGAGAAGGCGGAGACCATCGCCAGACTTCTTTCGGATGCGGGCTTCGGTGTCATCTCCGGTGGCGGCCCGGGGATCATGGAAGCAGCGAACCGCGGCGCGTTCGCGGGCAAATCGCCGGCCGTCGGCTTGAACATCCTGCTGCCCCACGAGCAAGGGGGCAATGACTACCAGGACGTGAGCTTCGACTTCCGCTATTTCTTTGCACGCAAGATGATGTTCGTGCGCTTTGCATCGGCTTATGTCGTGATGCCCGGGGGATTCGGCACGCTCGATGAACTGTCCGAATGCCTGACCCTCGTGCAGACCGGCAAGAGCCGGCGCATCCCGGTGATCCTGGTCGGTGAGTCGTTCTGGCGGGGATTTCTGGGCTGGCTCCAGAGCACCGTTGTGCCTGAAGGAATGATCGGTGAGCAGGATCTCGGGCTGATGCAGGTTCTCGAGGATCCGCAGGCCATCGTCGAGGCGATCTTCTCGTTCTACGAAAACCGCGGCTTCGAGCCTTCGCGCGCCGATCGCGAGAAGATGCTGAATCTTTGAGCGTCGGTTCTGCCGCGACGCGGCGCCGCGCTGGTAACATCAGGCACTCGACCATGATCCGCATCGCACCGCATCGCCCGACCCTTTGCACCGCCGGCATCATTGCGGCATGCATGGCTTTCGCTGTGGGCGCTGTTGCGCAGCCCGCTCCTCCGCCCCCGCCGCCGATCGTGCCTCCAGCGAGCGCAGCTGCCGTGGATGACGACCTCGAACCGCAGATCACCATCAGCCAGCGCGAAGGCGAGACGGTGGAAGAAGCGCGGATCAACGGTCGGGTGATGTGGGTTCGCGTAACCCCACGTCATGGCCGCCCTTACTTCCTCATTCCGGATCAGGGTGCGCACACCTACATTCGACGCGACAGCAACGACACCGGCCTCAAGGTGCCGTTGTGGGTGCTGTTCTCTTTCTGATCGGGCGTTAGCCTCGCTTGATGGGCCGCTGCAGTTGTCGGCAGACCCGTCGCGTGCATCGAGATGTCGGTCTACACCACGGTCACTCGGGACGAGCTGCAGGCCTGGCTCGTACGGTATGCGTTGGGCAACGTCACCGCGTTCGAGCCCATTGCGTCCGGCATCGAAAACACCAATTACTTCGTCACGACGCAGCGCGGTCGCTTCGTGCTGACATTGTATGAGCGGCTGCCTGCAGAGGAGCTGCCGTTCTACCTCAACTTCATGGCTCACGTCGCCCGGGCGGGCGTGGAGGTACCGGCGCCCACAGCCGACCGCACCGGCGCACTCTTCAGCGTGCTCAATGGCAAGCCGGCGGGCCTTGTCGCCCGGGTCGAGGGCAGCGCGATCCAGCGCCCCGAGGTTGTTCATTGCGCTGCAGTGGGTGCCGCACTCGCGCGACTGCATCTTGCGTCAGCGTCGTACCGGCCACGCCTGGCCAACCGGCGGGGGCCCAAGTGGTGGCGGCAGGCAGCTCGTGCAGTGCGACCTTATCTCGATACCGGGCAGAATGCGCTGCTCGACGCCGAGCTCGAGCATGTGTCAGGCTACGCGGGATGCAAGCTGCCCAAGGGAGCCATCCATGGCGACCTCTTTTGCGACAACGTTCTTTTCGTGGGTGAAACCGTCTCCGGCATCATCGACTTCGGCTTCGCTGCAACGGACTACTACGTCTATGATCTCGCGATTACCGTGAACGACTGGTGCGTCATTCACGAGGGGCCCGAGCAGGGCGCGGTGGTGCCGCAGCTCGTCGACGCGCTCCTTCGCGCTTACCATTCGGTCCGCCCGCTGCACGGTGAGGAGCGCGTGCACTGGCCGCTCATGTTGCGGGCGTCCGCGTTGCGATTCTGGCTGTCGCGACTCCATGATCTGTTTCTGCCCCGCACCGGTGAGCTTACCCACGCTCATGATCCCCTGAAATTCGAGCGCATCCTCCGCCAGCGCGGCTCGGGGGACCTCAACCTGTCGCTCACGACGGCCACGCTGCCGCCATCTTCCTGAAAGCTCCGACGCCTCAGGGCGAGAGATCGATGAGCGGTGACATCCCGATTGCCCGGTATCCCGCGGCGCGCGGCGCATCATGGTTCAAGGAGGCATTCGTGATGTTCTCCGCGGCCCGCATGCCGTGGATCTTCATGCTGCTTTCCTACTACGCCATCATGGCGGTGGTAGACGTGCTCCCCGTCATCGGACATATCGCGGTGCCAGTCCTGAAACCGGTATTCGCCGTGGGGTTTCTCGCCGCGGCTTGGGCGCAGGAGCGAGGGCAGCGGCCCGCGATGAAGCAGCTCTTCCAGGGTTTTCGGGCCAACCTCCGTGCGTTGCTGCCGCTCGGCGTGCTGCTCCTCGCCGGGGCCACCGCCGCCGTCATGGCGACGACGCTCGTCGACGGCGGTGCGTTGGTGGACGCGCTCTCAGGCAAGACCGTCCTGGACGAGGACCGGCTGGCTTCGGGCAAGATGCAGCAGGCCATGCTCTTCGGTGCGGCGGTGGCGCTGCCGGTGCTGCTCGCGCTCTGGTATGCGCCGGCGCTCGTGGTGTTCCATGACTGCCGCGCGCCGCGTGCGCTTGCCGCAAGCTTTCGCGCGTGCATCCTCAACTGGCGGCCGCTGGGCCTTTATGCATTGATGGTCACGTTCTACGCGGTCGTCGTCCCCGGGCTGGTGGCGGCGCTCATCGCGGCGCTGGTGCCACGCACCCTCGCGACAGCGGTCGCGTTCACGGTGATGCTTCCCTATCTTCTGTCGCTGGTCGCGACGCTGCACATCTCGGACTATCTCAGCTACCGCGACATCTTTCATTCGGAAGAGAAGCCGCGGTCCTCGCCCGCCGCCTAGCTGCAGGAGCGTGCTTCGAGGCGTGACTACTGCGTCGCCTCGAGCTTTGCATATTCGAGCGCAAGCCATTTGACCCCGGCTTCTCGAAAGTTGACCTGCACGCGCGCGTCGGCTCCGCGCCCTTCGGCATCGATGATGATGCCCACACCGAACTTCGCGTGGCGGACGTTTTGCCCCACGCGCCACCCGGGACCCTCGGTCGGGCGTGCCGTATCCGATGCGCGGGGCGCAAGCGGAACCTGCGTGTTCCAGCGCGTGCTGTCCGTGTTGAAACTCTCCGACATGCGCGGCCGTGGTGGAGACAGCCACTGCAACAGCTCCGAAGGAATCTCTGCGAGGAACCGCGAAGGGATGTTGTAGCGGACCTGTCCGTGCAGCATCCGGCTTTGCGCATTCGTGAGATACAGCCGCCGCCGTGCCCGCGTGATGGCGACATACATGAGGCGTCTCTCCTCTTCGACGCCATCGGCCTCGGACAGGCTGTTCTCGTGCGGGAAAAGCCCTTCCTCGAGGCCGCTTACGAAGACGGTGTGAAACTCGAGGCCCTTTGCAGAATGCACCGTCATGAGTTGCAGGGCTGACCGACCCTCAGCCGCCTGCGTGTCGCCTGCCTCGAGCGCAGCGTGAGACAGGAAGGCGGCGAGCACGGACTCGTCGTGGTGTCGGCCTTCGGGAGCACCGTCGGATGCGCTTCCTTGCGCACCGGCGGCGTCGACATTGGCCGCGGCAGGGGCGTCGGGCTCGAGGTCGGCTTCGCGAAGGAAGCTGTCGGCCGCGCTCACAAGCTCCTCCAGATTCTCGACGCGGTCGGCGCCATCCTTCTCGCTGCGGTAGTGCGCAAGGAGCCCGGAGGCCTCGGTGACATGCTCGACCACATCCGGCAAAGGTGATCCCGCGGTCGCCGCGCGCATGGCCTCGACGAGCTTCACGAACGAGGCGAGCGAGGCTCCGGGCTTGCCTGTCGCGCCGCTCGAGCACGCAACCTGCCACAGGCTCGTACCGTGCGTGCGTGCGACGTCCTGCAGCCCCTCGAGCGTGCGCGCGCCGATGCCCCGTGGCGGAAAGTTGACGACGCGCAGGAATGCGCCGTCATCATCGGGCGCAGCCATGAGCCGCAGGTATGCGAGCGCGTGCTTGATCTCGGCACGCTCGAAGAACCGCATGCCGCCATAGACGCGGTATGGGATGGCCGCATTGAAGAGCGCGTGCTCGAGCACCCGCGACTGCGCGTTCGATCGGTACAGCACGGCCACTTCGGCGAGCGCCACGCCGTCGCCCGCGAGTCCCTTCACCACATCGACGATGAACGTGGCCTCGTCGAAGTCGGATGCAGCGGCGAACACCCGCACCGGATCACCCTTGCCTTCGCCGGTCCACAGGTTCTTGCCGAGGCGTGCCTGGTTGTGCTTGATGAGGCCGTTCGCCGCATCGAGTATGTGACCGTGCGATCGATAGTTCTGCTCGAGCTTGACGAGATGCACGGGCTTGTCGGGGCGGCCCACGTCGCGCTCGAAGCTCTGCATGTTGCCGACGTTCGCGCCGCGGAACGCATAGATCGACTGATCGTCGTCGCCCACTGCGAACACTGCCGTCTCGGGGCCCTTCAGAAGCTTGAGCCACTTGTACTGCAGGACGTTGGTGTCCTGGAACTCGTCGACCAGGATGTGCGAGAAGCGCCGCTGGTAATGCTCGCGCAGACCCTGATGTGTCGAGACCATCTCGTAGCTTCGCAGCAGGAGCTCGGCGAAGTCGACCGCACCCTCGCGCTGGCACGTCTCCTCGTACAGAGCGTAGTGCTCCACCTGACGCCGGGTGAAGGGATCGTGAGCCTCGACGGCGCTGGGCCGCAGTCCCTCTTCCTTTGCCGCCGAGATGAGGTGCTGAAGCTGTCGCGCCGGAAAACGCTCCTCGTCGATGCCATGCGCCTTGTACACGCGCTTGATGAGCCCCAGCTGATCCTGCGTGTCGAGGATCTGGAACAGTTGCGGCAGGCGCGCATCGCGGTAGTGCATCCGGAGCATCCGGTTGCACAAGCCGTGGAAGGTCCCGATCCACATGCCTCGCAGGTGCATCGGCGTCATGGCCGACAGGCGCATCAGCATCTCGCGTGCCGCCTTGTTGGTGAAGGTGACCGCAAGGATGGACAGAGGTGAGGCCTGCCGCGTCGCGAGCAGCCACGCGATGCGCGTGGTCAGGACGCGCGTCTTGCCGCTGCCAGCGCCCGCAAGGATCAACGCGGATTCATGCGGCAGCGTGACCGCAGCAAGCTGCTCTGGATTGAGGTTTTCGAGAAGCGGGGAGGCCATTTTGAATGCGCGGCGTTGAACGAGCGCCGTCGGCTCGTGCGTCTCGCGTCACATCCGCCCGACAGCGTGCTGACGGGGCACTTGCAGGGGCGTCCGGCGCGTCCGCCACCACTTGAAATGCGGCCGCAAGGAGATGGAGCATTATACGGCGCCCCGGCTTCGAGGCGCCCCGCCCCGCAACGCTATAATCGTCGACCGCAATCGCCCGGTTGCGCTGCATCCCAGCCTTCACCATGGCCGCCGATCCCACTGCCACACCTCCCGCGCATTCAGCGACCACGCGCGCGTTCGTGCAGTGGATCCGCCAGGCCGCTCCTTACATCCATGCCTTCCGCGGCAAGACGTTCGTCATTGCTTTCGGCGGCGAGGTCGTGGCCGATGACACATTTCTGGGCATCGTGCACGATCTCAACCTGCTCCACAGTCTCGGCGTGCACCTCGTGGTCGTGCATGGCTCGAGACCGCAGATCGAGGCCATCCTCGCCCAGCAGAACATCGAGAACCGTTACGCCTTCGGGCTGCGCGTCACCGACAGCGAGACGATGGATTGCGTGCTCGAGGCTTCGGGACAGGTGCGCAGCCGCATCGAAGCGATGCTTTCGCTAGGCATCGCGAACTCGCCCATGGCGGGTGCACGTATTCGTGTTTCCAGCGGCAACTTCATCACCGCGAAGCCGATCGGGGTCCTGGATGGTACGGACATGCAGCTCACGGGCGAGGTCCGGCGCGTGGACACCGACGCCATTGCGCAGCGCCTCGACGACGGCGACATCGTGCTGATCTCGCCTTTGGGCTACTCGCCGACCGGCGAGATCTTCAACCTCTCGCTCGAGGAAGTCGCAACGCAGGTGGCGGTACGCGTCAATGCACAGAAGCTCGTGTTCCTGATGGAGACCGAGGGGGTACGCAACGGGCGGCGGCAGCTCATGACCGAGCTTTCGACCAAGGATGCCGAAACGATTCTCGCCGGCAAGGCGAAGCTTCCCCCGGATGTGCAGCATTACCTTCCGTGCGCCGTTCGCGCGTGCGAAAACGGCGTCAAGCGGGCCCACCTCATCAGCCGCCATCTCGACGGCTCGCTGCTGCTCGAAATGTTCACGCGCGGTGGCGTGGGCACGATGATCGCAGCGGCACCGCTCGCGCACCTTCGCAACGCCACGATCGACGATGTCGGCGGCATTCTCAACATCATCGGCCCGCTCGAGGAAGAAGGGGTGCTGGTGCGGCGCTCGCGCGAGCGCCTGGAAATGGAGATCGAGCGTTTCGTGGTGGCGGAGCACGATGGCGCGATCATCGGGTGCGCCGCGTTGTATGCGTTTTTCGATGAAAAGGTCGGCGAGCTCGCGGCGCTTGCCGTGCACCCGGACTTCAGGCGCGAAGGTTACGGTGAGGCGCTGATGAACGAGATCGAGGCCCGCAGTCGGAAGCTGAAGCTCGTCGATCTCTTCGTGCTCACGACCCGCACGTCGCAGTGGTTTCTCGAGCGCGGGTACCGTAACGCGAGCGTCGCCGATCTGCCGAAGCAGAAGCAGGCGCTCTACAACTTTCAGCGCAAGTCGCAGGTCTATCGCAAGAAGCTGTGACGACGCTCGAGACTCAACCTCAACCAGGCAGAGGAGTGACGATGGCCCGCACCGTGAATTGCGTGAAGCTCGGCCGCGAGGCGGAGGGGCTCGATTTTCCCCCGTATCCGGGCGAGCTCGGCAAGCGCATCTATGAAAACGTTTCCAAGGAGGCGTGGCAGCAGTGGCTGCGCCATCAGACGATGCTGGTCAACGAAAATCGCCTGTCGCTCGCCGACAGTCGTGCACGTAAATGGCTCGCCGAGCAGATGGAGCAGCATTTCTTCGGCGGCGGGAGCGCAAAGCCCGCCGGCTTCGTTCCACCGACCGAATGAGTGACGCCGCGGCGCGAGAGCTTCAACCCGCGAACGTGCCTTCGGAGTCGCGCGCCGACGGGCCGACGGGAGTCGCTGCAACACCGGCGATCTCGCGTTACCCGGTCCCGGCCCTCGAGGATCTGCCGGCGGACATCCGGGCGCGCATCCAGGAAGTACAGGAAAAGGCCGGGTTCGTGCCGAACGTGTTCGTGACGCTTGCGCATCGGCCCGACGAGTTCCGCGCGTTCTTCGCCTACCACGATGCGCTCATGCTCAAGGAAGGCGCTCTCAGCAAGGCCGAGCGCGAGATGATCGTGGTCGCGACATCCGGTGCCAACGATTGCCTGTACTGCGTGGTGGCGCACGGTGCGATTCTGAGGGTGTACGCGAGGAACCCGCTGCTCGCGGATCAGCTCGCCACCAATTACCGCAAGGCCGACATCACACCGCGTCAACGTGTCATGCTGGACTTTGCGCTGAAGGTGGCGCTGCGCAGTGCAGAGATCGAGGCTGAAGACTTCGAAACGCTGCGGGCGCATGGCTTCGATGACGAGACCATCTGGGACATCGGCGCGATCGCTGCCTTCTTCGCACTCTCGAATCGCATGGCCAACATGATCAGCATGCGGCCCAACGACGAGTTCTTTCTTCTGGGGCGTCAGCCCAAGGCTCGGTAAACGCTCACGCCTCGTAGACCAGCTCACCGCGGACGAGCGTGTAGCGCACCCGACCCACGAGCTCGTGCCCGAGGAAAGGCGTGTTCTTGCTCTGGCTCCTCAGCGTGGCCGGGCCGACGGTCCAAGCCTCACCCGGTGCGAAGATGCACACGTCAGCCGTGTGCCCCACGCTGAGATGCCCCGCGTCCACACCCATCACGGCTGCGGGTTGAACGGTGACACGCTCCAGCGCCTTCGACAACGACACGCCCTCGTCCTGTGCCCACGAAAGCAGGAGCGGCAGCAGCAGTTCGAGCGCGGTCGTGCCCGGCTCGGCCTCGCCGAAAGGCACCTGCTTGCCGTCGTCGTCGACCGGAGTGTGATCGGAGCACACGAGATCGATCGTTCCATCAGCAAGGCCGCGGCGCAGTGCTGCCCGATCACGCGTGCTGCGAAAGGGCGGGATGACGCGGCAGCGCGTATCGAACCAGCCGATATCGACATCGGAGAGATGCAGGTGATGCACTGCGACGTCGCAGGTGATCGGGAGACCTTCGCGCTTGGCGACGCGCACCAGCTCCACGCCCTGCGCTGTCGAAAGCCTGCACAGATGCACGTGCGCGCCCGTCTCGCGCACCAGGTGGAAGATGGTGGAAAGGGCGATCGTCTCCGCATGCGCGGGGATCGCAGCAAGACCGAGGCGCGTCGCCACTTCACCGTCATGAGCGACGCCCGAACGCGAAAGATGCGGGTCCTGAGGTCGTAGCCACACGTGATGACCGAACGTGCTCGCGTACTGCAGAGCGCGGTGCAGCACCTGCGTGTCCACCAGCGGCCGCTCGGCGTGCGAGAACGCGACGCAGCCTGCTTCGGCGAGCTCACCCATCTCCGTGAGCGCCTCGCCGGCGAGGCCG
>JALYXY010000049.1 GCA_030946875.1 Pseudomonadota bacterium | reverse complement strand
CAAAGTAATCCATCGCAGCCGAGTTTGCGTACGCCGCTTGCGCCGCACTCCCGGCGCGGCCGAGATACTCCCGTTTCTTCGCAATGTTCTCGCTGTGCCAATAGTGGTGCGCGAGAATGTCCAGGTGGCGGTCAATCGAGTCAGCCTCGGTGCGCTCAATGAAGTGTCCTACACGCTCGTGCAAGGCGGAGCGGAAGGCGAATGGCATGCTTTCGTATGCGACCTCGTGGGTGACTGCGTGCTTGAAGATGTAACTTTGCTCTTGCTCGACATCGGGATGCACCAGGTCAGCGCCGCGTAACGTCGTGAGTTCCTCGGCAATCGTCTCGAGCACACCGAGCTCGGGATAGATGTCACGCAGCACCGGCGCGCGAAATACTCGACCGACGACGCTGGCCACCTTCAGAGTGCGTCGGGCGCCTTCCCCGAGGGCATCGATACGGCTAAGGATCAGGCTGTGCAAGCTTCCCGGGAGCTCGATCGATTTCAGGCCGCGGGCATCCTCAAGATCTACGCCCTTGCTGCGGATGTAATTCAGCAACTCCTCGACGTAGAACGGATTGCCCTGCGCGCGAGCGGTGATGAGCGCGATGAGCGCAGCTGGAGCTTCGGCGTCGACGCCCAGCATCTGCTTTACCTTGAGCCCGACGAGCGCCGCGCTTTCTGCCGGCTCAAGCTCCGTCAGCGCGATTTCATCGAAGTGCTCGAGCTTCTGCAGCCCCAGGCCGCCACCGCGCTCACCCCCGGGGCGATACGCGACGACGAACAGGCATCGCAGCCCCGGCACGCTGCGCGCTAGCACCTCGAGGAGATCGCGTGAGAGCGCGTCCAGCCAGTGACAGTCCTCGAGCACGATGACCAACGGGCGCTCACCTGCGAGCGCACGCAAGCAGTCGCTGAGCAGCGCTTCGAGCGAACCTTTTCGCAGCTTGGCGTCGAACGAACCCGTAAGCTCGTTGTCCGGAATGGATAGGTCGAGCACGCTCGCCAAGAGTGGTGACCGCGGCACGAGCGCAACATCGATCGCCGCAAGCTGGCGCTCTACCCGACCGATCTTGGCGGCATCGTCCAGCGAGTCGTCAACGCCGAACAGCCGACGCCATATGTCGCGCCACACGAAGTAGCTGGTACGGCTGCCGTACGCCTGGCATTCGCCAGTGGCCACGCCGATGTCGCGAGCCGTTACACCTCTTGCGAATTCCGTGATCAGCCGGGACTTGCCCATGCCCGCCTCGGCCGCGATACCGATCACCGAACCGTTGCCGGCCAGTGCTGCGTCCACGCCGGCGATGAGGCGCGCGAGCTCGGCCTTTCGGCCTACCATGGGCAACTCGCCGGAACTCGCGCTCCGTTCGGCGTGCTTTTGCACGGCGTTCAGCTCAAATGTTGCGACTGGCTCACGCTTGCCCTTGACGCGAATGGGCCCGAGCTCGGTCCAGACAAATCCATTCCTTGCCGCCGCGTACACTTCGGTCGACGCGTAGATGCGTCCCTGCGGCGCGTGGGCCATAAGTCGCGCGGCCAGGTTCACTGCGTCGCCAAGACATGTGAAGGCCTGTCTGTCCTGGTGGCCATAAGTGCCGCTGCGCAGTCGGCCGTAGGTGACCCCGATTTGCAATTCGGTTATTCCCGTCTTTTGAGGGATGTCGCGCAACTCGAGCGCCGTCGCCAATGCGCGTGCCGCATCGTCCTCATGCGCGTTCGGCGACCCGAACACGCCGTACAAATAAGCACCTTTATCGCCGACCGACAGGTGTACCAGGCTGCCGCCGTATGCGAAGAACACGCGCTGCACGGCGCGCACGAAGGTGTCGAGCTTGGCAGGCGCGTCGTTGTCCGAGTCGTAATCGATTCCACCGAACCGGGCGAACACCGGATAGGCCGGGCGCAGCTCCGTCAGAAACTCGCCGCTTCCGGTGCTCAACCGCTCGTATACGGAAGGCCAGACCCACCGTTTCGCAACGTCGTGTGGCAGCGTAGTCGAACCCTCGGAGTTTTCGGCCGCGGGCGTATTCGCCGGGGCACTGAGCGCGGTGGTACATCGCGCGCCGCTATCGTCCGTCCTAATTTCGCCGATTGACACTCGCGACCCAAGCGAGTCCATGGCAGATGCATCGAGCACGACCTCGCCGGGCAACGCGTGGTGTTCGGCCCGCGCAAGGTCATCAATCAGCCGACCGCCCAGGACGTCGATCAGCTGTAATTCGGGATCGCCGACGACAAAACGTCGCGCCGGTCCCACCGCAACGGCAACTTTCATCGCGAGGGTGACCCGGGTGCCCGCCGGCGTAACGATCTCGTGCAGATGTTGCATGGTGTCCTGCATCATCAGGCCGCACGAGGTCGCGCGGCTGCCATCGTCACCGTCGAACCAGCACGTGATAGCGTCGCCACTAAAATAGATGACAGTCCCCCCCCAGCGGTGCAGGTCGGAGATCACGCCATGAAACACACGATTGAGATGTTTGGTCAGCTCTTCGGCGCCGCGGTGAGGACCAAGCTCCAAAGCCAAAGCCTCCGTCAGTGGCGTGAAACCCGAGATGTCGGCAAATAACGCTGCACCATGCACCCTATCGGGCATCACATCGCCACGTGCGACAGCGCGCCGACGGTCATCAGGTATGTAGGCCTGAAGGTTGTTCAGCAGGTCGCTGTTTCCAGCAATAATCATCGGAGTCCTGGCGCGCGTGCCGATCGCAAGAAAACGCCGACTCGGAGAATCGGGTGACCGCGTTCGTTAGATAGCAGGCACTGTCACTCTAGGCTAATTTCCCGCGGTGGCGTCTGCTGCGCCATTTACATGTCAGACCGACGTGACATCTTGTTAGTGCGAGAGAGCGGCCGCTCTGGCGAAATCAGGAACATATCGCAACCCAAGCCGAAAAGTCTAATCCGGGGGCTTGCGCGCGCCAACTGGCGCCGGATTGATCGATACGGGACCACTTAGCCCTACCGGCAACAAAGCGTTGAGAACGGAATTGGCCGCATGGCAGACGTTCCATGATCAGTATGAGCAGATCCAAGCAGATCTACCAAGAGAGTCCATGATTCCCGCGCAGTGGGAGTTTCCGAAGATTGCAGGACAGCCGTCAGCGACAGGTGTCCTTTGGAGCGGGGGAAGCTCGATAGTTACGTAAGCGGCTGGCGAAGTCATCTTCCTTGGGCGGGTCTGCGCAAGGATGATCGTGTCCACTTGGTCAGACTTAGGTGGACACGTGAACACTTCCGATAATGGCAGCAGGGAGCGGCGCCATCGCCGCACGCACAGTACCGAATTCAAGGCCAAGGTGGTTGCCGCCTGCCGCACGCCGGGCGTGTCGAT
>JALYXY010000028.1 GCA_030946875.1 Pseudomonadota bacterium | reverse complement strand
AGCCGGACGTGGTGTACGTGTTCTTCGCGGGTGGCGGCGCCGTCAAGTTCGTGAAGGACTATGCCGGAGCGGGTCTCAACAAGACGATCCAGCTGGTGGGTCCGGGATTCCTCACTGACGGCACGCTCGAGGCGCAGGGCGAATCGGCCCAAGGCCTTCTCACCACGCTCCACTACGCCGACAACATGGGCAACCCGAAGGATCGCGCGTTTCGTTCAGCGTACGAAAAGGCGTACAAGATGGAGCCGGACGTCTATGCGGTGCAGGGTTACGATGCCGCACAACTCCTCGCTGCAGGACTGAAGGCGGTAAACGGCGATGTCACCAAGCGCAAGGAGCTCGTGGCGGCGATGGAAACCGCCAAGATCGACAGTCCACGCGGAGCGTTCACGCTGTCGAAGGCGCACAACCCCGTGCAGGACGTTTACCTGCGCAAGGTCGAGGGCAAGGAGAACAAGCTGGTGAGCGTTGCAGCCAAGGGATTGTCGGACCCTGCGCGCGGCTGCAAGATGTAGGAGCGTCAGGGCTCGACTTACGGCCCGCGGGGTCGGACACGGCGCGGTTTTGGCCTCGCTCGTGTCCGGCCCTTTTTTTAGCGCGCGCATCGCACCACCCACGCCACACCGGCAGCACAATGTCCGGATCGATCAGCTAACATCATTTACGTCGAGTGTGCACCTCACGCGAAACGCGGCAGGCCGAGCCTCATGGACGTCTACTCCTTCCTGATCCAGATCCTCAACTCGGTCCAATACGGGCTGCTGCTGTTCCTCGTCGCCAGCGGCCTTACCCTGATCTTCGGCATCATGGGCATCATCAATCTGGCCCATGGCAGCTTCTACATGATCGGCGCCTACATGGCGTTCTCGCTGTCGAGCCTCACAGGCAGCCTCACCCTTGCGATCGTGCTGGGCATCGCCCTCAGCGTGGCACTCGGGCTGCTGCTGGAGTGGGCGCTGTTCAGCCACCTCTACAAGCGCGATCATCTCGAGCAGGTGTTGCTCACCTACGGGCTCATTCTCGTGTTCGAGGAGCTGCGTAGCCTGATCGTCGGCAACGAGGTGCATGGCGTGGACGTGCCGCAGCTTCTCAACCGGTCCATTCCACTCACCGACACGTTGAGCTATCCAGTGTATCGACTGTTCATGTCGGGGGTCTGCGTCCTGCTCGCACTTGCGCTCTACCTGCTGATCAAACGTACGCGCATCGGCATGATGATCCGAGCCGGCGCGTCGAACCGGGAGATGGTGCAGTCGCTGGGGCTCAACATCAATCTCGTTTTTCGCCTGGTCTTTGCGCTCGGCGTCGCGCTCGCGGCGTTCGCGGGCATGATCGCGGCGCCGGTGTCGTCCGTGTATCCCGGCATGGGCACCCAGGTCCTCATCATCTGCTTCGTCGTGGTGGTGATCGGTGGGATCGGATCGGTGTGGGGCGCACTCGTCGCGGCGCTGCTCATCGGATTCGCCGACACATTCGGCAAGGTCCTGATACCGCAAGCCGCTGGAGTGACCGTGTACGTGTTGATGGCGGCGATCCTGCTCTGGCGTCCAGAGGGTCTCTTCAGGAGCTAGCGCGCTGATGGCCTCGACCCCCGCCGAGCTCGCTGTCGAACCCGTCGCGAGACGCTCGGTGGTGGGGCGTGTCGCGCTTGCCGGCGCGTTGCTGGCGCTTGCGCTCTTTCCGTTCGCGCAGGCAGCCTTCTACACCGAGCTCGTGACCAAGGTCATGATCCTGGCGATCTTCGCGATGAGCCTCGATCTGCTGGTCGGGTATACGGGCATGGTGTCGTTCGGGCACGCGGCCTACTTCGGCATCGGCGCTTACACGCTGGGCCTTCTCGCACCCAAGTACGACGCCGCAAGCCTCTGGACGACACTGCCCCTCGCGGTCGTTTTCGCCGGCCTCGCCGCGTGGGTGGTGGCGCTTTTGGTGGTGCGGGTGCGAGGCATCTACTTCATCATGGTCACGCTCGCATTCGCGCAGATGTTCTACTTCGTATTCCACGACACGAACTTCGGCCGCGGCTCCGATGGCATCAGCATCAACTACAAGCCAACCGCGGCGATCGGCGGGTTCACTCCGGTGGATCTTTCCAGCGCCGTGCAAGGTTATTATTTCGTGTTCGTGATCATGTTGCTCGTGTTCGGGTTCTTGCGCCTTTTGCTGCGCTCGCCTCTCGGGCACGCGCTGCAGGGCATTCGCAGCAACGAGCATCGCATGCAGTCGCTGGGCTTTCCCGTGTACCGGTACAAGGTGGCGAGCTTCACCATCGCCGGTGCGCTCGCGGGACTCGCCGGCTTTCTTTCGACCATGCAGTTCGGGTTCGTGAATCCCGAGATGCTGTCGTGGCACCAGTCGGGCAACGTGCTGCTCATGCTCATCCTCGGCGGCGTGGGCTCGCTTTATGGCGGTGTTATCGGCGCATTCGTATTTGTCGCGTTGCAGGAGATCTTCTCGTCGCTGACCACCCATTGGCAGCTTCTTCTTGGCGCAACGATCATCCTGCTCGTGATGTTCCTTCCCGGCGGGCTGTCGAGCGTCAACGCACGGCTTCGAGGGCGCGTGAGACGCGAGCAACGTGATGAGTGAGGCGATCCTCTCGACGCGCGCTCTCGGCAGGCGATTCGGCGGTCTCGCCGCCGTGCACGACGTGTCGATCGCGCTCGACACGGGCAGCATTCACGCGGTGCTCGGACCCAACGGCGCGGGCAAGTCGACGCTCATCAATCTCCTGTCCGGCGATCTTCGTGCGAGCTCCGGAACGGTCACCTTCAAGCACCACGACATCACCGATGCATCCGCCGACCGCCGATCGCGCCTCGGCATCGGGCGCAGCTACCAGAAGACCAACATCTTTCCCGCGTTCAGCGCATTCGAGAACTGCCGGTTGGCGGCGCAATCACGCGCGCCGCGCGCCGCGCGCGTGTTGAATTCGGCGCACGCGCATGCACCGACGGTCGCGCTTGCGAGCGAGGCACTGCGGCAGGCCGGCCTCGCAGAGTGCGCAAGCCGACCCGCGGGGACGTTGAGCCACGGCGAGCAACGACAGCTCGAGATCGCGATGGTGCTCGCCACACAACCCGATGTGCTGCTCCTCGACGAGCCACTCGCCGGCATGGGCGCCGAAGAAGCCCAGCGCATGATTGCACTCCTGCGGAAGCTCCGCCCGTCGCACGCGATCCTGCTCGTCGAGCATGACATGGATGCCGTGTTCGCTGTGGCCGACGTGATCACCGTGATGGTCAACGGCCAGGTGCTCGAGAGCGGCGTACCGGCGGCGATTCGCGCGAGCCGCGCCGTGCGCGAGGCCTATCTGGGCGCGGACATCGAGGTCACCGCGTGATCGAGGCAGTGCTCGAGGCCCGCGATCTGCACACTTACTATGGCGCCAGCCACATCCTTCACGGCGTCGATTTTCGTATCGCGCCGGGTGAGACGGTGGGACTTCTGGGGCGCAACGGAATGGGCAAGAGCACGCTCATCCGATCGATGCTGGGAATCGTCAGGTCCCGGAGTGGAGAAGTGCTGGTGCGGGGCACGCCCGTCACCGGGTCCATGCCCTATCTCATCGCACGCCAGGGCATCGCTTACGTGCCTGAAGGCCGCGGCATCTTTCCCAACCTCAGCGTCAGGGAAAACCTCGTCATGGCCGCTCGACCTGGCCTGGACGGCCGGCGGGACTGGACGTACGAGCGCGTGCTTGCAACGTTTCCGCGTCTCGGCGAACGGCTGACGCACGGAGGTTGGCAACTCTCCGGCGGCGAGCAGCAGATGCTCACGATCGGGCGGGCACTGCTCACCAATCCCGACCTCTTGATTCTCGACGAAGCCACCGAAGGGCTTGCGCCCCAGATCGCAAGAGAAATCTGGCGCATCGTCAATGACATCCGCGCGCGGGGCATCGCGACCCTGATCGTCGACAAGAACTACGCTGCCGTCACTGCCATCGCGAATCGCAACGTCATCTTGGTCAAGGGTCACGTGGTTTACGAGGGCGATAGCCCGACGCTACTGGCCGACCCCGAGCTTCTGCATCGGCATCTGGGCGTCTGATGCCGATAGTGCGCGCGGACCATGATCTCGAGGTGGCGCTCTTCGAGCCTCACGGTTCGTCTTCTGGCCCGACACTGGTGCTGCTACATGAAGGTCTCGGGTCGGTGGCCATGTGGCGCGAGTTCCCGGAAAGGCTCGCGCTCGTCACAGGTTGCAGTGTGCTTGCGTACTCGCGGTACGGGTACGGGCAATCCGAGGCGCTGGAGGGGCCACGTGATGTCCGTTACATGCATGACGAAGCGCTCAGTGCATTGCCGAAGCTGCTCGATGCGCTCGCGCTCGCCGAGCCGATTCTGGTCGGCCATAGCGACGGCGCCTCGATTGCTCTCATTTGCGCGGGTGCCGGACGCCGGCCCCTGCGCGGAGTGGTGGCCATCGCGCCCCACGTCATCGTCGAGGACTGCTCGATCGAGAGCATCGCCGCGGCGCAGCGCGCGTATGAGAGCACGGACCTCCGTCAGCGTCTCGCGCGCTATCACGCCCATGTCGACTCGGCATTCCGCGGCTGGAACGACATCTGGCTGCATCCCGATTTCCGGAGCTGGAGCATCGAGGAGTATCTTCCCCGCATCGCCTGCCCTGTGCTCGTGATCCAGGGCGGCAACGACGAGTACGGCACGGCGGATCAGGTGCACCGTATCGCAAGACAGGTCGCGAACACGGACGTGCTGATGCTCGACCATTGCGGGCATTCACCGCATCGAGACGATCCGGCTGCCGTGCTCGAAGCGATCCGCAGTTTCGTCGAGCGCGTGCGCTAGATTTCAGCGCCCGCGCTTGCTCGCGGGGGAGTGCGAAGCGCCGAACCGAGTCACGACTTGGCGGGCGTTTGACGTGCCGATTCTGCAGGGTCCCCTTGCAATATCTCGGAAGCCGCCTTGGCTCCGATCACGAGCTTCAGCACTTCGGTCGCGCCTTCGTAGATTCGTAGCGCACGGATTTCCCGATACAGTCGCTCGACGATCGTGCCGCGCACGATGCCCAGTCCACCCAGAAGCTGCACCGCGCCATCGATCACCTGCTGCGCCGACTCCGTCGCGAAAAGCTTCGCCATGGAGGCTTCGCGCGTGATGCGCGAGCCCAGCACGTCGCGCGTCCATGCGGCGCGATAGATCAGGAGGGCGGAGGCGTCGATTGCAAGCGCCATCTCACCGAGCTTGAGCTGGGTGAGCTGCATGTCGAGGAGCTTTCGGCCAAACATCTCGCGCTGGCTTGCATGGTGTGCTGCCTCGCGGAAGGCTCGTCGGGCAAATCCAAGTGCCGCGGCGCCCACGCTGGATCTAAAGAGGTCGAGCGTCGCCATGGCAATCGCGAATCCGGTGCCGCGTGACCCGAGCAATGCCTGCGCGGGCACCTGGCAAGCCTCGAGGTGCAGCGTACCGAGCGGGTGCGGAGCCATGACCTCGATCGGCTCGACGCGCAGTCCGGTGCATGAGGCGTCGACAACGAAGGCGGAGAGGCCCTTGCTGCCCGGACCCTCACCCGTCCGTGCGAACACCACATATTGGGACGCGATTCCGGCGTTGGAAATCCAGGTCTTCACGCCATCCAGGCGCCAGCCTTCATTCGAACGCGTGGCGGTGGTGGTGATTGCGGCCACGTCGGAGCCTGCGTTCGGTTCGGAAAGCGCGAAGGCGCCGATTCGGCTGCCGTCCACGATGCCTGGCAGATAATGCTGCTTCTGCTCATCCGTGCCGAACAAGCTAATCGGCGCCGCACCGAGCCCTTGCATTGCGAATGCGAAATCTGCGAGGCCCGAGGCTTCGGCGAGCACCTCGCGCGCGATGCAGAGACTCCGGACTTCGACGGTGTCACGGAGTCCGCCGTAGTGCGCGTCGGCGCAGGCCCGCAGCAAACCCGCGCGCCCGAGTCCGCGCACCATCTCCGCAACCGTGGCATACACGGTCTGCGAACCTGCGCTTTCTGAAGCGAGCAACGAGGGCAGTGCATCGCTGCACCACTGCGCATACGAAGCGGCCTCACTACGGTGCGCCGGGTCGAAGAACGGCCATGCAAGGCTGCGCGCATCCATGTCGGCTCTTTCAGTGACCCTCGAAGGCGGGGGTGCGGCGTGCGATGAAGGCTTCGTACGCCCGACGGAAGTCCTCCGTCTGCATGCAGATGGCCTGCGCCTGAGCTTCGGCTTCGATGCACTCACCGAGACCGGAATTCCACTCCTGCCACAGCATCGTCTTGGTCATCGCATGGGCGAAGGTCGGGCCATCGGCAAGGGATTGCGCGAGCCCCAGGGCTTCAGGCAGCAGTCGCTCTGCGTCGACCACGCGGTTGTAGAACCCCATTCGCTCCGCTTCCGCGGCGTCGACCATGCGGCCGGTATAGAGGAGGTCCATGGCCCGTGAAAGGCCGATCAGCCGGGGAAGCAAGGTGCAGGCTCCCATGTCGGCTGCGGACAATCCGACGCGAGTGAACAGGAAGGCGAGCCGGCTCGCCGGTGTGGCAAGACGCAGATCGGAGGCGCATGCGATGAGCGCTCCGGCACCGGTGCATGCGCCGTCGATCGCGGCGATGATCGGTTGCGGGCAGCTCCGCATCGCCTTCACGAGATCGCCGGTCATGCGTGTGAAGCGCAACAGCCCCGACATGTCCATGCCGACCAGCGGGCCGATGATCTCGCGCACGTCGCCTCCGGAGCAGAAGTTGCCGCCGTCGCCGGTGAACACGATCGACCTGACGTCGGTTGCGTACACCATGTCACGGAAAAGATCGCGCAGCTCGCCGTACGCCTCGAAGGTGAGCGGATTCTTGCGCTCCGGACGGCTCAGGGTGATGGTCGCGACACGTTCCGCGACGCTATACCTGAAGTGGGATGCCGTGTAGTGGGCGAGCTCGATCTGCTTCATGCGCAAGGGCTCCTGTGGGGCCGCGTCGTGTGGGCCGCGTTCAGGATTGTGACCGATCCCTGCGCGAGGTGGCGAGCGGAGGGGGTGCGCTGTTCTTCGGGGTATGACCACGCGCAAGCGTCACCTGCTTCAAATCATCGACCAGCGCGGCAAAGCTTCGCGCCCGATCTTCGGGTGGGCCGCGCAGGATCGACGAAGGATGCACGGTGACCAGCACCTGCGCAGGCAGCTCGCTTGGCACGAACGTACCGCAGAGCTCGGTGACCTTCACCTTCGGTCCGAGCAGGCCTGCGCTGCGGTGGCACCGAGACAGACGATGACCTGTGGACGCACGAGCTGGATTTCCGTGCGCAGCCAGTCGATGCACGCCGCAACCTGACCGGCCGTAGGTTTCTTGTGAATCCGGCGCTTGCCTCGCGGCTCCCACGAGAAATGTTTGACTACGTTGGTGACGAACACGTCCCGACGATCGATCCCGGCGTCCTCGAGGGCGCGATCGAGCAACTTTCCTGCGGGACCGATGAAGGGATGCCCTTCACGATCCTCCTGGTCGCCCGGTTGCTCGCCCACCAGCATGACCGGGGCGCGGTCGTGTCCCTCACCGGGAACGCCGCGGGTCGCATTCTGGTAAAGGTCACACCGCCGGCAGGCGTCGACCGCCTCCCGCAAGGGGGCTGATGCAGTGTCGTCGTGCTCGCCTGTTTTCATAGCCTCCTTGTGTACATGGCATGAATGCTGCGGCCAGAGCCGCATCCCTTGTTGCAGTTTCGATGCCCATGGGAAGGTGTGGCCATGACGCTCGGAATCATTCTGCTCATCCTGATCGTGCTGCTTCTTGTCGGATCTCTGCCGGCTTGGCCGTACAGCCGGGGCTGGGATTACATGCCGAGCAGTCTCGTCGGCGGCGTCGTGGTGCTTTTGATCGTGCTGCTGCTGATGGGTCGCCTCTAGCGATGCGATGCGGCGTCGGAGGGCACTGTCCCCGCGATCGCGCCCGCAACCCAGCCGCGGCCAAGCTTGCCGGTCAATCCTCATTGAACGGAAATTGGACGAGGCAAAAACGCGGCACGCGTAGCAAACTTTTACTCTCGCAACGCTACGACACCCGCGACGCCAGTAGCGGCGGGTTCAGAGCCTGAAATTGTGTGTGAACGCATCCGCGTGACGGCAAAAGGCACGATTTCTGCTGAGCAGTGAGCGCTGACTGATGCGGGTCACGCGCGTTGCGACGACTGAAAGGGGGGGACATGCCACGAGCACTCTGGAAGGGGGCGATCTCATTTGGTCTTGTGAACGTTCCCGTCGAGCTCTATCCCGCCGCGAGCTCCAATAGTCTCGACCTCACCTGGCTCGACCGTCGCAGCATGGACCCGGTCGGGTACAAGCGCATCAACAAGCGCACCGGCAAGGAGGTGGGCAAGGACGACATCGTCAAGGGCTACGAGTACGAGGATGCCCGCTATGTCGTACTCGGTGCCGAAGATTTCAAGCGCGCGAATCCAGTCGCCACGCAGACCGTGGAGATTCACGCATTCGTGGCGGCGGAATCGATTCCGCCGATGTTTTTCGAAACGCCGTACTATCTTGCTCCCGGGAAGAAGGGCGAAAAGGCATATGCGCTGCTGCGCGAGGCGATGAAACGCTCCAAGCGTGTGGCCGTGGCGACCGTCGTGATCATGACAAAGCAGCACCTCGCGCTGGTGCTCCCCTCCGACGACCTGCTCCTCCTCAATACATTGAGATATGCCGATGAAATTCGCGACCGCTCCGGGCTCTCCATTCCCGCCGGCTCGAGGTCCGCGGCGGTTTCGGACAGGGAGCTCGACATGGCCATGAAGCTCGTCGACAGCATGTCTGACGAGTGGAAGCCCGAGCAGTACCACGATACGTATCGCGACGACCTGCTCGCGCGCATTCACGAAAAGGTCGCGGCAGGTGAGACCGAGCTCGTGCCGGAGCCGGACAAAGCGAGCGCGCCGCGGCAAAGTGCGGATGTGGTTGATCTCGTGGCGCTGCTGCAGAATAGTTTGCGCGCCAAACGCGGCGCAGAGCCGGCACCATCAGCGCCTGCGCATCGAGCGCGCGCCGCAAGCAAGCGGTCCAGCTCCGCGCGCGCATCGACGGGGACGTCGAAGAGCACGCACAAACCAGCGGCTACGGAGCGCAAGCGCGCGTGAGTCTCGAACGCTATTGGCAGAAGCGGGATTTCACGAAGACGCCGGAGCCCGCCGGTCAGGCAGCCGAAGCGACAGGCGGCAACCTGCGGTTCGTGGTGCAAAAGCATGCGGCCCGCCGCCTGCACTACGACTTCCGCCTGGAGCTCGATGGGACTCTGAAGAGCTGGGCGATCCCCAAGGGGCCGAGTCTCGACCCTGCGGACAAGCGGCTCGCGGTTCAGGTCGAGGATCACCCGCTCGACTACGCGGATTTCGAAGGCACCATACCCGCGCACGAATACGGTGGCGGGCACGTGGTCGTCTGGGATCGAGGAACCTGGACCCCCATGGGCGACGCCCGCGAAGGCTATCGTGCCGGCAATCTCAAGTTCCAGCTCGAAGGCGAGAAGCTGCATGGAAAATTCGCGCTGGTGCGCATGAAAAGCCGAGAGAGCGAGGGCAAGGAGAACTGGCTTCTGATCAAGGAACGCGATGATGAAGCACGGCCAGGGCAGGGTGCAGTGCTCACCGAATCGCGACCGGAGAGCGTGCTCTCGGGACGCACGCTCGATGATCTCGCCGGGGTCGATAAGAAGTCTCCACGAAGGCGCCCCAGGTCCGCAGGGGCCACGGCTGTGAACGAGGCGCCTGAACGCACGCACCGCAACGGCGACATTCCGGCTGCGCGTCGAATCGGCTCACCGCGAGTGGACGATGACCCCACGCTGGTGGAAGGTGTGCGCATCACCCACCCGGAGCGCGTGCTCTACCCGGAAAGCGGGATCACCAAGCTCGAGGTTGCGCAGTACTACGCGCGCATGGCCCCGCACATCGTTCCGTTCATACGTCACCGGCCAATCTCGCTGGTCCGGTGTCCCCAAGGCACCGCAGGCTCCTGCTTCTTCCAGAAACACGCGACGGGGCGCGAGATTCCGGGCATTTCCTTCGCAATGATCACCGAGAGTAGTGGTGAGAAGCCCTACGTCCTCGCCAACAACGCGCGGGCGCTCACTGGACTGGCGCAGATGGGGACGCTCGAACTGCACGCATGGAACGCGACGGCGGACGATGTCGAAAAGTGCGACACGCTCGTGTTCGACTTCGATCCTGATCCTTCCGTGGCGTTTGCCACCGTGGTCGATGCGGTGCTGCAGTGCCGGGAGGTGCTCGCTTCGCTGGGCCTCGCGAGCTTCGCCAAAACCACCGGCGGCAAGGGGCTGCACCTCGTCGTCCCGCTGACACGCCGCGTGCCGTGGAGCGTGGCCAAGGAATTCACACGCGGTGTTGCCGAGCGTCTGCTCGCGCGGGAGCCGGACCTTTACGTGCTGAAGGCCTCGAAGTCGGCCCGCCGCAACCGCATCTTCATCGATTACCTGCGCAATGCGCGTGGCGCGACGGCAGTGGTGCCGTACTCGATACGGGCGCGGGAGGGAGCCCCCGTCGCGGTACCGCTGTACTGGAATGAAGTGTCCAGCGCGCTCGACGCTTCGGCGTTCACGCTGCGCAGCGTTGAAGCACGCGTGACGCGCGGCGGTGACCCGTGGGCGGGCTATAGAACGACGCGGCAGACCCTCACGGTCGAGATGCAACGCCGGCTCGCGCGCGCCGCTTAGCCAGCGCTCGTCCGTCCGGATTGCGGGGATCGTCTCCGTAGCTTGCCACGATGGCCGCTGCGCTCATCGCGCGCCGCTCACGTAACGCGCTCTCGACGAGTCGCCGCCAGTGAGCGAGGACGTTTTCGTACCGGGCATCGACCGGATGGATGGCGAGCCGCAGCGGGCGCTCGCGCGGCGCCCGAGCGAACGCGTAATCGAGCACCGGGCGCGACAACGCGCGACGCCAGTCGGAGAACGCCGCATACGAAAGCGTGGTGGTGGGGATTGCGTGCCAGTCGGGCAAACGATGCCATGCCCCGCGCAGGGCGACGTACGAAAACGAAAAGCCTCCCAGCGCTGCGCACGCGTCCTTGCCCAAGAGCCATGCCGGGGGTACGAACCCCTGCGTTCGCCAGCCCGCGCTCGCGAACTCCGCGAGTCCGCGCGCCACGCGTTCGGCCGTGATCGTGCGATCGGTCGCGGCGAATTCACCTTCAGAGAGGGTTCTCACGCGGCGACTCAACCACTCGCGCGGGCTGCGCGCAACGGGGCCTTCATCGAGGTGATGCAACCCGTGGAGCACGACCTCGTCGCCGCGTGCAATGCGTGCGTCGAGAGCACGAATGAATCGCGGGTGACGGGTGATTCGCCCCATGCGATGGTAGTCGGGAACCACGAGAAGCGACAGCGAAAGCGGCCCGAGCGCATCGAGCGTTGCGAAAATTCGTGTGCACAGCGACCACGTCGCGGGCGCGACGTCGTGCACCTCGATGCACACGGGCGCCGCATCGACCTTCATGTCAGAACTGTCAGCGTGTCGCGTACGCACGCTCCCGCGCGACCGTCTGCGCGCCTTCGAGTCGACCATACAGCGCGATCAGGCCGCGCAGCACTGAATCCCACGTGTAATGACTTTCCACCCAGCGGCGCGCGGCCTGTCCCATGGCGTGCGGGTCCTGCGCGAACACGTGGCTGATGCCCTCCGCAAGCGCGTGCGCGTCGCGTCGCCCGACCACGAGGCCGCCGTGCGGTTGCACGAGATCGGTGATGGCACCGCCGCCGACAGCAATAACGGGCAGGCCGCATGCCATGGCCTCGAGCACCACGAGACCGAACGTTTCCCGGTCGCCGGCGTGCAGGAATGCATCACAGCTCGCGACGATGCCGGCAAGGGCTGCGGGATCGTGCTCATAGGGACGGATGGTGACGTTCGCAGGCGCTCGCGGCGGCTCGCCACTACCGATAAGGAGGAGGTGATACGGCGCGCCGAGAAGACGCATCGCCGAGCACAGCACATCGAGGTTCTTCTCGCGCGCGAAACGGCCCGCAAAAACGAGCAGGCGCGTGTCGCGACCAAGCCCCAGGGTTTCGCGCAGATCCTCACGGCGTCGCGAGGGGTGAAACGTTTGCACGTCCACCCCGAGCGGCTGGCACGCGACGCGATCGACACCGAGCTCGCGCAAGCGCGCTTCAACGTGTCGGCTGGGCGCGATGACCAGATCGAACTGGCGATATAGCGCCCGCGCGTAGCGTGCAGCGACCACGTAGCCCGCCGGGCCGAATCGAAGCGCCGCGGTGCCCACGACGTCGGAGTGATAGAAGCCGATCGCGGGGACGCCTGCGCGCTGTGCTGCATCGATGCTGGCCCAGGCGAGAAGATACGGATCTCCCGCCTCGATGAGGTCGGGTTGCAGGGCCACGATGCGCCGGGACCACGCTGCGCGGGTCAACGGAAAACGGTAGCCGTGACGCACGCGCAGCGGTGCGCGGTACGTTCTAATGTCGTGATCCTCGTGCGTTTCACCGCCAGGAGCCACGATCGTATGCCGCCAGCGGGTGTGCGCTTTCAGCCAGGCGTGCTTGACCGCAAGATAGCGGCCGACACCTCCGCCTTCGGGCGCAAAGAACATGCTGGTGTCAACGAGGTGCATCGCGTCTCCGCTTGGCGCGTTAGGGTGTCGGTGCACGCGCAAGGGGCGTGCCGCGGCCGACGAGCTCGGTTATTTTAAATCCGCGATGTACTGTCGAGGTGTGAGTGATCGTCGATGCAACGCGTAACAGAAGCTGCAAGCCGTCGAGATCGATACGAACTGCGATGAATGCCGCGTGCACACGCGTCGTCCAGTCTCGATTGCTGGCCGGCAGTGTCTTCCCGGGCCTGGTGAGTCGGATGCGCGTGATCCACAGCCAATCCGTCAGTTGGTGTGCAGACGTCGGCCGGCGGGCCGTCACGCAGGTGATCCGCCGAACCTCAAAACGCCGAAGCCCTTTATCGTGTAAGCGGCAACTGTCCGCAAAACAAAATTGACCGACACTCGTGCAGCAGAACCAGCTACGCAAACGACGACGCGCCGGCAGGTTGTCCCTGATCCGGCGCGCCTTCGGCAGAACCGCGCCTTGCGACGCGTGTAAGGGACTACTTGGGCGTGGTCGTGCTGCTGCTCGATGACCCCGTGCCTGTCGTGGCGCTGGAGGATGAGGTGCCCGTACCTGAGCCACTCATGCTGCCCGTACTGCCGGCCGAACCGCTCGCCCCCATGCTGCCCGAACTGCTCGGGCTCATGGACGAACTGGACGACGACGGCGATGAGCTTGGGCTCATGGTCGACGAGCTCGACGAGGGCGTCGCACTCGTGTCCGTCGTGGTCGATGAAGAGCTCGATGAAACTGGCGGCGTCGCCGGGGTCACGGTCGTGCTGCTGCTGCTGCTACTCGGCGTGGTGGGCGTTGCAGGAACCACCGTCGTGGTGCGCTCTTCCTTGCGCTCACAACCTGCGACTCCAACGCTAAGAGCGACGGCCAATGCGCTCAACATCATGACTTTGGACTTCATGGGAACTCCTTTCGTTATGCAGGGAAAATAATACGGACGGCAGCGCCGCCCCTCACGGTCACTTCACTCGCAAGTTCAGTGCCATAGCTTGCACGGCACCAGCGCGCCAACGGCTCATCGTGCGCATTTAGACATTTGCCCGCAGGCCGCGCATCGCATGTCACTCCCCGTCGTCACGCCCGAGGAAAATATTTCCGCTATGTTGTAAGCGATGCGTCTGCGCTCTACTCTCCTGCCGAAAAACCGCAGGAAATTCAAGACTTGCAATCGGTCGCAACCAACGGGAACGGAGTGTGCAGATCAAGTAAAGCAAAAATGCGGCCTCGCGTCACAGGGTCGCGCGCTCACGCGGACCCGAAGCACACTCAAGGCAAGCACAGCAGGACGGAACTTGAACTCACTACAGCTTTCACTTCAACCCCGGTGCGCATTTTAACCGATAAACGGTGAGCGGCATGCCGGTCGCACTCATCGTCGATGATGATCCGAACGCCCGCGCCGGCTTGCAGGAGCTCGTCGCCGCGGAAGGTTTTTCCACCGTCGGGGCAGCCACACTTGCCGAAGCGCGCGAGGCATTGGCAAACAAGCCCGACATCGTGCTCCTCGATCTCATGCTGCCCGACGGCAGCGGCCTCGACCTTTTACGTGAAACTGATCGCCAGCTGGAGATGCCGATCGTGGTCACCACGGGTCACGCGAGCCTCGAAACGTCGATCGAGGCGTTGCGGCTGGGCGCCACGGATTACATGCTGAAGCCGGTCAATCTGGCGCACCTGCGGGGACTGCTTTCGCGCATCGCCGGGCCGGCGGAACTCCGGGCGGAGGTGTCGGAGCTTCGCGAGGAGCTGCGCTCCCTCGGGCGCTTCGGAAAGCTCGTCGGCACGTCCCCGCCGATGCAAAAGCTCTACGACGAGATAGCACGTGTCGCACCCACGGGTGCGACGGTGCTGATCATGGGGGAAAGCGGCACCGGCAAGGAGCTCGTCGCCGAGACCATCCATATGCTGTCACGGCGCCATCACCGGCCGTTCCTGGCGGTGAACTGCGGCGCCGTCTCGCCCCATCTCATCGAGAGTGAGCTCTTTGGCCATGAAAAGGGTAGTTTCACGGGCGCCAACCGGCAGCACCAGGGTTACTTCGAGCGCGCCAACGGCGGCACGCTGTTCCTGGACGAGATCACCGAGATGCCTGTCGAGCTGCAGGTCAAGCTCCTGCGGGTGCTCGAGTCACGCACGGTGGTGCGCGTCGGATCGAACGAGCCGATCGAGACAGATGTACGCGTGATCGCCGCCACCAATCGGGACCCGGACGAGGCAGCTCGCACCGGCAAGCTGCGTCGCGATCTTCTCTATCGGCTGCAGGTTTTTCCTCTTCAGGTCGCGCCATTGCGGGAGCGCCTCGACGACGTGGCGCCGCTCGCCCGCCATTTCCTGGCCGAGCTCAACAAGCGAGCAACCACCGACAAGACGTTCGCACCCATGGCGCTCGAGCGCATGCGTCGTTATCGATGGCCGGGCAACGTTCGCGAGCTCTGGAATGTCGTGCAGCGTGCGTTCATCATGGCTGACGGAGAGATCATCTCCGACTTCAGCATCGCGCAGGACGTGCAGTTGCAGCAGGACGGCCACTCGGGCTTCATACGCATTCCACTCGGCACGAAACTCGCCGAGGTCGAAGAGCGACTGATCCTCACCACGCTTCAGGAATGCACGACGCGAGAGGAAGCCGCAAAGAAGCTTGGCATCAGCATCAAGACGCTGTACAACCGGATCCGCTCCTATTCGCAGCGGCAATGAGCCGCCGTCGCGGCTCGCGCTCGGGCCCGGTCGTCAGCCGGCGGGGGCTTGGGCTGACACTTCGGTGCTGGGTCGTGTATCGACGGCCAGCTCGTCGCGCATGTGCAGAAGCGCGCGCTCGTTGGTGCCGACGTCAGCCGACGCCACGCAATCCTCCGGGACCCACATCTCGAACTTGCGCAGGTATGCGTCGTGGGCTGTGAAGAGTACGCACATCTCGGTGACGAGGCCCACGATCACCAGACGCTCGATCTCCAGCTCACGAGCAGGAATTCGAGGGGGGGCCCGTAGAACGCCGAGTGTCGCGGTTTGAGAACGCTGAGGTCTTCATGCTCCGGCTTCAGCACCCGTGCAAGTTCTCGCCCCGTGAATCGGCAGCGCTGCACGATGCGACGAGGTCGGGAAAATTGGACTGCCACCGGCCGAAGTTGTCGTTGGCGTAGATCGCCGGGATCTGCGCGCGCTTCAGCGAGCGCTTGAGCTCAGCCGTCCGATGCGCTGCGGCCTCTGCGCGGGGTCGCAGATCCTCACCGTGCGAAAAATCCAGCTCGTTGATGAAGTCCACGAGGAGCAGCGCGGTCTTGGCACTCGCGCCCCGTGGTGCGGCGCGAGTGTCGCTGGCAAGTCAATACCGTCATTTCTTGGTGCTGGAGTCCTTGCCCATCCCACCCGTGCTGCCCGAAGACGGTGTGCCGCTCGCCCCGGAGCCCATGCCTGAGGGCGACGTCGCCCCACCGGCCGCCGCCGGCGAACCTGATCCGCCCGTGCCTGCACCCATTGCGCCCGAACCGCTCCCGCCCGCGCCCGAGCTGCCGCGCGTGCGCGCCGAGCCGCCACCCTTGAGCTTGCTTTCCGTGTCCTGTGCCATCCGCAGATGTTCCTGCAGGACCGGCAGCGTATCCGACGCGAAGCGCTTCACGTCTGGGTCCTTGCCGTTCTTCGCTTCTTTTTCAAAATCCTTTATGTCTTTCTTGTGATCCTTGACCATGTCCTTCATGTAGGCGCGATCGAGCTTGTCAGCGTCCATCTTCGACATCTTGTCGATGTGGCGACGGTCTCCTCCGCGCAGATCCGATGCCGGAGTGAGGCCCTTGCTGGTCGCAATGTCCATCAGCTTCTTGTTCGCGTCGCCGTGGTCCTTGACCATGCGATCGGCAAAGGCCTTGACGGCGGGGTCCGATGCCTTGCCGGATGCAGCGCGCCCTGCTTCCACTTCTTTCATTCCGCCCAAGGCGGCGTTTTCAAGAAACTTGCGATCGCCGCGATCAAGCTTGGTGGCCGACGATCCCGTGTCGCCGCCGCGCGCTGCGCTGGCGCTCGTGCCGCGCGCAGTGCTTCCCGCAGCGGGCGCGCTGGTGCCGCTGGTCGTGGTGCCGCCGGCGCCGGTGCCCGCGCCGGGGGTCTGGGCGTGGAGGCTCGATGCAGAGATCAGGAACAACGCTGCAATGGCTGCAGCAATGGATGTGCGATTCATGTGCGCTTCCTCTTGTTGTGGAGCGTTCGAACGTCCAAAGGCCGCGCGAATCACGCGGCGTCTTTCTTCAATTAGCAAGTTTCGTGCAGGCCGGGTCAGCGGCGCGCCGACCGCTTCGGTCTTCGGGCTCTCCACAGCACGCCCGATACCGCCAGCACGCCGAGTGCGGCGAGTGCGGCTGAACGCTGCGTGGTCACCATCCGCGTGTAGACACTGGTTTCCGAGACGTGGGCGGGATCGCCGCGGCGCGCGCGTCCATCGGCCCGCGAGACGTAGAGGCTGTGTTCGTCAGGAGCTCGCAACCTGGGGCCGCGCTGTTGTTGCCCGAACATCGTGGCTTGCATGTAGCGGTCCATGAGTCGGGGCGCCCAGTGCCCGAACGCAGCCATGACGCGTGCGGCACCGCCGCAATACACATCCCGCTCGGGATGCTGTGCAGCATGGAGGATGGCTTCGGCGACCACCTCCGGCGCGTACACCGGGGGCGGCAGACTCGGCTCGGCCGACATGAGGTTCTTTGCATTCGCCGTGAAGAGCGTATCGATGGCAGCCGGCTTGATCAGCGTGACCGACACCGGCGCACCTTCCTTCTCGAGCTCCATGCGCAAGGCGTCCGTGAAGCCTTTCACCGCGTGCTTGGACGCGCTGTACGCGCCCTGCAGAGGCACAGCCCGGTCGGAGACGACACTGCCGAGGTTGATGAGCGCGCCCCCGGCACGTTTCAGCCGCGGCAGGGCCGCGAGCGAGCCATGCACGATCCCCCAGAAATTCGTCTGGAAGAGTTGACGCATGTCCTCGAGCGGCGTCTCCTCCAGAAGACCGTAGATCGACACGCCGGCGTTGTTCACCCACGTGTCGATTCGTCCGAACCGGTTGGTGGCGATCGCCGCGAGTTGCTCCATGTCTGCAGGGTCGCCCACATCGACCGTCACGTACGCGACCTCGCCGCCGGCACGCTCGATCTCGGACGCTAGCTTCTGCAGCGCCTGCCCGTTGCGGGCCCCTAGCACCACACGAGCGCCCCGTTTCGCTGCCAGCCGCGCCGTGACGAGGCCGATGCCGCTCGACGCGCCGGTGATCACGATCACCTGGCGCGCAAGCGGCTTCAGCACCAGTCTCACTTCCGATCCACGCGCCCGGGTCATGGGCATCGTCGCCTCATGCAGTCTTCGCCTGTGCCGTCTCCATGAGCACCCGGGCGTTCTCCGCGGCTTTCTTGCCCGCGAGGAAAGCGTGGTCGGAGTTGTAGTACTCCCACTCGCTGTACCGGCCGGCGAGCAGGATCTGTCGCTGCTCGAGCCAGGAGCGAATCCGTTGCACGTGCTGCGCGCGGTTGTGGTCGTAGATCACGTACGCGTACTTCATGTCGACCAGGTTGGCCGTGATGATCGGATCATCCTCGCCAATGATGCCGACGCGCCGGCATTCTTCGATGCAACGCTGGATGAGCGCGTCACCGTCGACCGGCAGCGGCTTCGTCGGCGAGTACGTGATCTCACACGTCAGTCCGAAGCCTCCCGGGGGATTGCAATACGGGCTTGCATTGCCCTGCACGAAAATCCGGTGAAACACCGTATCTTCAGGGTAATAGATCCAGTGCTTCTCCGTCAGGTTCGGGCGGCCGACGCCGATGTTCACGCACCGCACGGACACGTGCCTCAGTTCGCGCGCGGCGTGCCGGATCTCGGGTGGCGCTTCGTCGCCCATCGCCTTGATGAGCTCGGGCAGCGGCAGCGTGCTGATCAGCACCTCGTAGTTGAAGCTCCGGCCGTCGGCGAGCATCACCGTGCGCGTCGACGGTGACACGGCAAGCACGTCGGCGCTGAGCTCCAATTCGCCCTTGAGCAGCGGCAGGAACCCTTCCATCATTGCCTGAAAGCCGCCGCGCAACGGATACCCGAAACGTGCATTCGGCCCCATCGGCTTGCCCACCGGCTGCAACGCTCCGTCGATCATTTCCTCGAGGTCGGGCATGGGCACGCGACCGCCGAGCCACGATGTCTCCATGTCCGAAAGCGGCACCGTCCATAGCTTGCGGTTGTACGGAACCGCGAAATGCTTCGCCACTCCCGCACCCCACACGCGGTAGATGAACTCTTCGAAATTGCGAGGCGGCCCGCCCGCAGGTCCGTCGGTGACCTTGCGCGGCGTTGCCGGGAGCTCGGCCACGCCGTCGCCGCAGCAATCCACCGGGTCCTTGGGGTCACCTGCAGCGCTCGCCTTGCGTTTCAGGGCGGGGGCGGCGCTCACCGCAGCCGGCGCCTGCGCGGGCACACTCGGAACAGCGGGTTTCATAGGACCGAAACGGGCCTCGATTGCGCCGATCAGGCATTCCTTCAGCACCTGCGGTGGAAGTCCGTACAGCGCGCCCTGGAACGGGTACCGCGTGTACACGTCCTTGCTGTAGATCCACGCTTCCCGGTTCTGCCAGTGCACGTTGTCCCCGAGGAGCACCCGATACAGATCGAGCACGTACGGGTCGTTCGAAAACATGATGTGACCCGCATAATCGAACGTGAACCCTTTGTCCTGGATCGACCGGCACCAGCCTCCGACCGTCGGGTTGCGTTCGAGCAGCAGGCTTTGCGCACCGTAGTGATACGCGGCTGAAAGACCGGTGGGTCCGGCACCGAGCACGATGCATTCAGCGGCTTTGCGCGAAGCCCGCTGCTGCACCGGATCGAGCATCAGGCGCGCCGACGCGTTGAGGCCCTCGCGCGCCGCGGCATCCACGAGATCGGACATCTCGCTCGCGGTACGCGTCCACGACGTGCTGCTGGTGAGCCGATCCATCGCAGCGATGCGTTGCTGACGCTGCTCGGCATTCTCGCCGAGTGCGCGCTCGCACGCGGCACTGAACTGCGCGCTGTCCTCCGCGATTTCCACACCATCGCGATACAGCGCGACCACGTCGGTGATGGGCGTGCTCACGATCGGGCGTTGCGCGGCCATGTACTCGAGCGTCTTGGTCGGGCTGATGAACTGCGTTGACTCGTTGCGCGCGAATGGCATGAGACAGACGTCCCAACCGGCGAGGAAGCGCGGGAGGTCCTGATACGACTGCTGCGGGAAGTAGTGGATGTTCGGCTGCTTGGGCAGTACCTGCGGATCGATCTTCACCACGGGCCCGACCAGGCAGATGTGCCATTCAGGATGGGCGTCGGCCAGCCGCGATACGAGGTCCTGATCAAGCCGCTCGTCGATCACGCCGAAGAATCCCAGGCGCGGGTGGGGGACATTGGCCAGCAGGGGATGCGCATTTGCGCTGTCGCGCCCCTGTGCAAAGTGCTCGACATCCACGCTGCTCGCGAACGCGTGCACGTTCGGATGACGGTCACGCTTGGCCGCGTAGAGGCTCGGGCCCCCCGTGAAGACGACATTCGCCACCTTGAGCAACGCCGATTCGCGCTGGATGACCTGGCGCGGCGCATTCTTGAACGCACGCAGCTCGTCCATGCAATCGTAAATGATCGCGCGCGGCGACAGCCCCTGCAGCAGCGGCAGTGCCATCGGGGTGTAGAACCAGACGCAGTAGTCCTGGAACCCTTCTTGTGCGACGGCCTTCCGCACGAGCTCGCGCATGCCGGGGAGCTGATCGTCGTGGAAGCCGCCGACACGCACCGGGCTGTGCGGACGCAACACGCGCACGTTGGGCAATGGCGACAGCATCTCGCTCCAGGCCTCCCGCTCGTCGTACACGGGTTCCTCGACAAAGAGGATTTGCCGATGCGCGGCGAAGCGCGACAGAAGATGCTGGGGCCGCTGATACACGAAGTCCCAGCGCAGATGCGAAAACACGACCAGCGGTAGCATGTAAGAACCCTCTCAATGTCGCGCCCCGGGAGCATGGTCCCGCGGCGACGGCGACCACGGTCGCCGTCAATGGATGATTGCTGCACGCGTTCGCGGCAGCGGCCCTGACGGTGGCGCCGCGCAATGCGGAGCCTTAGATGTTGCTTGCACGCGGCGCTCGCGCCGCGCGATGCGTCCTGCGAGGCCTCGCGCCTCGCGCTCATCCGCTATTCAGTGCGAACCCGAACGCGGTGAGCCGGGTGTCTCGATGTCGATCTCGCTGTCGTCGCCCGAGCCTTGCCCCCTGGCGTTTCGACCGCCGCGACCCGGACGCTCGCTGTCGTCTGCGCTGTCTCCGCTTGAACGGCTCGACATCGGCTCGGCTTCGCTTTCGTCATCGGCTTCACCGAGGCCTCCGTCGCCGCCCATCCCGGCGCTGCCCGCCGTGCCGGCACTCGATCGTGAACCGGCGCGAGCTCCGGCTTGACCGCGGCTGCCGCCGCTTTTGGTCGCGCCACGAGACCCCGATGCTTTGGCGCCTCCGGCTCCCGACATGCCCCCTGAGTCTTCGCCGCCCTCGCTACCCTGCTTGCGCATGAGCATTTGCTCGCCGAGCGCTTCCATGTCGATCTTGGCCCGCTTGGCCGCGCGGAAGATCTGCGTTTCCTCTTCCTCGATATGATGGTTCACGTACTCGCCCAGAACCTTGAACATGGCCTTGTAGCGTTCGTCTCGCGGCCCGAGCGCCTCGAGCTGCGCGATCAGCTGTTTGGCAGAGTCGTGCTCGATCTGGGCCTCGGCGACGAGATCCTGATTCTGACCGCCCTCGCGCAGAGCCGGATAGAAGAGTTGCTCCTCGAGCTCCGCGTGCTGTGTCAGCGCTGCGCAGGTCATCTCCACGATCTCTTGCAACTCGCGGTCACCACTTTCCATTTTCTGCGCCTTGCGGAACATCTTCTGCACGTTGCGGTGGTCCTGAGTGAGCAGCTCGACGGCATTCGGTGCCTTGCCTCGCCGCGAACTCGACGCGCGCTTCGCGCTGCCGCCACGGCCTTGCGACTGCTTGCGTCCGCTCTTGGCACCAGTGCCGGAGGAGCCTTGCGTCTTGGCGCCGCTGCGTGACTGTGAGCCACGCGAGGTCGATGCACTCGAGCTGCCTTTGCGTGACTTCGAACCTGACTTTGCAGACGACTTTGCTCCGGAGGATTTCTTGGCTGTTTTTTTCGCGGAGCTCCCGGTCTTGCGTTGGGTCGGCATGGTGTTTCCTTTGCGTGATGATCGAACGGCGGCGGATGAGTGCGGGCTTCAAGCCACTACACCCGGACATCGTTTTAGCAAGTTACATGCCGTGCGGTCTCACGCCAGCGGCGCGCAGCCACTCGTTACATCGCATCCGCGGCATCGTAGATTTTGCGCGGACGTGTAGAAAATGCCGTCTTGGTGAACGCTTCTGTCGTGCCACGAGGACGCGCAATTGATCGAATGGTATGGTTCCTGCTCGAGCTGCTGTTGGCGCTCGTAGTGATCAACCCCAACGACGCCGTCACACCAAAAGGAATTTCAATGAGGGTAGCCCGTCCCCGCGTGCGCAAAGCAGTCTTTCCTGTTGCAGGCCTCGGCACCAGATTTCTGCCGGCTACCAAAGCGTGCCCCAAGGAGCTCCTGCCGATTGTCGACAAGCCGCTGATCCAGTACGCCGTCGAGGAAGCTGCGGCAGCAGGCATCACGGAGATGATATTCGTGACGGGTCGCACCAAGCGTGCGATCGAAGATCACTTCGACAAGGCTTACGAACTCGAAAGCGAGCTGGCGCGCGCCGGCAAACGCGCGATCCTGGCCGAGCTGCAGTCGTTCATCCCGCGCGGTCTGTCATTCAGCTACGTGCGTCAGACCCAGCCGCTTGGCCTCGGCCACGCGGTGCTTTGTGCGCGTCCTCTCGTGGGGACGGAGCCGTTTGCCGTCATCCTTCCCGATGATCTCATCGATTCTCCGGTCCCGGTGATGAAATCGATGGTCGAACTCTACGAGCAGCATGGCGCATCGGTGATTGCGGTGCAGGACGTGGATCGTTCGCTGGTTCAGCAGTATGGCGTGATCAAGCCCGGCGCAAGTCGAGGCGAGACGACCTCGATCGTCGATCTCGTCGAAAAGCCCCGCGCTGAAGATGCGCCTTCGACATTGGCCGTCGTGGGCCGTTACGTGCTGTCTGCGGCTGTGTTCGATCACGTGGCCGGCGCGGCGGATGCTGCCACCGGCGAGATCCAGCTGACGGATGCGCTCCGACGCCTTCTCGCGACCGATGAGGTGCTCGCGTACGAGTTCGAGGGTGATCGCTACGACTGTGGCTCGAAACTCGGTTACCTGAAGGCGCAGGTGTGCTTCGGTCGCAATCACCCCGATTTCGGAAATGAATTCACGACCTGGCTGGAGCTTCAGCAAGGACACGAGGTCGCGCGCTCGCGCGAGCCCGCGCTGGCAGGTGCGCAGCGTGGCTGAAGGCCGGACCGACGTATCGACTCGCGAAGCGCATGGGTCAGCACCGGCAGCAAAGGGCAGGGCAACTGCGGCCGATGCAAGCGAAACGACGCGGGCCGTCGAGGAGGCGGTCGCCAGCGCACGCGAAGCGGGCCTCGCGTACGTGTCCGATGCGCGCGCGGGCATTCGCCGCAAGCGCCTGAAGGAGGGATTCCGCTACATCGACGTGCATGACAAGGTGGTTCGCGACCAGGCCGTGCTCGATCGCATCCGCATGCTGGCCATTCCGCCCGCGTGGGAAGACGTATGGATATGCTCATCGGCCAACGGTCACCTGCAGGCCACCGGCTGGGACGTACGAGGTCGCAAGCAGTATCGCTACCACGCCCGGTGGCGGGCGGTGCGGGACGAAAACAAGTTCGGCCGGCTCGTCGACTTTGCGCACGCGCTTCCCGCGATCCGACGCCGCGTTGCAACCGATCTCCGGCTGCCGGGACTGCCCCGCGACAAGGTCCTCGCTGCCGTCGTGCGCCTTCTGGAGACCACGTTCATTCGAGTGGGCAACGAGCGCTACGCGAAGGAGAACGGATCGTTCGGTCTGACCACGATGCGCAACCGGCACGTGCGTCTGCGCGGGGAGCACATTGCCTTCGAGTTTCGCGGCAAGAGCGGTGTGCAGCACCGCATCGAACTCGAGGACGCGCGCCTTGCGCGGATCATTCGCCGCTGCCGCGACCTGCCGGGCTATGAGCTGTTCCAGTACATCGACGACGACGGTGACATTCACTCGATCGAGTCGTCGGACGTGAATGCGTACCTCAAGGCAATTACCGGCGAGGACTACACTGCAAAGGATTTTCGCACCTGGGCCGGGACGGTGCTTGCGGTGCTCGCGCTCTGTCGCGCCGAATGTCCGCGATCCGACACGCATGCGCGCAGCGTGCTCAAGAACGCGATCGGTGACGTGGCCGAGCAGCTTGGCAACACCGTCGCGGTATGTCGCAAGTGCTACATCCACCCCCGCGTGCTGGACCTATTCATGGAAGGGGTCGGTCAGGAGAAGCTTCCGGCGCGACTGGCGGACGTGGCGGCCCTTCCTTCGGGCCGACGCAACAGCATCGAGCACGGCGTGGTGCGCATCCTTACCGCGAAGCTGCCCGGGCGGGAGCAACCATCACTGGAAACGGCGCTCAAGACTTCCATCGATCGCGCACGAAGCGGACGCCGCGAGGCCGGCACGGCGCGGGTGAAACGACGTGTCCGGACCGCCCGTCGCGTCACGCGCGGCGTTGCGTCCCGCGCGCGTCCGGAGGACTGAAGCCTGACAGTTGCCACGCCGTAGATCGGCGCCCGCGGGGAATTCCGCATATAACGGGATAGACGATGTCACGATTCGTTGCACTTTTTCTGCTGTGCTGCACGGCGGCCGCTTGCGCAGCGTGCAGCACGATTTCTGGTTTCGGCAAGGATGTGGAGGCGATCGGCGGCGGCGTCGCCGCAGAGCCGGCCAAGAAGCGCTAGGTTCGGAGCGCGCGCGGGGCACAGCAATCGAGCAGCGCTTGCATGGAGCGTATAGTGCCGTGCCGAGTTTTGTGTGCCGAGCCAAAGCGGGTTAGCGGCTTGGCACGTTAGTTGGCACGTGCGTTGCTATTGCTCACGCAAGACGCTGCGTTCGCGGGGCTGAGTACCGCCTGCGCTAGCCGCGGTCGTCGATCGGGGCAGAGGTTACGCGGTCACGATGACCCGGCGTCGCCGGGGCGTCATTTACGAAAGGAAAAAAAATGAAACACAAGATGTCGTATCTATTGGTGGCCGGCGCGCTGTCATGCCTCGCGCTTGGGGCGCAAGCACAGACCACGGGGACCACCTCCGGCACAACCGGCTCCACGATGGGTTCGGCCAGCACGTCCGGCTCGCCGATGATGAAGGGGTCGGAAGGCATTGTGGGCAAGGGTTCTACTGCCACCGCACTCAACCCGAACCAATCGGGCACGACCACCGCCAACACCAACCTGGGCAGCGGCACGGCTGAGTCGAGAATGAAACGCCAGAAGGCCAGGAAGGGCAAGAAGGCCAAGAGCAGGTCGCATAGCAACGCCAGCAGCACGTCCGGCAGCGGTTACGGCAGCGGTACTACGGGCTCCAGCATGGGCAGCACGACGTCGCCCATGGGCAGCGGAACGGCGCCGATGGGTGGAAGCGGCACGTCGTCGATGAGTGGCAGCGGAACGGCGCCGATGGGGACCACGGGCCCGACGGGCGCCCGCCCAGGCGCAGCGCCATCGAGCAGCAAGGCGATGACCGACCCCGTCCGCGACAAGGCCAAATAGGCGCGATCCATCGTGCGGTAGCCCGCGTCATCGATGCCGGTGACGCGTCATGGGTCCGCGCAACGCCCCGTCGTCCCATAGAAGTGGGCTCCGCGCAAATGTTGCACGGAAGCCCGCTTTTTTTTCCGACTCGGGCCGAACATGGCACCCTGGAGTCAGCAGGCCCCGGCGTCGGACTGCGCAATGCTATGCCCCGCTTCTGGCAGCGCCTGCCCGATACGCATGGCATGCCCTTTGCTGAAGGGTGGATCGGCAGGGCGGGTGTCCCTCCACTCAACCACATACGCGGGAGCGAACAATGTTGAACAAGATTTTTGGGATCGTGGTAGCGGCGGCGGTGCTCGCGCTGTACGGGTGCAACACCGTCGAAGGCATGGGCAAGGACGTCGAGCGCGGCGGTGAAAAGATCCAATCAGGCGCAGAGAAGACCAAGTCCAAGATGTAAGACGTAAGCAATGTGCACCCGACGCCGCCCTCGCGAAGGGCGGCTTTTTTTTGGCGTGATGCACCTTGAGGGCGATTCCAGCCTGGTGCAGTGCACGGCGCACCTTGCGCGCCGATCGCAACTCGCGCGCTCGGGATCCGGTCATTGATGGGCGCCGAATGGTTTCGCAGCTGACGTCATTGCTGCACGCGGCGTGGTGTGAGCCCTGCGCAAGTCCAAGCGACAACGGCACAACGGCGCGGCAAAAACTACACTGCGCGCGCTCCAATTTTCAGGGATGCTCACCTCGAGCCCGCCGAGACGAGTGATGCGACGGCACGCTTTTAGCTACCTCCTCGCGAACGCGAGCAGTGTGCTGCCCCATTCACTCAGCCAACGCAGGAATTCCAGATGCAACGATTGCGAAGCCCGTTCCGGTTACGTCCAGGTCCCGGTGCGGAGCACAGGAAAGGCAAGTCCAAGCGTGATGCGGCGCCGGCGTTTGGAAGCGTCGCTGATGATGCGGATGCATCGCGAAGCTCTTCTGTCGGTGCCGCGGGTATCGAGCCTGCGGGCACTGAAGCCCGCGGGCGCCAGGCGGCGGGCGAGCGGAAGGCGCACGATAGCGGAAGCGATCGCACCATGGATGATGCTGCAGACCCTTCGTCGAAGCAGTGAAGGGGTGGAACGCGTTGTGCTCGTGTGTGTTCACCCGGTGACGAGGAAAACACGGCCGCGTGAGTTGCAGCTAGCGTGGCGCTGTAGCTCGGAGGCGGCGCGTTACTGTGCAAGGTATTCGAAGACGGTGGGCCGCAAAGGGGTCGAGCGGCTGCCCGCGCATCCAGACCCCGGTTCAACGTTGACAACGGAGGAAGCATGAACTTCATTATCTGGCTGGTCGTAGGGGGCATCATCGGTTGGCTTGCAAGCATGGTCATGCGCACTGATGCGCAGCAGGGTGTGCTGTTGAATGTGGTGGTTGGAATTGTCGGCGCAGTGCTCGGCGGCTGGCTCATCTCGCCTCTGATCGGCGCTGGCACCATCAACCAGAACGACTTCAGCCTGTCGGGCCTGATCGTGTCACTTCTGGGCGCCGTCATCCTGCTGGCGATTGTCAACCTGTTCCGTCGCGGCCGCGTGCGCTAACGCGTGCCGACGAACCCAATGGCTTACGACTGCGAGGTCACACTGATGCGTGTTCATACATCGGGCGATCGCAGCGGCTGATCCGTGTTGGGCGGGGCCGGCGCCATCCTTCCTCGGGTGCCGGCATTTTCGCGGCCCGCGATTCATTCGCGGGCCGTTTTTTTCGTGATGCAGTTCTGCTGCGCGCACCGCGGCACGGGAGCACCGACTCGTGGCGAGCCTCAGGCGCCTGGCGATTACGCTTGATGGGCTTGCGGTTCGGGACTCGTGCGACAAGTTGCAGCTCACCTGCGCATAGCGCGCTCCTTGTTTGAATCAGGCGAGGTCTGGCGTGCTGTTGCGGACCTGTTCCTCCACTCCGGTCCGAATGTTCAGTCGCCCTTTCACGGTTGACGCAGGATGAGTGCGCTACACCCGCACCCACCACGGTCACATCTGTTTTATCTGACGTCCATCGTCGGCAGGAGGGCGTTCACGTCTTTCACCGCCGTGTCGCTCATGCTGGTCTTCCTGCTGTGCAGCGTCCAGGTCGCATCGCGCTATGCGCTCAAGCAGTACGTCGAAGATCAACTCTCCCGCGTCCCCTGGGACTTCTCGCTTTATCAGACGAGCGACGTCGCGCTGGCCGAGCAGACGCGCCAGCGGATCGCGCAGATCGAGCACGTTACAGATACGCAGGACATCTTCTTCCTCCGTACATCGGTACCTGCATCCACCGTGGCCTACGTGGACGGCGAGCCTCTGCGCAGCCCGTGGGTTTCCGTCCTGAGCGTGACCGATACGTCCATGCTGCCGCCTGAGATCCGCCCGGGTGCCAGAGGCAACGCCGTTCTGGTACTGATCGGATCCAAAGCGCAGATGGGCGACGCTTACCTGCAACTGCAGAACAAGCGGCGATTCGAGCTTCGGGTGGACAAGGAGCACCACGGGGGCATCGTGTTTCACGTACCGCTCGAGCGCACGGTGCGCATCGATCGCAATGACCTGAATCGCTGGTTCATGGATCAGACCAGCTCGCCTACGCTGGTTCCCGAGCTCGGGGTCGTCCTCGTCACTCCGTACGATCCAAAAATCATCGCGGCATTCGACGACGTGTCGCGCGGCGTTGAGCACCATCACGACCATGACGACCCCGAGCAGACCGGAAGAGGCGATCCCATCCATGCGTCCGCTGGGGATTATTTCCCGGACATCATTCACCTGGGGCGCATCGACCGCGCTGCGCTGGTTTCCGGCTGGGATCTGGAGCCGAGCCACACGCGCATCAGTACACTCGGTCAGAGCGCAGGACGTGCAGCGCGGGAAGTGACTTTCCGGATCGGCGTCGACAATACGAGCGGCGTGCTGCTCGAGCGCATGAGCAGGACCGCGCGCGCGATTGCAGCGGTCAGCCTGCTCGCAGCACTGCCGCTGGTGTGGATGGCCTGGGTGCTGCTGGGGAACATCTCCGCGCTGTTGCTGCTCAACGAGCGCCGCAAATTCGGACTGCTGCGGTTGCGTGGCGTATCAGGCAGGACCGTCGGCCGTGCCATGCAACTGGCGATCGGGTCGGGTGGACTGATCGGTGGCATTGCCGGCGCGCTGCTCGGCACGGTGCTGCCGATCCTGTTCTACGCCAGGACCTGGCTGCCATGGCACACGATTGTCGACATCGTGAATCCGCTGTCGGTGCTGGCATCCGTCATCATCGCCGTCGCCATCTCCCTGCTCGTGAGTCGGCGCCTGGTCCGGTACGCTGCGAACATCTCTCCCCTTGAGGCTTCGGGGCGCGTCGCCGTGTCCGAGGCGCTTGAAGCCCGCGTGCGCTTCGGCTGGTGGCATGCACTGATGCTCGCGATCGGCAGCGTCAAGGTGGCGAGCTGGATCTTCGCGCGTTCGCTTGCCCCGACAGACGCTTCACCATGGCTGCACACCGTGGAGCGTGCCCTGGACTTCGTCGCCTTTCCCTTGTTCGCGTATGGACTGACCTCGCTTCTGGTGAGTCGGCCTCGTTGGCTCGCCGCGCTGCTCCGACCGGTTGCGGCCGTGTTCGGCGGGCGCATGCGGACGTTTTCACTGCAGCACACGAGCCTGCGCGCACACCGTGTCTCGGGTCTGGTGCTGATCGTCGCCTTGATGACGAGCCTCAGCCTTTATCCGACGGTGATGACGGCCGTGTTCGATGACAAGATCGCGCGGGCGGCGCTCGTGCAGCTCGGTGCACCGCTGCAGGCGACCGTGAACGTATCGGATCTCGTATCAGCGCCGTTGCTCGCGCAGCGCGGAATGCGGGAGCGATACGGGCTCGTGCGTGGCGAGGCGCTGAAGCTATTGGCGAAGCTCAACAACCTGCCTGAGGTCGCCAACGCCGGCTTCCTGACGGAAGGTCTCGTCGATGGCCTGTACATGCCGGGCCAGGGATTCAACAGTGTTCCTCTGTACCTCGTGGACGATCCTGCCACCTACCTCCGTAGCTTCTATCACGAGCAATCGCTCGGCGACTCCGCCGGTTTTTCCACGCTTGTCGAGGAACTCGCGGGTGGGCACGTGCTGCTCTCGACGGCAATGGCGGCATTCTGGCGTCGGCAAAACGGCGAGCCGATGCCGGTCGGCCATGACACTCGCGGCGCGATGCTCACGGCCCCGGTTGCGGGAACATTGCACTTCCTTGCGGGTATTCCACTCGCAGCGGTCAAGGATCGCGAAAGCTTCGTGAGTGCGCGCGTGGATTATCTGAATCACCTCTTCAACAACCGCGGTTACATCGTCGCCGCGGCAAACGATCCGAAGCTGGCGACGCTGGACGTGATGCTGCAACGTCTGGTCGTCACGGTTTTTCCGCGACCGGGTGTCGCGCCGCGGGATCTCCAGCGGGCCGTGCTCGCCGCCTTCGTCCCAGCGTCGGCACAGTTGCGTGAGCGCGATGACGAGATCGCACGACTGGGCAGCGACATGTACATCTTTCTGGCACGCCAGAATGTGCAAATCTACCTGATCGGGGGCGTGCTGATGGCCATCATCGGCATCGTGGCGATGGTCATTGCAAACTATGCCGAGGACCGGCGCACGCTAGCCCTGCTGCGAATCCGCGGATGCGGTCCGCGCGAGGTGCTGCAGTTCATGTCGGCCGGACTCAGTGCGCCCGCCGTGATCGGTCTGGTGTTTGGAGGGCTGCTTGGGTTGCTGGTCGGGTTCGGCATGACCAATGTGATCTGGACGCTGCGCGAGATCAAAAGCATCATGCTGTTCCTGCACACGCATGTGGCAGTATCTGCACAAACGATGGTCGTTGCTGGGTCGCTCATCGCGCTGATGGTGTTGATCGCACTCGTGGTCAGCCGGTGGCTCTTCAAGCGCACGGCACGTGAAGTCCTGACCGACCGTTGAAGCGAGGTGGCGTTGAATCTTGCCGTTTCCCAACGTGCCCACGAAACCGGCTTGACCGTCGATGTCGAAGGTCTCACCAAGCGATACAGCACGGGCGCCGGGGACGTCGTTGCGCTGGATGGGGTCTCTGCACGTTTTCGTCCGGGTCAGTCCGTCGCGCTTATGGGCCCGAGCGGGTGCGGCAAGACGAGTCTGTTGAACCTGATCGGTGGAATCGATCGTGCGACGGCCGGATCGATCAAGGTCGGCGACACGGACATCGTGAATTTGAAGGAGCGCGAGCTCGAACGATATCGACTGCTGCAGGTGGGCTATGTGTTCCAGTTCTTCAACCTGATCCCGACGCTGAGTGCATTGCAGAATCTCGAGTTGCCGATGGTGATCGCAGGACTTGGCCCACGTGAGCGTCTGGAGCGCGCCGAATTGCTCCTGCAAAGCGTCGGTTTGCGCGAGAAGGGCCAGAAGCGGCCGGAAGAGCTGTCGGGCGGGGAGCAGCAACGCGTGGCCATCTGTCTCGCGCTGGTGAATGATCCTCCCCTGATCCTCGCCGACGAGCCCACGGGAAACCTCGATAGCGCGAACATCGAAGTGATCACCGCGCTCCTCACGCGACTCGCCGGCGAGGGAAAAACCGTTATCGTTGCAACTCACGATCCCAAGGTGGCCGAGACGTTCTCGCGTACCTATTCGATGCGCGATGGACATTTCATCGACGTGGATCACAACAGGAAGAGCTAACGTGACCCATCTACGTATCTCGACGCTGGTTGTCGCGGCAGGGCTGCTCGTCAGCATCGGTCTCGTACTCGCCGCCGACCCGTCGCCGGCCAAGGCACAGGACCGCGGGAGCATCTTTGCAAGCTGGTCGCCCGAGCAGATGCCGCAGCTGCGCAAACGCTTCGGCCTGATCGGCCCCGGTCCGCAATCGAAGTATCCGGAGGCCCGCTTTCCGGGGTATCTCAAGAAGTACA
>JALYXY010000009.1 GCA_030946875.1 Pseudomonadota bacterium | reverse complement strand
CACCGCTCAGCCGATACGCTGGCGTGTCGGGGAACGGCAATCCCGTCGCGAGATAGAGCTCCGACAGCGTCTTGCCCGAGAGAACGAGATCGAGGTCGAGTGCCTGCAGCTTCTTGGGATCGACCACCGTGCCGCGGGCGCTCACCTGGGTCGCGCCGATAGCCCCATTCACCGCGATATCGATTGCGGGGTCGTTCCTGCCACGCGTTGCGATGGAACCGCGACCCGTCACCTGAAGGCCGCGCAAGGTGCTCGACGAAATCGAGCCGCGGGCATTGACCTGCAGCACCGGCGCAAGCGCTCCGTCAGCCGTGACCTTGCCATTGAGGATGGCGACGGGATAGCTGCCGTAAGCTGAAGGGTTGAAGCGCGCAAGCGCCGCTGTGGCCTTGAAGCGGTGCGTCGCATCCATTCCGAAGGAGCCGCTTGCTTCTGCGGCTCCGCCACCCTTGGCTTCGAGGCGGGCGCGCGCGACCTGGATCTCGCCGGGATGCGCCGTGGCATCGAGCCATACTGCGAGTCGTCCGTCGCGCACGGCGAGTTGCACGCGTTGCGCGTCGAGGGGCCCGGCACTCGCCAGCGTTCCGGCGAGATGCGTGGTCCAGATCGCCGCGTCGAGCTTGTTGAGATCGAGACCGTCGGTTGCGAACTTCCAATCCGCCGCTTCACCGTTGACCCAGCCCCCGCCCGTGATGCGTCCGGCGTCCGCGAAATCCACCTTCACACTATCGAACGACCACCGTTGTGGCGAGGCGGCAATGTCGGCTACGACAGACGCAAGCGGCAAACGATGGTCGTTCAGGAGACCGCGCGCCTTGTTGTCGATTGCGAGATGGCCGCGCAGGATCCCATCGGTTCCCGTGGTTGCCTTGAGGCCGCCGACGAGTTGGCCCGATGGGAACGCGTCGCCGAGGTGATGCGGATCGAAGTCACGCAGGTTAGCGTCGATCGAGCGCACGGGCTGCGGTGACGTGGGGACTACCTCGAGCTTGCCTTCTGCGACCGAGGTCTGGGCCTTCGCGGTCACGTTGATCTTGAGGAGATCGAGCGAACCGCTCACATCGGCCTTCACGGACACCGGGGGCACGGTGGCGGCATGACCTTCCGGCGTCATCTCGAAGTCGACGCGGGTGGCGTGCGGCGCATCGGTACCTATGCTTGCGTCGGTGCGCACGCGGCCCCAGCGCGTCTGCAGGCGATCGAGCTTGACGTCCCAGCTGCGCGCGCCGAAATCGATGCCGACGATCACGTCGTGATACTCCTGCTGCGGAGCGCCTGCGGGCGTGTACAGCAACGTCTGCGCGTGGGTATCCCAGAAACGCATCCGCAACGGCACATGCAGCTTGTCTGGTATGCCGCCGGGCTTGGCGGTGCTCGCCGCGCGCGACACAGCGAGGGTATCGGCGCTCGCGTGGCGGAAGGCGAGCTTGCCGACCAGGAGCCACCACGGTGCCCATGCAAGGGTCGCGTTGTCGGCGGCCACTGTCATGGTAGGCCCCTGCCAGCGCAGGTGCTCGATATGGATGTCGCGCAAGAGTGACCCGCTCACGTGCTCGAGCCGCAGCGAGTCGCCCATCCGCGCCTGCACCTTGTCAGCCACCCAGATCAGCGTCGCCTCGCGGGATGCGAGCCAGGCCCCGGTGGCGAGGAGCCCCAGGACGATGCCCAGGCTGATGAGTAATCCGCGTTTCATGTTGATATGCGCAAGCGCGCCGCCTCGGCGACAAGGCCGTGGCGATTAGTCCGCGTTAAACCGACGTGGTTCGCCGAACGAGGGCAAAAGGCTCGAGGCGGCGCGGCCATGACGCTGCGGCGCCCCCACGATGTGGGACAGCGCGTGCAGGCGCTGTAAGGGAGACACCGAGCGAAAGGCTGCCCGTCATGGAGTCAGGAAAAAACCGCGCGCCAGCGGCGCCGTTCGGTAGATCAGAAGCAGACGCTCCCGAAGGAATGCCGACCCCAGCCGCCCGCACAGAGAGACACTCGAGGGCCGTAGTAATACGGTCGATACCACGGATCGTAAACCACCGGAGGAGGACCGTACACGTACTGTCGCTGCACGATCACGGGAGGCGCCTCGGGAGGGGTGAGCCCCGCGATCTGCCGGGCAAGCTGCCAGCGACGCCATTCGATCAGCTTCTGGGCTTCGTCGGGCGCGAGCTCACCGCGCGAGACGCGCGCATCGACGTCGCGCCGGTACCGGGTGAGCTCCTGGCTCAGATTCTCGGACTGCTCCGGTGTGAGCGAAGGCAGGGGTGGGGCAGCGGACTGTGCGAGCGCCGGCAGAGTCGTCGCGCCGAGCGCACCGACGAGCGCGAGGGCAATCAAGCTTTTCTTCATGACACCTCCAACATGGAACGCGGGGCGAGCACCCGGATTGCAAACAAGGGAGCTCGCGTGTGGCCTTGGCCTGTGCTGCACGTGAGTGCGACCCTTTTGAGAGACCGGTCGGGTCGGGAGCGGTTCCCGGCACAATCCTAACGGGTCACCACCGGATTCCGTTGACGCAGTGGCGTTGCCAGGCCGGCGAGGCACGAAGATAACGGCCCTATGTCGCCGCGGGCGTGGCTCGCGTGTCGAGTCGGTCGAATGTGAGAAGGGAAGGGAACAGACGCATCCAGAGCGCGACCACCGCAAGCGTGCCGGCGCCGCCGAGAACGACTGCGCGTACCGTCCCCAGCCATTCGGCGGTGATGCCGGATTCGAATTCGCCGAGCTGGTTCGAAGCACCGACGAACATCGTGTTCACCGCATTCACTCGCCCGCGCATGTCGTCGGGCGTGCCCAGTTGCATGATCGACGAGCGAACCACCACGCTCACGGTGTCGGATGCTCCCATGATCAGAAGTGCTAGGAATGACAGCCACGTCAGCGTCGATGCGCCGAACACCATCGTCGCTGCCCCATAGACGCCGACCGCCACGAACATCGTGCGCCCGACGCGGCCTTGCAGCGGCTTTCCGGAGAGCCATAGCGCAGTGGCGAGACCCCCGATCGCCGGAGCGGAGCGGAGCACGCCGAGCCCCCACGGCCCGATGTGCAGGATGTCGCGCGCGTACACGGGCAGCAGCGCAGTGGCGCCGCCGAGGAGCACCGCGAAGAGATCGAGGGAGATGGCACCGAGCATCACGGGGTTGTCGCGGATGAAGGCGACGCCGGCAAACACGGACGCGAGCGTAGGCGGCGCCCGCGAGGTGACAGTATGAACGGTGCGCATGCGATGCATGGCCAGCACGCCTGCAAGGTAGAGCAGTGCGCACACCGCGTAGACCCATTCCGGACCGATCGCGTACATGACGCCGCCCACCGCGGGACCGACGATCGTGGCCATCTGGGTGGCCGTGGTGCTCGCAGCCACCGCGCGCGAGAGCTCGTGGGGCGGCACCAGTGTCGGCAGCAGTGCCTGCATCGCGGGATTCTGGAATGCCCGCGCGGCGCCGATCACCAGCACGATGGCAAAGATCGCGAGCTCGCTGATGCGCTGCGTGGCGCTGGCGACGCCCAGCACTGCGCACGCGAGCGCACCGACGGACATGGTGAGTCGCGCGATGCGCCGACGGTCACGCCGGTCCGCGACGTGCCCGACCAGGAGGACCAGCGCGATCGACGGAAGGAACTGGGCGAGCCCGATGAGGCCGAGATCGAGCGGCCTATGCGTGAGCTCGTAGACCTGCCAGGCAACCCCGACTGACAGCATCTGATACGCCATCATCGTGGTGACGCGCGCGATCCAGAACTGCGCAAATGCCGGATGCTGGAGAACGGAGCCTGCGGGAACGAGACGCAATGCGCCACCGGCGCGTCATCCGCGCGGACAGGGAAGGAAGGCGCCATTATGATGCGGCGCATGGGGATCGCCAATCGCGCGGATTCGAGGATTCAGCTGACGGTGTTCGCGCTGGTCAGCGCGGCCTTCACTTCCGTTTACGTCACACAACCGATTCTGCCGGTCCTCCAGGTCGAATTCGGCATCACGCCGGCGAGCGCGTCGACCACGATCTCGGCGGTGATCGCCGGGATCGCCATCGCGAGTTTGCCGTCAGGGGCCCTGGCCGATCGCATGCCCGTGCACAGGCTGATCGCGTTGGGCGGAATCATGAGCGCAGCGTGCTGCTTCTTCATCGCTGCCACCACGCAGTTCCCGCTCATCGTGCTCGCGCGATTCGTGCAGGGCCTCTTCCTGCCGGCCCTCACGACCTGCGTTGCCGCTTACCTCGCGCGTAATCTAGACGCGCGCCGGTTGCAGGTCGCGATGGGCGCCTACGTGTCGGCGACCGTGGCGGGCGGCCTTGGCGGACGACTGCTCGGCGGCTGGATTCACCCGCCGCTGCATTGGCGCTACGCGTTCGTGACCACCGGCGCGCTCGTGCTCGGTGCGACCTTCGCTGCGCTTCGGTCACTGCCGCCGGACGAGAGGACGCCGGGGGTCGCGCGGCGGCAGGAACGCTATCTCGAGTTGCTGCAAGATGCGAAGCTGCTTCCGATCTTCCTTACAGCATGCGGTGCGTTCTGCGCCTTCTCGTCGGTGTTCAGCTTCTTTCCGTTTCGGCTTGCCGCGCCACCGCTCTCGGCCTCCACCAGCGTCATCACCGCGATGTATCTCACCTATGTGGTGGGTATCTTCATCGGTCCGCTTGCCGGGCGGATCAGTGCTCGTCTCGGCAGCGGCATTACACTGATGATCGCGTCGACGCTGTTCGCGGTCGCGCTCACCGGAACGCTCGTTTCGCATATCGGCGTGCTGGTGGTCTGCCTCGTCTTCGTTTGCGCGGGGTTTTTCGCGATCCACGCAGCGGCAGTGGGCGCGCTCAATGCCGCGGTGACGGCGAGTCGCGGACGGGCGAACGCTCTGTACATGCTGTTCTATTATCTGGGCGGCGCAGTGGGCGTGCTGGCGAGCGGGGGCGTTTACACCCGCAGCGGCTGGCCCGGTGTCGTGATGCTCAACATCGTCGCGCTCGTCGCGCCGTTCAGCGCCGGTGTTCTCGCGCGTCGACGCGAGAACGCGGTGGACGCGTCCGGCGTGTGAGCGGACTTAGCGGCCGCTGCGAGGCGCGGGGCTGCTCGCCGGCATGCCGGAGCGGTTCACGGCCATCGGACGGATGCCGCCGATGATGTTGTCCATGGATAGGTTCTTGGTGCCGGCGTCGCCGAAGCGATACTCCACGGGAGGGCAGGAGTCGGCGTCCGCGAACACCAGGAACTGGCCCGTTGCGCGCATCGCATCGCGCTGTGTGTCGCCTTCGGGGCTCATGTCGATCGGTGGGAAGGTGCCGCGATACACCACGGCGTCGGAACGATCGTAAAGCGTGTAGCAGGTCACCGCGCCCACGGTGGCCGGAATGCCTGCAATGAGGGTTGCGATGGTCAGCATCGCGCCGCGAATGGATCGAGTCATGCCACTCCTCTTGTGTGCCTTTGCACCTTCGTTATGCTGCCATGGCTACACGGAAGTGCGTAAGGCCGTCCATCGGTCGGCCGCGCTTCCGCATCACTCGTGAACAGCATGCGCACTTCACCGGGTCTGGCCTGACGTGGCGGGCCGACGCAGCGCCGGGCTTCTCCTGTATCGTCGACAGAACGGCACGGCCGAAGTGCTGCTCGTGCATCCTGGCGGACCGTTCTTCCTCAACAAGGACGCCGGTGCGTGGTCGATCCCCAAGGGCGAGTACGGCGACGACGAAGAGGGCCTCGATGCCGCAAGGCGCGAATTCCGGGAAGAGACCGGGATGTCGGTGGAGGGTCCGTTCCACGCGCTCGCGCCGGTCCGGCAAGCAGGCGGCAAGGTCGTTCTCGCGTGGGCGGTGCCGGGTGATCTCGACGCGGACGCCGTTCGCAGCAACAGCTTCAGCCTGGAGTGGCCGCCGCGGTCAGGACAATGGCAGACATTTCCGGAGGTCGATCGCGCAGCGTGGTTCAACATGGGTGAAGCTGCCGTGCGAATTCTGGCCGGTCAGCGCCCGCTGATCGACGAGCTTGCACGGCTCATCGCGGGTGACGAGCCAGGTTCGACCCAAAAGTGATCGTCCACGAAGGAGGCAAGATGAGCGGATCGCGTTGGAGCATTGCCGTCGGTTGCGTACTCTGGTCGCTGCTCGCGCATGGCGAGGTCGCGCGGTATTACGACGTGGCGAAGGGCGCCCATCCCCACGATGTCGCGGCCGACCCCCGGGCCAATGGTCCCGTTTATTACACGGCGCAACGCACCGGCAAGCTCGGCATTCTCGATCCGCAGAGCGGCAGGTACGAGGAAATTGCACTCGGACGCAATTCGGCGCCCCATGGCGTCATCGTCGGGCGCGACGGAGCGGCATGGATCACCGACGGCGGCCAGAATGCGATCGTCCGCTTCGATCCATCCTCGAGGCAGATGCGCACCTGGCCACTGCCTCGGGAGGCGGGTGATGCCAATCTCAACACTCTGACCCTCGACAAGAAGGGCAGGGTCTGGTTCACGGGTCAGGCAGGGCTCTATGGCCGAGTGGATCCTGCCGCCAACGATGTCAAGGTGTGGAAAGCCCCGCGCGGAGCCGGGCCGTATGGCATCACCACAACGCCCTCGGGAGAGGTGTATTACGTCTCGCTGGCTGGCAATTACCTCGCCCGCATCGATACCGAAACAGGCGAGGCCACGGTGCTCGATCCACCGACGCCCAGGCAAGGCGCGCGCCGGGTCTGGTCCGATTCCAAGGGGCGGCTGTGGATCAGCTACTGGAACACGGGCCAGGTCGGCATGTACGATCCCGCGACCCGGGCCTGGCGGGAATGGAAGCTTCCGGGCAGCGCCCACGCGTACTCGGTTTGGGTCGATCCCGAGGACAAGGTATGGCTCACCGACTGGACGATGAATGCGATCGTCCGCTTCGATCCCTCGACCGAGCGCTTCGAGAGCTTCGAGTCCGACCGCGGCAACGCGAACGTTCGCCAGATGCTCGGGCGCCGCGGTGAGGCCTGGGGCGCGGAGTCGGGCAATGACCGGCTCGTGATGGTGCCCACGCGCTAACAAAAAAAAAGGCCCCGATCGGGGCCTTTTCGAAGCGCTGAATCAGCCGCTCAGTGGTGGTGGTAGCGGTCCCATCCGCCGCCGTGACCCTCGCGGTGACGGTCATAGAAGCGCACGTTCACGAACTCGGCGCGGGGCCGGTAATACGGGGCTACATAGACCGGCGCGGAACGGTACAGAACCGCGGGCGGGGCATAGTAGACCGGTGCCGGCTGGACGTACACCGGGCTCGACTCGTAGTAGGTGGTCGTCGAGACCGGCGCAGGCTCGACGTACACCGGGGTCGACGCGTAGTAGGCGGTCGTTGGCGCGTAATAGGTCTGCGCCGGCGCGGCGTAGTAGGCATTGCTAGGCGCCTGATAGTACGAGTTACCGGCCGCGCCGTAGTACCCGTTGCCGTTGTAATAGCGGTTCTGGTCGGCGGCGATGCTGGCACCCAGCACTGCACCGATCGCACCACCGGTCCAGCCGCCGTGCGGCCCGTTGATGCTATGGCCGATCGCGGCGCCGATGCCGCCGCCGACGAGGGCGCCGAGAACAGGATCACCCGCCGAGGCCGGCGTGGCAAGGCCGACCGTCGCGACGCTGGCGGCAATGGCTGCGTAGAACACGGTTTTCTTGAACATGGACATCTCCAAGTGACAGATGATCTTTCCGGACGAGAGGCTTGTGACACCTTTTCCCGGGGTCTCGATGTCATTAACGCTCGAGCCGCCTGATCGGTTGATCTGAATTTTCGGGTGGGGTTCAGGAGGTGGGACCCCGCGCCGGGTCCCACCTCATGGGCCGACTGGGCCGGGGCCATTCAGGGGCCGTCGGTGACCTTGCGCCGGGCCACCTTGAGCTCTCCGCGCTGGGTCTTGTGCTCGAGCCGCTTGCGCTCAGAGGACCGCGTCGGCCGCGTCGGACGACGTGGCGGGGGTACATCCGCCGCCTTGTCGACGAGGGTCTGCAGCCGTGCGAACGCGTCCACCCGGTTCTGGTCCTGGCTGCGATAGCGCTGCGCCTTGATGACGACCACCCCCTCGGTGGTGATGCGCTGGTCGCGCAATCCAAGGAGCCGCAGCTTCACGTCCTCGGGGAGCGATGAGGCCCGCACGTCGAAGCGCACCTGCACGGCGCTCGAAACCTTGTTGACGTTCTGGCCGCCGGCGCCCTGCGCGCGGATGGCAGTCCACTCCACCTCTGCGGGATCGAGGGCGACGGACATTCCGGCTCCGGATCAGACGGGGCGCACGCCGAAGAGCGGCTGGTGAAGCGCGACAACGATGCCCGCCACGATCAATCCCCCGACTATCGCCATGAGGTCGTAGCGCACGTGAGCCTCGAACGGTGCTGCGGGCCCGCGGCGCAGTGCTGCGACCAGATCGACGATCGCCCAGGCAACGAAGCCACCGAACAGGTAGGTTCCGCGACGGTCGCCATTCGCCAGCAGATGCACGCCTGACCAGAGCAGGATCCCGATGATCATCGGATGTTGCAGCACGCGCCGGATATGCCCGCGCATGTGCGAGGCGGCGAGCAGCACGAACGCCGCCGTGACGATGAAGGGTGCCGCTGCGCGCGCCGCCGGCAATGGCGCGAAGAGGCGATCGCTCGGACCGGCCAGGCGATAGCCCAGCACGATGAGCACGAGGCCGATGGCCGACAGCGCGGAGAAGAGCGCCTTGTAGCGCCGGTCCGACAACCCTTGCGTCAGGGCGTCACGCACGGGTCGGCTCGCCGGTACCAGATGGATCCCGAGAAAGAGCGCGAGGCCGGCAATCATGAGCACCATCAGCCGATCCTTTCGACGCGGCCATGCCGCGCTGCGCGCATCTTATGACGAACGGCGCGTGAGCACAGTCCTTCCGCTCCTCAATGCGGGGCGCCGACGTAAGCGGGAGCGGGCCGCGTGAAATACGCGTGCAGGATGTGATAGACCATCATGTAGTTCTTCTGCTGAAAGCTCGCGTGCGAGATGCCCGCCATGACGGTGAATTGCTTGTCGGCGTTGGGCAGGCGCTTGAAGAACTCGACCAGATCGTCGAAGCCGGCTATTCCGTCATACTGGCCCCGCAGGAGCAGCGTCGGCATGGTGATCTTCGAGGGATCGTTGACCGGAAGCTTCGAGCACATGTCGATGTAGGTGCCGTTCGGCATCGAGTCGTCGAGCGCGAGGATCGCATCGGCGAAGGCATCCACCACACGCTTTTCAGCGCAATCCGGGTGATCGCGCTCGAAGATCGAGTACACGAATGCGCGATCGATCGGGCGCCGCTTCTTGGCCATGAACTCGGGGAGCTTCTTGCGTCGCTGCTCGAGCGTCGGCGCTCCCTCTCCTGTCCACACGTAAGCGTCGAGCGCAAGCCTCGCGACCCGGTCGGGATGCCGCTCGGCGAAAAGGGCTGCGCGCAGTGCGCCCGAGGAAATGCCATACGTGAGGAAGCTCCCGACACCCCGCGTCTTCGCGATGTAATCGGTGGCGGCCTCGAGATCGTCGGCACCGTTGCTGATGTCGCAGAAAATGTCGCGCGACTTGTCGGAGCGGCCATAGCCTTCCATGTCGACGGTCCAGCAGACGAATCCGCGACGGGCAAACCAGTCCATCACCGATGAGTCTGCGCGGCCGGGGACGGTGAGATCGAAGGTGGGTTGCGAGGCCATCGACGATCCGTGCACGAACAGCACCGCGGGCTTGCCCTCCGGTGAGTCGACGAATTTCTCCCACATGAAGAGACGGACCTCGCCCTTGTTTGTCCAGTGCTCTACCCCGGTGACGGGTACATCGTTGGCGGGTGCGTTCATCGTCTTTCCTGTCGTTCGGTCAATGGAGCGCTCACGTCCAGGCGTGGCCGCTCAGTCGATCTTGGCGCCGGTGTCGCGCACGACCTTCGCCCAAAGGTCGCGCTCGGCACGGAAGAAGCGCGCGAATTCGGCGGGTGTCGAGCCGACGATTTCGATGCCCGCTGTGGCCATATAGCCCTTTACCTCGTTGGTGCCGAGCACCTGCACGAGCTCGCGTTGCAGTTTGTCGATGATCGCTTGCGGTGTGCCCTTCGGTGCGAGAAGGCCCATCCAGACATAAGCCTCGAAGTTCGGCACACCGGATTCCATGACCGTAGGCACGTCCGGCAGTTGCGGCGAGCGCCGGGCGCCGGTGACCGCGAGCGCGCGCAGCCGTCCATTGCGGATGTGGCCGACCATGCCCGCGGTGCCCGGGATGGACATCTGCACCTGGCCGCCAAGGAGATCCGTCGTGGCCTGGCCGCTGCCGCGGTACGGCACATGGTTCATCTTGAGACCCGTGCGCGAGGCGAGCAGTGCCGCGAAGAGATGCTGTCCCGAGCCATTGCCCGACGATGCGTAATCGACCTGCCCCGAATGCTCTTTCGCGTAGGCGATGAACTCCTGCAACGTCTTCACGGGGAGGGACGGGTTCACCACGACGACCCCAGGCTCGCGCCCGAGGAGCGAGATCGGCGAGAAGTCCTCGATCGGATCGTACGAGAGGCTCTTGTACAGGGACGCGCTGATCGCGTTGGTCTGCGAGGCGAGCAGCAGCGTGTAGCCATCAGGAGTCGCCTTGGCGACCATGTCGCTGCCGATGGTGGCGCCCGCGCCCGGCTTGTTCTCCACCACCACCTGCTGACCCAGGCGCTTCGAGAGCTCCTGCGCGATGATGCGCATCGGGCCATCGACCGCACCTCCCGGTGAGAACGGCACGATCACCTTGATCGGGCGCGTCGGGTACTCCTGCGCGTGCAGCGGAATTGACAAGGCCAACGCGGTGAGCGCGAGGCTCATCAGCCAACCGGTTCGTAACAGGGTCATTCGATTCTCCAGTGCCGGCGTCGAATTCAGCCGATGCGCCGCGTCAGGCGTTTCGGGGCTTGTTTGCAAGTGCTGATTGTAGCCATTGACCCTGGGAGCTCGCGCCTTGGTGCCTCCGAAAGCGCTTGGCGTGCGTGTCGCGGGTGGCGCAGGTGCAGTCGGCACGCGCGGCCGCAGCTGCATCACTTCATGAGCGCGACGAACGACCGTACGCTCCGTGCGCTGCCGATGCTCGTGCAGGCATCGATGATCTCCCGTGAGCTCGAGGCGCCCAGTACCGGCTCGACCAACCCCTGGAACTTGCGCGCGAGATCGGCATCGCTCATCGGTCGGTGCATGCTGCCGATCGCATGCTCGACGAAGACGTTCAGGGTGCGGCCGTCGCGACAGTGCACCGTGACGTCAGCCTGGTCCTCGGCGATTGCAGCGTCGGCGATGGCCACCACGCGATCGCGGAGTGCGATCACATCGGGCCGAGTCACGATCGCGTCGTCGAACTCGGATTCGCCCGCCGCGCCGTAAATGATGCCCGCAGCCGCGGCGTGATAAACGCTGAACTTGCCTTCGAGTCCGAGCCGTGGCGTGCGCTTGCCCGTGAGCTCGAGCACCAGCGGGTGCACCTTGAGCTCGATGCGCTCGATCTCGTCGGCCTTGAGGCCATGCGCATTGCGCAACTGCACGCAGCCGTCGATCGACGGGTGAATCACGATGCCGCACGCGAATGGCTTGTATGTGTTGTACGAGATCTCGAAGCGCTCGCCCAGTTCGTCGGTGATCTCGTTCCACTTGCAGGTCGTGGAATACGTCTGCGCCATGCCGCGCGGCCCTTCAATGGCTCGCTCCGACGACGTGAAGCCATGGGCTGCCAGCAGTGCCGAGGTGAGGCCCGCACGCGCCGCACCACCGGGGTGAAAAGGCTTCGTCATCGATCCGAACTGCTCGCGAAATCCGATTGGCTGCGAGGCGGCGATGCCGATCGCCATCGCAGTGTGGTGCGCATCCAGCTTCAGGAGGCGTGCGCACGCCGCCGCGGCGCCGAGCATGCCCGTCGAGCTCGTGATGTGCCAGCCGCGATCGTAGTGTTCCGGGTAGACCATGTTGCCGACGCGGCACTCGACATCGACGCCGAGCACCAGCGCGTCGATGAGCGCGCGACCGGAGAGGTCCCGATGCTCCGCGATCGCGAGGGCGGCCGATGCAACCGGCCCTGCAGGGTGGATGATCGTCTTGAGGTGCGTGTCGTCGAAGTCGAACGTGTGCGAGGTGATGCCGTTGACGAGCGCCGCGCTCGCCATGTCGACGCGTTCAGCGCGCCCGAGGATCGAGGCCTGTGCGGCGGGCTCGAGCTCCTGCACCGCAGCGAGTGCAGCGCGGGCGGCGGCATGGCCTGAGGCGCCGATCGCGCAGCCGACCCAGTTCATGAAAGTGCGGTGTGCCTCCGCCTCGACCGCGTCGCTCCACCCGCGAGAACGATGCGATGCGACGAAGTCCGCGAGAATGCGTGTGACCGGCGGCGCATTGAGGTCGGCGGTCACGGTGGTGTTGTGGGCGATGGCAATCTCCTGATCAGGCTCTGAGGTCCGCGAGGTCTACGGACTGCTCGAAAAAACGCGGAATGCGCTCGAGAAATGCTGCGGCACGGCTTTCTGACCATTGTCCGTGTGCGGCGTTGCGCAGGAACTTCTGCTCGATCTCTTCACGCGTGAGGGGCTCCTGCGCGCCACCGCGGATGTGCGGCTGCGTTTCCTCGATCTCGCGCCCGTCGCGCAGGATGAGGCGCACGTGCCCGGTGTACTGACGCGGGTACGGATTGTGCGGATCGATGACGTATCGAACCTTGCTCGCGAGGTCGAGGATGCGCGGGTCTCGCACATTGGCTTCACTGAACGCCGACAAGCCTGCACCGCCGGTGAGGTACGCGACGGCGACGTTGAAGGGCGTGCTGAACTTCGCTGCGTATTCGTTTGCCGGCCGCTGCTTGGCGGCGAGCGGCTCCCACAATCGGTGCACGTAGCCTTCGGCGGTCTCGCAGACGATCTCCGCAATCTCCTCGGCCGCAATGCCGTGACGAGCGAGGCGCAGTGCGCAATCGATGTAAGGCTGATTCATCGTGCCGGTCGCATACGGCTTGAACGTGATGTCGAGCATCATCCATCGTGTGCCGAGATCGGCCAGCAGCGCGTCGTAATCGCCTTCGCTGCCGTGCGCGAATCCGAAGAGCAGCCCGTGCGTGCCTTCGAACACCGTGCGCGGTCCCAGAAATCCTTGCTGGCCGAGGCGTGCTGCATGCAGCCCGATGCGCGCAGCCCAGCCGGCGTGCAGGCGCTTGGTCCATGCGCCTTCAGCGAGGTATTCGATGATGCCACTCGCCATGCTGCCGGCGATGCCCAGTCCGTCGGTGGCTTGCTGCGCGGAAAGCCGCAGAGTTGTGGCGACAGCGAGCGTGCTCGCCATGGCCCCGAGCACCCCCGTGGGATGAAATCCGGCCTTGTGGATGGCCTTGGGACGCACCAGGCTCAGGCGACACAGTGTCTCGACTCCGATCGCGCAGCCGAGCAGTGCGTCGGAGCCCGGTCGCTCGAACCGTTCGCAGGCTGCGAGCACCGCCGGCAGGATCACCGCGCCGCTGTGCACGGGCCCGCCCTCGAAGGTGTCGTCGAAGTCTTCGCCGTGAGCCGCGGTGCCGTTGATCATGGCCGCGTCCTCGGCTCCGAAGCGGCCTGCGTGTCCGATGGCCGTGCACGGCGCGCCCGCATCGACGCTCCCGATCACCGCATGCATGTAGTCGGTTGACCGCGCCGCAAGGCAGAGCCCGACGACGTCGACGAGGAGCGCTTCGACACGCGTGCGCACGGCCGCCGGAATGCCTGCGCGAGCGATCGCATCGACCTTTGAGGCGAGGCGTTGCGCAACGCTCGGTTGGGAGCTTATCGCATCCACGGTCGCGGCGCCCTAGCGGACGAGCTTGATGCCTGCATCGGGCAGGATCGTGCGCAACTGTTGCGTCGTGGCGGCAATCGCTTTCGAGAACTCCGCGCCTGTGTAGAACGTGTCGTCGAACTGGTTCTCCTCGACATACTTTTTCCACGACGGCGTGTTCACGAGGCGGCGGAAAAAGTCTTCCCAGAAGGCGATGGCGTCGGACGCGACACCGGGAGGCGCGACTGCGGCGCGAATCTGCGGCACGAGCGGTACGTTGAAGCCGGCCTCCTTCAGCGTCGGAACGTCCGCGAACCCGCGCAGACGTTTTTCCGCGAGCTGCGCCAGCACGCGCATCTTCCCGGCGCGAATGTTCTCGCCTGCTTCCTGAGGCTCGATGATCATCATGTCGACATGCCCGCCGAGAAGTGCCGCGATGCGCTCGCCGCCGCCCGGGAACGAGATGAAGGCCCAGCGCGCGCCGGTTTCCTTCTGCAGCGCCTGGCGCATGATGCTGTCGCGCGAGGTGAGCGAGCCGCCGGATTGCTTGAGCGCGCCTGGCTTTGCCTTCGCGGCGTCGATGAAATCCTTGAGCGTGCGAAACGGCGAGTCGGCACGCACCGCGATCACGGCTGGCTCCGAGACGAGCTGGGCCACCGGCGTCAGATCCTGCAGCGTGATCTTCGCCTCGTTGGTGACGAGCGGGCCCACGATCCAGACGCTGGTGATCAGCCCGATGGTATGCGGATCGCCCTTGCGCTCGGCGAGGAAGGCTGCGGCCACTGCGCCGTTGCCGCCCGGCTTGTTCAGCACCTGGATGCGCACCGGCAGCAGCTTCTCTTTCTCGGCCATCACGGCGATCGAGCGCGCGAGCACGTCGTTGCCACCGCCGGGTGCGGTATGCACGACCATCTCGATCGGCTTCGTCGGTTGAAACGCGTCCACGTGCGGTGCGACCAGCAAGAGGCATGCGATGAGGCTGAGGCTGCGGTGCATCATTTCTCCTTGAACTTCGATGTCTAGGCTTCTTGCTCGACAGCATGCAGCCGCCATGCATTCACGCGACGAAACAGCGGGAGAAGCAGCATGAGTGCTGCAAGCACCAGGATGGTGGCCGAGATGGGGCGCGACGCGAGTATGCCGAGATCGCCCTGCGACATCATGAGGCTCTGCCGCAGCGAGCGTTCCATGTGACTGCCGAGCACGAGCCCGAGCACCAGCGGCGCCGCCGGATAGTCGAGCTTGCGCATGAGATACCCGAGAAGGCCGAAGCCGCCGAGCAGCATCACGCTGAAGAGGCTCGACGAGTCGCTGTAGACGCCCACGATCGACACGCCGAGGATCAGTGGATACATGGCGTAGCCCGGAAGCTTCAGGAGCTGCGCAAAGAGCGGGACCAGCGGGAGATTGAGCACGAGCAACATGACGTTGCCGATGTACATGCTGGCGACGAGACCCCAGAAGAGCTGCGGACTGTCCTGGATCAGCATCGGTCCGGGCTTGAAACCCCACAGCACGAGCGCCGCCAGAAGAATCGCTGTCGTGCCGCTCCCGGGGATGCCGAGCGTGAGCAATGGAACGAGCGCGCCACCTGTTTCCGAGTTGTTGGCGCCCTCGGGGGCCGCGACACCTTCGATCACACCCTTGCCGAAACGCTCGGGATGCCGCGAGAACGCCTTCTCGACGCCATACGACAGGAAAGATGCGATGGTCGATCCGGCACCCGGCAGCACACCGATCAGAAAGCCAAGCACCGAGCCGTTCACGAACGCGAAGCGGCAGTCCTTCATGTCCTGCCATGTGGGCAGCAGATTGCGCAGGCCGCGCGGGACCGGCAGCATCTTGGCGCCCTCGTGCGGCTCCATGTTCGCCATCACCTCGGAGATCGCGAAGATGCCGATCGCCACCACCACGAAATCGATGCCGCCCAAGAGCTCCGTGCGACCGAACGTGAAGCGCGAGGTCGCGCTGAAGAGATCCGTCCCGATCGTGGCGATCCACAGGCCCAGGAGCATCGCGAGCAGGGCCTTGACGAGTGATGCGCCGGACAGGAGCACCACCATCGCGAGTCCCAGCACCATGAGCGCGAAATACTCGGGCGAGCTGAACGCGAGCGACATGCGCGCGAGCGGCGGCGCGACCAGCATGAGGCCAAGCACGCCGAACGTTCCCGCGATGAACGACGCAATGGCGGCCATGCCCAGCGCAGCGCCAGCGCGTCCCTGGCGGGCCATCTGGTAACCGTCGAGGCAGGTGATGACCGACGCCGATTCACCGGGCACGTTGAGCAGGATGGACGTCGTGGAGCCGCCGTACTTGGCGCCGTAGTAGATGCCCGACAGCATGATCATCGCGCCAGCCGGATTCATGTGGAAGGTGAGCGGCAGCAGCATGGCGATAGTCGCCGGGGGACCGAGCCCTGGCAGCACGCCGATGACGGTGCCGAGGAACACTCCGACGAAGCACCACATCAGGTTCGCGGGCTCCAGCGCAACCGCGAAGCCCTGCATGAGTCCGTGCAGGACGTCCACGCCTATCCGCCAGTGCCGCGACGGCGGCGCAGAGGATTCAACGGCATTCCAGGTTGCGCATCAGCGCCACAGGCCCGGAGGCAGGGAGACGCCGAGCGCCATGTCGAACACGAGCTGAAACACGATGGCGCCTCCGACGCCGATCGACAGCGCAAGCCAGTGCGAGCGGCGAAACATGATGGCGACGATGAACCAGGTGAGAAGGGCAAAGCTCGCCATGAAGCCCGCAACGTTGAGCAGCGCGACGGATACCACGAACGCAGCCCAGCACATGAAGGCGCGCCGTACCTCCGGCCAGGCGATGGTGCCCTGCGGCTCGCGCGCACGGGCGCTTTGCAGCACCAGCACGAGCGACAGCACGACCAGGGCGATGCCGTACCAGAGCGGGAAGAAGCCAGGCCCTGGACCGTCGGGGCCCGTGTAATCCCAGCCGCGGGCGGTGTGCACGACGTAGACGCCGAGGCCGGCCAGGACCACGCCGGACCAGAAGTCGCCGGAGCGCCGAAGCATTCGCGCGCGCCCCGTCACTGGCTGCGGGCCGGCGCGAGCAGGGGTCGCTTCGTTCATGGACGACCGCCCGTGCGCACGACGGGCGGGTGTCGCGGAAGTCCCACGTCAGCAGGGCATGTCATGGACGCTTCGCGCCGCCCTCACGCGCGCTCCTTGAGGGGCTCGCCCTGCCGCGCCTTGTCGTATCGCGCCTTGGGGACGAGCTCGGCCACCGTGCCACCCGGAGCGCGGAACTTGACCGGAATGACGCCTTCGTCGCTGATGATCTCGCAGCCGTACGACAGCACCTGTGCCCTGGCCTTGTCGATGTCGTCCACCTCGACCGCGAAGTGATGGATGCACGGGCCCGAGCCGGCGGCCCGGGCTTCGGCCGACTCGGTGCCCGCGTCGTACTTGATGAGCGCGAAATCGAGGCTGCCGTCGGTGAGATGACGCGACGTGTGATCACGCACTTTGGTGGTCTCGACCTCGGTGAATCCGAACACGTCGCGATAGAACGCGGTGGTCCGCTCGAGATCGTCCACCTTGAGCGCGAGATGCACGATGCGCGGGCGATCGCTGGCGTTGTTCATGGCATCAATCCTCCTCCGTTGACGTGAATGGACTGGCCCGTGACGAAACGTGCATCGGGCCCACAGAGCATGCGCACCATCGCGGCGACCTCCTCGGGCAGCCCCAATCTTCCGATCGGGGGAGGGGCTCGCCGGTGGGCGGGCTGTTCGGGCGCGCCAGGCATCCCGCGAACGGTTCCGATGCGGCCGGGCACCACACAGTTCACCGTAATGCGGTCGGGCGCGAGATCGAGGGCGAGGCCCTTGGTGAAGCCGGCGAGGCCCGCCTTGGCAGCGACGACGTGCGCGCGATGCGACGCACCCGCATGGCCAGTCTCGCCGCCGATGTGCACGATCGACGCACTGTCGGATTGTCGCAGGTGGGGCAGGCACGCCTGTGCGGACAGGAACGCGCCATCGAGAATCACGGCCAGGATGTGCCGCCATTGCTCGAACGAGATCGAGTCGAAAGGCTGCTCGGCACGCACGGCGGCATTGTGCACCAGAACGTCGAGGCGGCCGAATCGCTCGACCGTGGCCGCCACCAGTGCTTCGACTCCGCGTGGCTCGGTGATGTCGGTCACGAACGACTCGGCGCGCCCGCCGGCTTCGGTGATGAGAGCCACGGTCTCGCCCGCGGCTGCGATCGAGCTTCGCGCATTCACCATCACGCCCGCGCCCGCTGCCGCAAGCGCGGTCGCAATCGCGCGTCCGATGTTACGTGCGCCGCCGGTCACGAGCACGACCTTGCCTGCGAGCTCGCGTCTTGTGTCAGTGGCTGCCTCGCCCATTGCCGTGCCGCCGGCAGGTCACCGACGTACTCCTCCTCGCGGTGAATTATGAACGAAAGAGCAGACCAAGCACGGCTGTTTCTCATGAAGGAACGCACCGGTTCAAACGGCCGGCGTTTCATACTGGAAACGCCGTCGATCGGCGGTGGGTCCTACAATCGCGGATCCAGTCGAACTCGGAGGCGCTTTGCTGCTGCCGCAACGCGGGCCGCACGGGCACGTTCATGACCAACAGCGCGACACGATTGCATCACCCGGCATCGGCATCGGCACCCAAAGCGCCGCGCCGGAAAAGCGGAGCCGCGCAAGCCGTGCTGCAGATCCCCGGCGACCGAAGCGATCTCGATGTGGCGATCGACGGTGTCGAGGTGCATCTCACCAATCTTTCGAAGGTCTTCTGGCCCGAGCACGGCATCACCAAGCGCGATTTGCTGCAGTACTACGCGGATGTCGCGCCTTACCTCCTGCCGCATCTCGCCGACCGCGCCATGGTCATGAAGCGGTATCCCAATGGCACAACAGGCAAGTGCTTCTTCATGAAGCGCGCGCCGGTGCCGCGGCCTGCATGGATCGCCACCTGCAGCATCGCGCATGGCTCGGGAAACATCATCGATTTCCCGATGGTGCAGGACACGGCATCGCTGCTGTGGCTGGTGAATCTCGGCTGCATCGATCTCAACCAATGGTATGCGCGGTGCGATGACGTCGATCGTCCTGATTATCTGCACTTCGATCTCGATCCTGTTCCGGGCGCGGACTTCGAGACGGTGCGCACGACGGCGCTCATCGTGCGCGCGGCGCTCGAAGCCTTGCACATGCAGCCGCTCGCAAAGACCACCGGCTCCCGCGGCGTGCACGTCTACGTTCCGATCGTGCGCGGTCCGACGCAAAAGGAGGTGTGGACCTTCGCCAAGCGCTTTGCGCAAGCGATCGCCGGAGAGTGTCCCGACGTGATCACTGCCGAATATCGAATCGCGAAACGACCCGAAGGTCGGGTGCTCGTCGATTACAACCAGAACGCCTGGGGCAGGACGCTCGCCTCCGTGTACTCGCCGCGGCCGACCCCAAATGCCTCCGTGTCGACGCCCGTCACGTGGGATGAGCTCGAGGGTGGCGCGAGCATCTGTGATTTCACGTTGCGCAACGTGCCCGCACGCCTCGCGGCTCGCGGCGACCTTTGGGCGCCGCTGCTTGCGCCCGAGGGGCGTTTCGACCTGACGACGCTGCTGTAGCGCCATGCCGCAAACCTTGCCCCTCGGCCACGATTACGCCCCGATGGAGGCGAAGCTCGTCGATACGCTGCCAGTGGGATCCTCATGGCGCTACGAGCCCAAGTGGGATGGCTTTCGCTGTCTCGCGTTCCGCGATGGCCCGGACGTGGATCTGCGCTCGAAGTCGGGGCAGCCGTTCAATCGTTACTTCCCGGAGCTCGTGCATGCGCTCGAAGCGCTCGATGCGACTTCATTCGTGCTCGACGGCGAGCTCGTCGTGCCCGTCGGCGACGGATTGTCCTTCGACGAGCTTCTGATGCGCATCCACCCCGCGCAAAGTCGGGTGCAGAAGCTCGCGCGCGAGCATCCCGTGCTGTTCGTTGTCTTCGATCTTCTCGTGGACGAGGACGGCGTGTCGCTTGTTGCAGACCTGCTGGCGGACCGTCGGCGGAAGCTCGAAGCCTTCGTAACGCGTCACGCCACGCGCGAATCGCTGCTGCGCCTGTCGCCGCAGGCGCTCGATGTCACCGAGGTCGAGACCTGGTTCAGGAGCCTGGGCGCCGGTCTCGACGGTGTGATCGCGAAGCGCGCCGACCTGCCGTACCGCTCCGGCGAGCGTACGGGGATGCAGAAGTTCAAGCGTATGCGCACCGCGGACTGCGTGGTCGGTGGATTCCGCTATGGCAGCAAAGGCGGGGAGATCGGATCACTTCTGCTCGGGCTCTTCGATGATTCAGGGCTTCTGCACCACGTCGGGTTCTCGTCCAGCATCAAGGCGTCCGAGCGTGCGGCGCTGACCAGGAAAGTCGAGAAGCTGAAGGGCCCACCCGGCTTCACGGGGCGCGCACCGGGCGGTCCAAGCCGCTGGAGCACCGAGCGCAGCGGGGAATGGGAACCGCTCGAACATGAGCTCGTGGCGGAAGTGCAATACGACCATTTCAGCGGTGATCGCTTCCGCCACGGAACCAGGTTCCTGCGCTGGCGGCCCGACAAGGCCCCCGCGCAATGCACGCTCGCGCAGGTCGCACAGGAGGCATCGAGCACGCTTGCGCTGCTGGAGCCTGCGCGGACGAAGGTGAAGCGAGGCAGGTAGCCGGGTGCGGCGCGCACGCCTGTCCGCCGGGTGCGGCGCGCGCGCCCGGGGATCACGACGTGCTCGTACGCACGGCCTCTGGCGCGCTGGAACTTCGATTGCCGACATGCGTGAAGGCTAGCGCGACGATGCCCACACCCATCACCATCAGTGACACCAGCACCTTGTCGCGGCTCGCGGCATACGTCACGCTCGAATAGAAGAGATAGCCGCACGCGCCGCAGAAGACCAGCGGCGTGAACGGATAGAGCGGCACGCGAAAGGGCCGCTCGATGTGCGGCTCGCGGGAGCGCAGCACGAACAGTGCCGCGCCCACCAGGAACAGGAACGCCCAGAATACGGGGGCGGTGAACTCGACCATCGCTTCGAATCCGTCGTGCTGCAGCATGCCGAAGGCGACGAGGGCGAGGGCGATGATCGCCTGCACGACGTACGCGGTCACCGGCACGCCGCGGCCTCCATTCCACCCGGACAGAAAACGCAGGGGGGGCCAGTCGCGGCCCATCGCGTAGTTCGTGCGCGCACCGGTGATCATCGTGCCGTTGATGGACGTCAGCACGGCCACCGATACGATGAACGCAATGCCGTAGCCCGCCATGGGGCCGAACGCGCGAGTCATGAGATCGGCACCGGCGGCCTTGCTGTCGGTGAGTGCCTTGAAGCCGAGCCCGTACATCAGTGCGACGTTGACCGCCACGTACAGCACGGCGATCACCGCAATGCTTTGCACCAGCGCGCTGACGATGGCGCGCCGTCCACCCTCGAGCTCCGCCGAGATGTACGCGGCCTCGTTCCATCCGCCGTAGGTGAGAAGGACGAACACCATCGCAAGGCCCAGCGCTCCGACGGCCGGCGTACTGCTGAACGGTGCCGCAGTGGCGCCTGATGCCGGGGTGGCGAAAGCTGCGGCGGAGACGAGTGCAACCAGGCCGACCACGAGTGCGAACGTGAGCACGTTCTGCAGGCGTGCAGACACGCGCAGGCCGACGATGTTGAGCACGGTCAGGGCCGCGACGACACCGAGCGCAAGTGCGTTCGCGACGCCTCCACGCGGAGCACCGATGGCGCTGGCGCAGTAGTCGCCGAACACGAACGCGAGAAGCGCAATGGAGCCGGTGTTGATCACCGTCGCGCGCGCCCATGCATACAGGAAGCTCACATCCCGCCCATACGCGCGCGTCAGGAAGTGATAATCGCCCCCCGCATCAGGGAACGTGCTGGAGAGCTCGGCGTAGCAAAGCGCACCGGCCAGCGATATCAGGGCCCCCGCAAGCCACGTGACGACCACCCACCCCGGATCACCCGCGAGCCCTGCCACCAGCGGCGGCGTCTTGAAGATTCCGGCGCCAATGACGATGCCGACAATGATCGCAATCGCATCGAGACGCTTCAGCAGAGGCCGCGGCTCGCCCGCCAATGCGCCGCGCAGGGCATGATCGATCATGTGGCCGTGCCGCTAGCTGCGCTTGCCCGTGACGTCGGTCAGCAGTCCGGCAAAGCGCGACGTGCCCTTGAGGGTGTCGCCGTCGATGGTGACGCGGACGCTCCGCACGGCGCTGTCGGAGTCGACGAAGGTGAAGCCCATGTTGGGGCCGCTCACGTACGCACCCAGCAGGGGCTGCGCCTTGCCGCGAACGGTGATGCTCCCGCCGATCCGCTGAAACTGCTGAGTCAGATCGAGCGTCACGTCGAGCGTGCCCCGCTCGTCGCGAACGTTCCAGCGACCTGCAACGTTGGCGGGCACGATCCAGAAATAGCCGTCGCGCGACTCCACCTGGAACGCCTCGTCAGGCTCCCATTCGCCCATGTGAAAGGCGTGAGATACGACGCGTGTGCCGGGCTTCATCTTGAGAATCTGCGGGCGGAGCTGAAGGTTCAGTGCGGGCAGGAGATACAGCGTGATCACGGTCGCCCGGGTGAAGTCCTCCTTGAAGATGTCACCCTGGATGATTGAAACCTTGTCGGTGACCCCGGCTCGCTGCGCATTGCGCTTGGCGAGCGCTGCCATGTCCGCGTTGTATTCGATACCGACAGCTTTCGCGCCGAATTGCTTGGCGGCGGCGATCGGAATCTTGCCATCGCCTGCACCGAGATCGAACAGCACATCCTGGTCGGTGACCTTGGCCATCTGGAGCATGCGGGTGACGAGGGCGTCGGGGGTCGGGATCCAGATGACGTCCTTGCCGGCCTGGCCGTACTGCGGCTGGTAGACCTCGTCGCCGAACTTGGGGAAGTCCTGCGCGAGCACCGGCCAGCCAATCAGGCTGAGAACCCAGGCGGTGAAGACCACGGCTCGTGCGTTCATGGCTACCTCTGGCGCGTGAAGGAACGCGAAGTGTAGCCAACACTGAAGGGAATGCGGAACGGTTCCGCATCCGGGAACGCCGCCGCCTGCCTTGCGCGTGCCCGTAACCTGCGAACGAGCGCGAGGGCTACAGCCCGAGCCAGGCGATGGTCGTCGCTTCGAGTTCGGGCGCGGGTGCCGCGAAGCCGCGATATCCGAGCATCGCCAGGGCATTCTTGCCGGGCTTGGTGTCGCCCAGCGTGAGGAGCTCCTCGCGAATGCGGTCCTGCTCAGCGGGCGAAAGTCGCGTGGAGACGATGACCTGCTTGATCGGCACCGGCCGCGATTGCGTCAACACCTTGCCGCCCTTGTCGGTCCATGTCTTCACAACGGACTTGGCGGCCGTGGCGCCCACCTGCGCGAACCCGTGCTCGAGATAGAAGGGCACCGCGTCCTGATAGCGCGTGGTCACGACCTTGACGTCGGCATTGCCGAACTTCTGCTCGCGGAACATGGCGCGCACCATGACCGCGGTGATGGAATCAGGGTCAGGCGTGACGATGGTGCGGCCTTTCAAGTCGCCGATGGCCTTGAGCGGCTGCTCGGGCGTCATCATGAGCGACACGCTGTAGTCAGTGAAGCCCGCGGTCCACGCCGCGGCCTTGTAGCGTCCGGCCTTGATCTCGGCCATGGCCACGTGGGCCGGATGCACGAATGCAACATCGTATTCCTGGCGCGCGAGGCCGGCGCGCAGATCGTCGTACGCGGGGACGATCACCGTGCGCACATTGCGGTGGAGGCTGCGCGACAGGACTTCGGCCAGTGCGGCGAAGCGGTCGCGGATTTCCTTGGGGGTGGCCTGGTAAGTGACGCCCTCCGTCACCGCAAAGACCAAATCCGGCCCCTGCGCGGCGGCATTCGCCGATGCGAGGGTCAGGGCGAGTGCGACGATCAGGCGACCGAGCATGGCTAAAGTCCTTATGCAACAAGTCAATCCGCGTGCGAACAGCCATGCACGCATGCCGCCATTGCTGGGGCGGTTGAAGATACGAAGGCGCGTGAGGCGACAAAGCAGGATGTATGCCTCTGGCATAACTCTGCGATGATGTTTCAATTTGGCAGTCAGGGCAAGGCTTTGATCACGTCGAGAATCTCGCGAAAGGCCGCGTGATCGCCGCTTCGGGTCCATTCGAACAGCACCGTCTCGCTGCTCGCGAGTATGGCCCCCGCATCGCGCATGCGTCCCAGCGCGAGCGCGCGGTCGCGCCGACGCGAGACACGCGACCCGATGGCATCGGCGACTGCAGTCACTTCGAAGCCGAGATTGAGCAGTCCCAGCACGGTCTGCATGACACAGACGTGTGCTTCCATTCCGGCCACCACGAGCTGCGATCGCCCGGTGCTGCGCAGCATGGCGACGAACTCTTCGTGCTCCGCAGCACCGAAAAACGTCTTGACGAAGATCTCGTCATCGGTGAACCCCGCACGTACTTCCTCCACCACCACCCCGAGCTGCCCGGGACAATGCTCCGTCAGGCGGCGAGGAATGCCGAAGATGCGGGCTGTGGCGAGCAGCGCGCCAACGCGTGCGACCAGCGCCGCGCGATCGGCAATGTGCGGAGCGAGACGCGTCTGCACATCGACAACGAGCAGAAGGCTCTGGTCGCGATCGAGGCAGGCGCCGCGGGCTCGGTTCACGATCGCGCCTGCCGTATTCATGTTCAGTCGGCAGCGACGTCGGCCTGCAGCGGCACGTGCGCTGGCGGCGGAGCTGCACTGCGTCCCGGCACTGGCCCGGGCAACGCAACGATCTGCGGGACCTCGGATCCCGCGCATCCCACGGCGCAGCAGCGCCCGGGCTGGCGGTTGCGCGTGATCTTGCGCGTGGCGTCGGCCAGAATCCCGCGATCGAGAAGACGCTCCACGAGGTCGACCCGATTGCCGATGGGATAGTTGCGATAGATCTCCATCTTCATCGCTTCGGGTGAGCCGCCTCCGTGCAGGCTGATGACCGAATACCAGCCCGCCTGGTAGGAGGCCGTGAGATCCTCGATGAAACGAGCCACCTCGATCCGCTTTTCATACGGCACATCGGAGCGGGCCGTGAGCACCTCAGACAGCCGCCCGGCCGTGACCGGGTTGTGATCCTCGTCCGGTCCCGGGAGCGTGACGATCATGCCACCGGACAGGTGGTGCGCGAGCCGGTGCATGTCGTAGATCTGTGTCGCCAGCAGGAGCTTGCCGATGTTCGCGAACACCGGGTCGGGCGTGATCACGCCCGATGGACCGGGCTGGCCGTATACCGAGGCAGCCACACCGCATGCGTAGAAGCCTTCGACGATCTTGATGAGATCGACCATGGCGTCGCGCACGCCGTGGGCACGATCGAGGTCCAGGCCATTCGCCTCCGTGACGAGCGCACCGGCGCCGATCAAGAGATCCCCGAAGCCCGCGCGCGCAGCGATGCACGTGTGGCGGTGCTGCGCGGTGTAGTTGTAGAGGATCTCGGTTGCCGACTCGGCTTCTCCCGCCGCGAACACCCGCTCCCACGGCACGAATACGCGATCGAAGAGGCACACGCCGGTGGATTGTCCGTACTTGCTGCTGAACTTGGCAGCGGCCTCACCAGGGCGTCCCGCCGGGCGCGCGACGATCATGAGACCCTGCGCATCGACCGGCACAGCGCAGCACACTGCAAACGCGCTGTCCTCGCGTGTCATCTGCCGACAGGGCATCACGAGGAGCTCGTGCACGTACGGCGCTGCCGTGACGATGGCCTTCACCCCGGAGATGACGATGCCGTCGGCACGCCGCTCCACGATGTGGACGTAGGCATCGGGCAGCGGCTGCTGTGAGGGACGCAACGACCTGTCGCCCTTTGCGTCGGTCATCGCGATCCCGATCGTGAGATCGTTGTCGTGGACGTGCCGCACGTATTCCCGAAGCCGCTCGTGATAATGCGAGCCGCACTCCGCATCGATGCGATGGGTGCCGTGATGCAGCGCCGTGAGTGCGTCACCGGCGAGGTAGCGTTGGGCACAGCCCGTCTCCTGGCATACCAGGCGCACCGCCTCCAGCTTGTTGAGCAGATCGGCGCTGGTCTGCGGAATGGCCAGCATGCGATTGATGGAACCCGCGCTGCCGGAATCGCCGCTGCGCATGAGTGTCTGCGTCGATTCGCGCAGCGCAAGGTCGTACGTGACCCCGATGGCGTTCACGCCGGGCGCAAGTTGCGGCGCGTCAGCCACCGAGTCGATGCGCTGGCCATCGACGTAGACGGTTGGATGGTACCGGCGCAATGACTCCCGGTACTCGGCGGCGGACATGAGCATGACGACTCCTGCGCGTTGGTGTCGATGGCACTATACCGAAACGCGACGGTTCAGACGCTGTCCGAGAAGCATCCTGAGCGTCACATGCTCAGGCGAAGTCGTTCACCCTATGAAAGCAGGAGGTCAAAGCATGGCAAGGCACGCGATTCCGGGATACCGCGGGTTTGCGCGAACGCTTGCGGTTTGCGCCGCCATTGTTTGCACTGCATCATTCTCCACCACAGGCGATGCGGAGCCCGATCAAAGCTCGCGTGCACAGCAGGCCGCGAAGGCGAGGTCGCCGCAATTCGGCACGGCATCGGTGTACGCCAGGATGCTGGAGGGCCACACCACCGCGAGTGGCGAGAAGCACGAGGGCAGCGACCTCACTGCGGCGCACCGGACCCTGCCGCTGGGCACGGAGGTGCGCGTGACGAACCTTTCCAATCATCGTGCGGTTGTCGTGCGGATCAACGATCGCGGGCCCCAGGTGACCTCCCGCATCATCGATCTCTCGCCTGCGGCAGCCGCGCAAATCGGATTGCGCTCACGTGGCAAGGGACTTGCGCGTGTGCGCCTCGATGTCATGACCCTTCCGCCTGATACAGCGCAGGGGCAGGGCGGGGCAGCATCGATGGAGCAGAAACGAACGGACCGCGCCAGCAAGGAGCTCGCGCGCGAGCCTGCGGGAGCGACGCGATGAAGGTACGTGCTGCGGTGGCGCATCGCGCCGGCGATCCGCTATCGATCGAGACGGTCGATCTCGAGGGCCCGCGTGCGGGCGAGGTGCTGATCGAGATCAAGGCGACCGGTATCTGCCACACCGACGAGTTCACACGCTCGGGAGCCGATCCGGAAGGGCTCTTCCCGGCCATCCTGGGTCACGAGGGCGCCGGCATCGTCGTCGACGTGGGCCAAGGTGTGACCAGCCTCGCGCCGGGTGACCATGTCATTCCGCTCTACACCCCCGAGTGCCGTCAGTGCAAGGCCTGCCTCTCGCGCAAGACCAACCTGTGCACCGCCATTCGCGCGACACAGGGCAAAGGGGTGATGCCCGATGGTACGAGCCGCTTCTCGCTCGATGGTCGCCCGTTGCATCATTACATGGGCTGCTCCACCTTCGCTAACTTCACCGTCCTTCCCGAGATCGCGCTGGCGAAGATCCGCCCCGACGCGCCGTTCGACAAGGTCTGCTATATCGGCTGCGGCGTCACGACGGGCATCGGGGCGGTGATCAACACGGCGAAAGCGGAAGCCGGTGCCAACGTCGTCGTGTTCGGACTTGGCGGCATCGGTCTCAATGTCGTGCAGGGCGCGCGCATGGTCGGCGCCAACATGATCGTGGGCGTGGACACCAATCCGGCGCGCGAAGCACTGGCGCGAAGGTTCGGCCTAACCCACTTCGTCGATCCGCGCGTGGTCTCCGGCGATCTGGTGGCTCATCTGGTCGAGCTCACCGGCGGTGGCGCCGATTACAGCTTCGAGTGCATCGGCAATGTCGACGTCATGCGCCAGGCGCTCGAATGCTGCCATCGCGGCTGGGGCGTCTCGGTCGTCATCGGTGTGGCCGGCTCCGGGCAGGAGATCCGCACGCGTCCCTTTCAGCTCGTGACCGGCCGGGTGTGGAAGGGCACCGCCTTCGGAGGGGCGAGGGGGCGCACTGATGTGCCGAAGATCGTCGACTGGTACATGGAAGGGCGGATCAACATCGACGATCTCATCACCCACGTCATGCCGCTCGAGCGCATCAACGACGCGTTCGAGCTCATGCATCGAGGGCAGTCGATCCGATCGGTCGTGACCTTCTGACTTTTCGCGCCAAGCGCCGCGGGTTGTGCGCTTCGGCACCCTGGGAGCGCACATGCCAGCCCCTCGGCCGCCCACTTGGCGAAAGCACAAAAAAAAGACCCGATGAATCGGGCCTTGTGAAACGTGATCGAACCCGCCGACAACGCGGTTTCCATGCGACGCAGTGCAACAGTCTTATGGGCCGGCGGAGCTTCGCAGTGCGCTAAGACGCATCTCTCCTTCTTGCCCGCGACCGGCCGTTCTTGGCAGCGCCCACAGGCGCTATTCCTCCTCCTTGTCCTTCAGGCCGCCCTGTGTGCGACCTGCATCGAGCGTTCGCGTGAACTCGGTGAATGCATCCTCCGGCAGGATGAAGCCGCGCTGCACGAGGTCGTTCACTGCGTTGAGACGCATGTACTGGTAGTTCGAGAAGTTTCCGTAGCGCTCTTCCACCGACAGGCGCGGGTCTCCCGATGCCTGCCGCTCCACGGCTGTTTTCGCGAACGGGATGTACTGGCCCGCGCTTTCACAGCCGTCATTGCTCTGGGCGCCTGCGCGTAAACCCCAGCCCGTGTAAGTCGCGAGCGGCACGGCCACATCCGGGAGCCGCACGCCGGCGATGTCATTGCCATCCTGATCCGTCTTGGGCACGAAGCTCGGATAGATCGGACCGTTCGCAGGATTGTCTTCGAGCGGAAGCGTGATGGTCGGCGGATTGGTTGTCGCGATGCCCGTTGCGTAGAAGTTGGGCCCGTAGTTCATGAGGTAGCGGGTGGTCTTGAGACCTGTATAGGTCACCCCCGGGATGCTCGGAAAGCCGGTCGACTTTTGGTCCGGCGTGACAAGCGTGCCGTTGGCGAGCTTCGGCACCTGCGAGGGCGGCGGAGCCGCTCCGTTTTCGACCCAGTTGTTGAGCGCCACGAAGAGCGCGCGCTGTACCGGGGACGAGTCCAGCGGATTCTGGAACTGCTGGCAATTGCCCTTGGACGTCGCGTTGCCTGTGCCGTGCTGCATGCTCGACATGAGATAGATCCGCGTATACGGCGAATCCGGCAGGTCCGTCTTGCCGGTGGGGTCGGTGGTCATGAGCGATGCGGCCTTCACCCAGTACTCGTTCGCCGAGAAGATTTCCATGGCGTATGGGCAGCTCGAGGTCAGAGCGCATTTTGCGTAGCGGCTGTCCGTCCTACTGGTGATCGGGTCGGTCGTCGTGACATTCGCGAACGGGAACACGCCCTCGACGTAGAGATGATCCTGCCGGTTGCGCTCGGTGCGGCCCGGCTGCGAGAAGCGGTAATTCAGGTTGATGCCATCGCCCGCGGCGATCCACTGCATCATCCCGTCGATGACCTGCTGGTTCTTCTCGGACAGATTGAAGCCCAGGTTGGTGAAATCGTTGAGCAGCCGCCCCGGCTGCGACACGACCTCCGAGTAAATGCGCGTGATGTCGCCCGCAAGCGGATTGGGCGTGCCGGCATCGTCTTTCGCCTCGTATCGCACGAAGGCGTTCCAGTCACGGACGGCGGCAAAGCCGATGCCGTTGACCGTTGGATCCTTCGCAGTGTATGTGAACTCGTAGATGTCGTTGGTGGTGAACTGCGTGCCCGACGGCAGCAGCGTGATGGCAGTTCCTGCCGTGTTGTACGCCCAGCCGGTCGCCGGGATCACTTCGGCCTTGTCGTCAAGGTGCACGCGGTGGGTGAGCGTGGCCTTGGTCTGGTCGAGGCTCGCAGCCGCGTAGTTGAGCGTGTACGACGCGCCCGGGCTGACGATGTATTCGTAGGCCGGACCGGTAATCGAGGAGCCATCGGCATTCTTCGCCACGGGCAGGGTGATCGTGGTGTTGTTGTTGGCGGTGCTCGTTCCCGCGGCGAAATCCCAGCCGCTGAAGGATACCGAGTAGCCGCGCTGCATCAGGAAGGCCTGGGAAAGTTGCGCGGCACTGGTGATGGATCCCGGATCGTTGCCACCGACGCCACGGTTGAATGCGCCGACAGTCTTGCCGCCGCGATTCGGCGGCTCGTAGAGCATCTTGTGGTTGCCCTTCGACAGGTCGATGGGCTTCAGCATGTAGAAGTCGAACGAGTACTCGACGTTTCCGTTCGCGTTGCGAGGCGCGAGCTTGATATCCGTGATGACGGCATTCTTCGCATCGTTCGGGTTGAGCTCGCCGAAGGCCTTGCCGGAGATCTTCTCGTACTGGCCGACGCCAGGCCACGAGTAGCCGCCGAAAGTAGGCGACTCCTTGGTGCTGACGACGATCTTGGTGATGCGGGCTTGTGCATCGTCGACGAGTTGCAATCCTGCGATGGTCGCGAGAGCACAGAGCACCGCGATGCGCACCGGCTTGCGTTGCATGGGTCGCGCAGCCGCGCGAGGCGATTCAATTGTTCCCAGCTGCATGTGCTTCTCCTCCGGAGATGATGCGATAGGACGCCGCTCACGCGTCGAGCGAGCCGTGACGTGTTCATGTTGAAGCGAAAAAACTGATGGTGAAGGGTGCAACGCTCGGGACGGGACAGGGCGCGGTCATACCGCTGGACCGGCGGAAATGGGGAGCCGGAGCAAGGTCGGGGAAACCCGATACTGCGCGCCCATTCTTGCGGGACTTCGCAGTTGCAGCGCGACCGCGGGAGTCGTTGCTCCCTGCGTGATCGCATCGCGTTCGCCGAAAGCTTGTGGCCTGAAGGCGCGGGAAAGCGTCGACTGATCTTCGGCGCTTCGGGGCGTTGACACTGATCTTCGGCACGAGCCTTGTCAAGCGTTCCGCGCCGCGAAACGAGGAGGGTGGCGGATGGACTTTTTATGCTGCGGTGCGGCAAAGCGCGTGAACGGCGCAATCCTAACCTACGATCATCGGGTTCCGGACCGCACGCATGCCCGTTGCGGATGCCGGGTTACGCCGCACTGCAGCAAAAAGGGCGCGGAAGCTCCGTGCCCTTTGTCGAGCACAAAGCGATGGGTCAGGAGCCGCTGCCTTTCAATTGCGCGCGAACCTCGCCACCCGGATGGGCGGCGCTGTGCACGTTGACGTAAGTGTTACCCGCCTTGTACGCGGTCAGCTGTTCGGGGGTCAACTTGGCATTTGGGGGAAACACGAACGTGTCGTCGCCTTGCTTCGTCATCGGCACGATGACCGGCCCGTTGGCACCGTGCGCACCCTGGTGGATGTGAGCCGCCGTGGGGGTAAAGCCGGTGACCTTGATGGTTCCGCTGACGCTTCCGTCAGCCTTGACCGTGACATCGCCCGTCGCCGAACCGGAGCTGCTGATCGCGGGGTTCTCGTTGCTGCCTGATAGCGTGACACGCTGGGCGTCGCTTGCGGCCTGGGCGCTGCCCATGCCCATCCACCCCTGCATCTGCGCGCAGCCCGTGAGGCCGAGCATGCCTGCCGCCGCGGCTGCTACGAGCACCGACAGCGATTTCTGCTTGAGACTTTTCATGCGTTCTCTCCTGGTTGATTAGTGTGCAAGGATTGCAAGTCGCGACTGCCGCCGACCTGGCTCCAACCCCGAGCCGACAGTGTGGCCAACGGCTATCGGGCGGTCAACAGCGGCCACTGCAGAGTATTCCAGCGGGACGCGCAAGATGGCTTGAAAGGGGCGCGGCCCGCCCAAACAGTAACCCATCGTCGAGACTCATCGTTTCAAAGCGGAGGCATCATGGCAGAAGTGGCAATCGAGGCTCCAACCGGTCAGCAGAAGGAGACGCTGGGCTTTCAGGCCGAAGTGCGGCAACTGCTGCACCTCATGATCCATTCGCTGTACAGCAACCCGGAGATCTTCTTGCGGGAGCTCGTCTCGAATGCCTCCGATGCCGCCGACAAGCTCCGGTTCGAGGCACTGCACCAGCCCGAGCTCTACGAGAACGACGCCGATCTCATGATACGCGTCGCCTTCGACAAGGATGCGCGGACCATCACCGTGAGCGACAACGGCATCGGCATGTCGCATGACGAGGTGATCGCCAACATCGGAACCATCGCCAAGTCCGGCACCCGCGAGTTCTTCGCCTCGCTGTCGGGAGACGAAGCGAGCGACGCACGCCTCATCGGCCAGTTCGGCGTCGGATTCTATTCATCCTTCATCGTTGCCGACCGCGTGACGCTCACCACGCGCCGCGCCGGGCTGCCGGCCGAGCAGGGCGTCCGGTGGGAGTCCGCCGGCGAGGGCGAATACACCATCGAGGCGGTACCGCGTCCGGCACGCGGCACGGAGATCGTGCTGCACGTCCGGCCCGAGCACGACGAACTGCTGTCCCGCTGGCGCCTCACCTCGATCATCCGCAAGTACTCCGACCACATCGCGCTGCCGATCGTGATGAGGAAGGAGGAGTGGGACGAGGAGAAGAAGGCCTATCGGACGACGGACGAGGACGAGACCATCAACCAGGCCTCGGCGCTGTGGGCGCGCCCGAAAGGCGAGATCACGAACGAGCAGTACGAAGAATTCTACAAGCACGTGGCGCACGACACGGAGCCGCCGCTTGCCCATGTGCACGCAAGGGTAGAAGGCCGCACCGAATACACACAGCTGCTTTACATTCCCGCGCACGCGCCTTTCGACCTGTGGGATCGGGAGCACCGGCGCGGACTCAAGCTGTACGTGCGCCGTGTGTTCGTCATGGACGATGCCGAGCAGCTCCTGCCGCCCTACCTGCGCTTCGTGCGCGGCGTCGTCGATTCCAACGATCTGCCGCTCAATGTTTCACGCGAGATCCTGCAGGAGTCCCGTGACGTCGAAGCGATCAGGAGCGGCTGCGTCAAGCGTGTGCTCGGCCTGCTCGAGGACATGGCGGAGAACGACAAGGAGAAGTACGCCACCTTCTGGAAGGAGTTCGGGAAGGTGCTGAAGGAGGGCTTCGCCGACGATGCAGCCAATCGCGACAGGCTGGCCAAGCTTCTGCGCGTCGCGTCCACCCACGCTCCGAACGAGGCCAGCGTTTCCCTCGCCGATTACGTCGGGCGGATGAAGGACGGGCAGAAGGCCATCTACTACGTGACGGCCGAGACGCCTGCCGCGGCCGCCAACAGCCCGCATCTCGAGATCTTTCGCAAGAAAGGCATCGAGGTCCTGCTGCTCTCGGACCGCATCGACGAGTGGGTGGTATCGGTCACCGACGAATATGACGGCAAGCCGCTACGCTCGGTCGCCAAGGGTGCGCTGGACATCGAGGATATCGGCGACGCGAGCGAAAAGGCGCGACAGGAAAAGGAAGCCGATGAGATGAAGCCGCTCACCGAGCGCGTGAAGAAGGCGCTCGGCGAACGCGTGAAGGAAGTGCGAGTGACGTACCGGCTGACGGAGTCGCCGGCTTGCCTGGTGGTGGGTGAGGGCGAGCTATCGGGCAACTTGGAGCGCCTCCTCAAGTCCGCCGGCCAGAAGGCGCCGACCGGGGTGCCGGTGCTCGAGCTCAATCCGCACCACGCGCTGGTCGCGCGGCTCGCCAACGAGCCTGACGATCGTCTGCAGCAGTGGGCGAGCGTGCTTTTCGATCAGGCGCTTCTCGCCGAAGGCGGGCAACTGGAGGACCCCGCCGGGTTCGTACGCCGGACCAACGATCTGATGGCGCAGTTGACCGGAGCCAAAGTGACCCAGGCGACGGAGGCTCCGGCGAGCACCGGCGCAGCAACACAGGCGAGCACTCCGGCGAGCGAGGGCGAGACTCGGCCCACTGGTCCAGCCACCTGAACTTTCGGGCAGCGCCTCGCGAGGGGCGCTTCGCCCATCGTAGGACACCGGTCGTGATCTGCCTGCAAGCCGAGCGTGCGCGCCCGCCGCGGCGGCTCTCCATCCCGTGCGGCTCTAGCCTTCGGGCAATCCCTCGGTGCGTGCGCCCGGCGCGTCGTGGGCGATGGCGTCGATGAGCTCGCGAATGAAGGCAGGCAGATCGTCAGGTTTCCGACTCGTCACGATGCTCCCATCCACCACCACCTCCTCGTCGCTCCACTGTCCGCCTGCATTCACGATGTCCGTCTTGAGCGAGGGCCAGGACGTGACGTGCCGGCCGCCGCGGAGCACGTCGGCCTCGATCAGCATGGCGAGTCCATGACAGATGGCGCCGACCGGCTTTTCGGCCTCGAAAAACGCCCGCACGAAGCGCACCGCCGCAGGATCGACGCGTAATCGATCGGGGTTCATGACGCCCCCGGGAAGAAACAGCGCGTCATATTCCTCCGCGTCCGCCCCCTCGAGCGGCGCGTCCGACTCGATTTCGTCGGCCCAGTTGCCGTGCTTCCATGCGCGGATTTTTCCGCCCCCGGGTGCAATCACGACGGTGCGAGCGGCGGCTGCCTGCAGTGCCTCGCGCGGAGCGAGAAGTTCCGACTGCTCGAAACCATCCGTCGCGAGGATGGCCACCCGCTTGCCTCGCAGCGGCCCGTCGCTGGCGTGGCTGGATCCCGGTGCATTCTCTTTGCGCTGCGCCATCGACCTTCTCCTCCGTTGTCCTTGCTGTGACGCAAGCACGTGCTGTGCTAGCTCGCAACGCAACGCTCACCGGCCTCCTCGCATGCGCCGGCACCCAAATTGCATACTGGTTGTGACGGGCCGGCGCGCCACGTGGCCCATGTGATGGCTGCGCTTGTAGAATCGACCCAAATGTCAGAACCACGCCCCGCCCTCGCGAGCTACCGCCACGCCATCGGTGAGCGCTTCGTGTCCCAGCTCACGAAGCAGACCTTCGCGGTCGTGCTCGCCGGCGGACGCGGCAGCCGCCTGCATGAGCTCACCGACTGGCGAGCGAAGCCGGCCGTGCCGTTCGGGGGCAAGTTTCGCATCATCGACTTCACGCTCTCCAATTGCCTCAATTCGGGCATTCGGCGAATCGGGGTGGCAACGCAGTACAAGGCGCAAAGCCTGATCCGCCACCTCCAGCGCGGCTGGGGCTTTCTCGAAGGCCGTTTCGATGAGTACATCGAGATCATGCCCGCGCAGCAACAGATCGAGGAAAGCTGGTATCAGGGAACTGCCGACGCGGTGTACCAGAACCTGCGCTCGCTGCGCATCAACGGGCCGCAGTTCATCCTGATCCTGTCGGGCGATCACATCTACAAGATGGATTACGGCAAGCTGCTCGCGGCGCACATCGCGAAGCTCGCCGATTGCACGGTTGCGTGCATCGAGGTGCCGAAGGGTGAGGCAAGTGCATTCGGTGTGATCGGCATCGACGGTGACGAGCGCATCCTGTCGTTCACCGAGAAGCCGCCGGCACCGCCCACGATCCCGGGACGCCCGGACGAGTCGCTCGCCAGCATGGGCATCTACGTTTTCAATGCCGAATTCCTGTACGACCAGCTGATTCGGGATGCAGGAACACCCGGCTCCTCGCATGACTTCGGAAAGGATGTGCTGCCGCATATCGTCGGAAGACATAGGGTGTATGCCCATTCCTTCGCAAACAGCTGCGTCGGGCTGCCGGAATGCATTCCGTATTGGCGTGACGTGGGAACGCTCGACGCCTATTGGGAGGCCAACATGGAGCTCACGAAGGTGGTGCCGGAGCTCAACATGTACGACGCCGAATGGCCGATCTGGACTTATCAGGAGCAACTCCCGCCGGCCAAGTTCGTGTTCGACGAGCCGGAGCGACGCGGCGTCGCGGTCGATTCACTCGTTTCCGGCGGATGCCTCATCAGTGGCGCCACCGTCAGGCGTTCGCTGCTTTTCACCAATGTACGTGTCGATTCGGGAAGCGTCGTGGAGGACTCCGCGATCCTGCCCAACACGCGAATCGGGCGTAACGTCACGCTGAAGCGAGTCATTGTCGACAAGGAATGCGTGCTGCCTGACGGCATGACGGTCGGCGTCGATCCCGAGGCCGACCGCAAGCGCTTCAACGTGAGCGCCGGCGGAGTCACGCTCATCACCGCCGACATGCTCGGTCAGAACGATCACCGCATCCGCTAGCGCGCGGCGCTGCGCGAGCCTCGATCTGCCACGCAGCTCATGATCGATCGTGTCCTCTTCGTCTCGCCCGAGGTTCCGCCATGGGTGAAAAGCGGCGGGCTCGCCGATGTCACGAGCGCGCTGCCCCAGGCCTTGCGCGCGAGCGGGATCGACATACGGATCCTGGCGCCGGGTTACGCGCCCGTGCTCGACGCGTTGCCTGGCGCGCGGTCGATCGCCGACCTGCCGGCGCACGCGGGCCTCCCTGCGTGTCGTCTGCTGGAGGCGGACCATCCTGCATCCGGCCCGATTTTCCTCATCGACTGTCCCGAGCTTTTCGCCCGTCCGGGCACGGCTTATCAGGATGCGTCGTTCACCGATTGGCCCGACAACAATCTTCGCTTCGGGCTGCTCGGCCGCACGGCCGCATTGATCGCGAGTGCGCAGAATCCGCTTTCGTGGCAGCCGCAGGTCGTCCATTGCAACGACTGGCCGACGGGTCTCGTCCCGGCGTACCAGCGTCTCGCACAAAGTCATGCCCCGTGCGTAATGGCGATCCACAACCTGAGCCACCAGGGTGTGTTCGATGGCTCGACCCGACACGCGCTCGGGTTGCCGGAGTCGATGTACGGCATCAACGGTATCGAGTACTACGGCAAGCTGTCCTTCCTCAAGGCCGGTGTGTTCTACGCCGAACGCCTTGTCACGGTAAGCCCCACGTACGCCCGGGAGATTCAGACCGACGCCGGGGGCCAGGGCCTGGGGGGGCTGTTGCGCGCTCGCGGCAGCGATCTGGTCGGCATTCTGAACGGCATCGATACGGCCGCATGGAACCCGGCGACCGATCCGCTCATTGCGCACACGTATGACGTAGCGTCGATTGCGCGCAAGTCGGTGAACAAGCTCGCGCTGCAGCGACGGCTCGGCCTCGAGCTCGGTGAACAGCAAATGCTCCTCGGGGTCGTGAGCCGGCTCGCGCACCAGAAAGGCATCGACTGGCTGCTCGACATTGTTCCAGCGCTGCTCGAGCTGCCGGTCGGCATTGCGGTTCTCGGGTCGGGTGAAAAGAAGCTCGAAACGGAACTCATCACGCTGGCGTCGAGGCATCCTGGACGCATTGGTGTGGTCATCGGCTTCGATGAGGCCCTCGCGCATCTGATCGAAGCCGGGGCCGACGCGTTTTTGATGCCGTCGCGGTACGAGCCGTGCGGTCTCAACCAGATGTACAGCCTCCGCTATGGCACGCCGCCCGTCGTGCGCGCGACCGGCGGCCTCGCCGACACGGTCGTCGACTGTACCGAGGCAAACTTGCGCGCCGGAACGGCCAACGGGTTCAGCTTCGAGCGCCCTTCCGCGCAGGCGCTCCTCGCTTCGATCAGCCGCGCAGTCGAGGTATGGCGCACGCCCAACGTGTGGCGCGCGTTACAGCGACGCGGGATGGCGCAGGACCATAGCTGGACGGCAAGTGCCAGGCGCTATCTGTCTGTGTACGACTCCGCAGTCGAGGCCTCGCACTCAGCCCAGTAGCCGCAACACGACTCGCGCTGTCGGATTTTCTTTCACCGCGTCAGCGCATCCGGCGCATGGCGCGTTACGTACAACACATTGACCGGTGCCTCGCGTGTGTTGCACACGGCGGACGATGGTGATGATCTCGATGTGATGTGCAGTCCAGTTGCTTGAAGCCAAGGCCAATTCCAGCTTGCAGCGTTTGCGCGTTCAGTCGCCGACACGCGTTGTGCGCCACGGGTTGGCGCGTTCCATGCGTCGTACAGGCCGCGCGTATGAGGCTGGCAAATTTTTTGCTGTGGGAGTACTGCCGAGTGGAATCACCCGCCGGCGCGAATGACTCAACAGCGTAGTGGAGGGAGTTTTCATGAAATCGATACTCGACCCGAGCTTTCGGTATACGTCGAGCGCCAATACGGACCTGAGGAAGACATTTGCGCGTATCCGGCGCGAGAACAAGCGGCAGGTGCAGGGTGCCCGCACGAAGGAGCCGAGCAACGTAGCGAGCATGTTTCCGCGCCGGAGCGGCGCCGCCTCCTGACTGTGCCGGGCGCAGGCCGAGGCGGTTGCCGCGTTGAGCAGGCGCTGCATCGATGCCGGAAAGAGTTACCTCGAAGGCAACTGTCGCGCGTTGCCGAGAGGCGCGACCCGACAGGCACACCGGCTTGCTAAGCGCGCTCCAAATGCGTCTGTCGGGCCCCGGCACAGCTTAGTGCGTGTGCTACCTTGCCGCGGATGCGCGCACTGACGTTGCGGAGTTCAGGCTTTATCGTTCTTGCCTGGATGGGCACATGCGTTGCGGGTGACGCCCGCGCCTTCGTCTTCGCCGACGGCACCAAGGCGCAGTGCACAGCGGGCGGCAAGGTCGTGCCGGAAGTCGATATTCCCGCCAGCGCACAGGCGGATTTCACCGGCCGAGCCGTGCGGAGCACCAGCGGCTATCGCATCCTATGGAATCAGGCCCGCCTGTCCGCACTGCCTCCCGCAATGCACGATTTCCTGTTCTTCCATGAATGCGCCCACGCGGAGCTCGCGACCGAGGAAGAGCTCGCCGCCAACTGCGCCGGATTGAAATCGATGCGGGCCGCCGGGCGCGGCGGGCTTGCCGTCGAAGCCCGCCTGACCGAGTTCTACGGCGCCGGCAATCCCTATTGGGTGCGAACCTTGGCCTGCGCCAACGCACCCCGCGAGCCAGGGAGTGCGCCCGGCGGCAGCGGCAGCGTGCGGGGTGCCGCCGATGAGAAATTGCCGGGCAGATAGCGCCAGAGAACTCATCAACGCGCGAAACGGGTCAGGCCTTGCCGAACTGCGCACCCTCATTAGACCTCCGGCTTTGATCCAATAGCCCGTAGCCGTGGCGCGGCCAGGCTCGTTGCCGTTGCGCGCCAGGCGACCGCCCCCATCTCAATCCCATGCCACCTGTCACCACTGCTCTGCTCGCGGCCAACGTCGCCGTGTATCTGCTGCAATCCGTCCTGCCCGGCCTCGTGGTGCCCTTTGGCCTGTGGCCGCTCGGCGCGTCGGCGGCAGATCCCTCGATAGGCTTCGCGCCCTGGCAGCTCGTCACCTACGCTTTCCTGCACGGCGGATTCACCCATCTGGCATTCAACATGTTCGCGCTCTACATGTTCGGTGGAGCGATCGAGCAGGTGTTCGGGGCGCGACGGTTTCTCGTTTACTACGTGGTGTGCGTGGTTTCCGCCGCGCTGACTCAGCTCCTGTTCGCAGGAATGAGTGGCGCGATCTATCCCACTGTCGGGGCGTCGGGCGGCGTGTTCGGTCTCTTGCTGGCCTACGGGATGTACTTCCCAAACACCCGGGTGATGCTTTTATTTCCGCCCATTCCGATGCCGGCGCGCATGTTCGTGACGCTTTACGCCGTCATCGAGCTCGTGCTCGGCGTCACCGGGTCGCAGGAAGGCGTCGCCCATTTTGCGCATCTTGGTGGAATGATCGGTGGATATGCCCTGTTACGTCTATGGCGATCCGCGCCGCGCGGACGGCGGTACTGACGCGCGTTGACGCTTACCTTCAAAATCAAAGCCGGAACAATCGATGAGCTTCATTCTTTCCGTAATCCGTCCCCTGTCAGCGGTCGTGCTGGCCCTCGCCTCCGCGGCCCTGCTTGCGCAAAGTGCGCCCACGCGCATCGACGGCCAGATCGTGTCCGTCGAGGGTGCGATCCTGCGGGTGCGTGCCGCGTCGGGTGAGGTGGTTGCCATCTCGGTTGCGGACAAGGCACGCGTCCAGCGCCGGGTACCGACGCAACTCGATCAGCTGAAGCCCGGGATGTTCCTTGGCGCCACGGCAGCGCCGCAGGGCGACGGCACGCTCGTCGCGAGCGAGGTGCACATCTTTCCCGAAGCCTTGCGAGGGACGGGCGAAGGGCACCGGCCCTTCGCCAATGACAACCGCAGCACGATGACCAATGCCACGGTCAAGGACGCCAGAACGACCCACACAATGACCAATGCAACAGTGTCCGGCGTCGCATCAGCGCCCGGCAGCCGGCGACTCACGCTCGCCTATCAGGGAGGCGAGAAGACGATCGTGGTCCCGGCCAACGTGCCAGTGGTCACGACCGAGGTTGCCGATGTTTCCGCGCTCAAAGCGGGGGAGCACGTCATCGTCACGGTGACGGGAGCGCCGGGCGCCTACAGCACGGACCGCATCAGCGTGGGCGTCAACGGCAGCGTGCCGCCGATCTGACGGCGAGCAGGTCAGGTCAGCGTCCGCGGGTCGTGCGCGTCAGGCGCCGTGGTTTCTCGATACCTGGGTAGGCTTCGGGGGCGCCGAGTGGTCGAGCTTGCGGCGCACGAAGAGCGCCGCGGCGACAACGAGCGCGGCTGCTCCGCCGAGTAGCGCGAACGTCGTCGGACTGGGGGAGCGCATCGCCGCCACCGCGCGGTCCACGAACATCGACGTGAGCACGATGCCCGGCACGAGCCCCACAGCTGTGCCCAGAATGAAGTCCCGCCATCCGATGTGCGAGGCTCCCGCGACGGCATTGATCACGGAGAACGGCGCGATCGGAACGATTCTGATGAGCACGACGGCAAGGAGGCCGCGTCGCGCGAGCCTCCGCGACAGCTCATTGAGGCGTGGCCCTGCGAACTTGCGAACCGCGTCGCGCCCGAGGTGCCGACCAAGCGCGTAGATGAAGCTTGCGCTCAGCAGCGCACCGGCGAGCGAATACAGCGCGCCGAGAGCGGGACCGAATACCGCAGTGGTCGCCGCGATCAGCAGGATCACCGGAATCACCAGCAGCGCGCCGATGAGGTAAGCGAGTGCGACGATGAATGGTGCCAGCGGCTGCCGCTCGATCCATTGCGCATAGCTCACGAGCGCCGGGAAATCGAGCCATGCACCCAGTCGCGTGTACCGCCAGGCGAGCGCAAGTCCGGCGAGGCTGAGCACGAGCACCAGCAGCACGGCCAATCGGCTTTTCGCGCCGCTGCGATGCTCGGCTGTAGTGATTACGTCCGCCATGATGAGGTTCGTATCGAGCGGTTCTTCCGGGTCCAGGATGCCGTGGTCGGGCGTGACCGCATCCACCATCGGATCGAGATCCGGATCCCCCGCGACCAGACACGCGCTGCCGGGACGAGCGAGGCGCGCGATGGCGCGGTGCAGGGATCCTTCGGACTGGATCGCAGCCGCCACGTCCGCCGGCGAAGCTCCCAGGTGCTCGGCGAGGAGCCGGTCTCGAAATCCCGTGATCGCCGCCTGCACGCGTGGATCACCTTGCGCTTCGATGGCGAGATTGCATTCCGTGTCGAGGTTCATCGAACGGTCGGAGAGATTCGCCGAACCGATCGTGACGAAGTCGTCATCCATGATCAGCACCTTGCTGTGCACGTTGAGGCAGCCGTCGGCGGCGCACAGCCATGGCAGCGCGGGCGAGTAGAGCCGATAGCGGTCGTGCGCATCAGCGCCGCGCAAATCACGGTGAATGCGCGCCCGGAGCACGCCCATGGTCGAGCTTTCGAGCCATCCCGACTGCATCTTTGGCGATACGATCGCGATGTCGGGCCCCTCGTTCGATGCAAGACTTCGTGCGAGCGCGGTGCTGATGGTCCGTGACGTGAAGTACTGGTTCTCCGCGTAGACGTAACGCCGTGCGGCCCCAATCGCGTCGAGATGCAGCTGCCGTATTTCGGTTACCGGAGGCACGGTTTCGACCGCGGCATCCGTTCGCGCGATCGCCACCCGTACATCCGCGATATCCGGCGTCACGCCGTCGGGCCATGCGCTCTCCACCCGACTGTCCTGCGGCCGACGCGGCGCACGCCCCGTCGCCCGCTGCCAGCGGTCACGCGCGAGCTCGCCCAGCGCGCGGGCGCAGTCGCCTTCGACGACGACGCCCACATCGTGGAACGGGCCATAGGCCTTGCCTGTGCTGTCCACGCGAAGGGGATGGCTGCTTTCGTGGCGCTCCGTATCCCAGCGGCAACGTGTGAGGTCGAAACCCGTCACGAACGCAAGGCTGTCATCCACCACGATGACCTTCTGGTGGTGCGATGCGGCCACCGGGTGGCGAGCGTCCAGGCGGAACGAGAGCCGCCGATGGGTCTGCCAGTCGAACCTGTAGCGCGGAAGCCATTCACGCTCGAGCGCATACAGCATCGCGTAGTCCCACGACAGCACGTAGCCGCGCAGGCCACGACGGCGCGCGACGACGGCGTTCAGGAACTCGGACAGCGGCTCGGGATAGCCGTCGTTCGCACCCGAAGGCACGAGGAGCATGCGACTGTCGATGTCCCAGCCGAGGATGAAGATCGAGTGCCTGGCCTTTGCGAGCGCCGAGCGCACCGCCGTAAAGTAATTGGCGCCATCGACGAGAAAGGTGAGGCGTTTCGCATGCTCGATGCGCCAGCAATTGCGCCCGGGCGCGAGCAGGGGCCGACCACCGGCGGACGAGCACGGCGTATCTTGAAGGTCGGTCGGCAAAGCGTCGTCGGGCACGGTGCGCGTGAAGGCCGGCAAACCGCACATTGTGCACGCCGTGCGGGATCGCGGCCTGTCAGCGGAGCGAGAGGCCCCGGTCAGGCAACGACCGACGCGTACCCGGTTGCAGCTTTATGCGACCAGCAGTGCCTGCCGTGCGAGTTGCGGGATCGCCTGCTCGATGAGTGCATGCCGCTGCTCGGGTGCCAGCTCTGGCCAGATGAGACTCGCGAGCTCGGCTCGTGTACGCGTTCCGTCGAGCAGAAGAAGGAGCCGACGCGTCAGGGCGTCGACATTGAGCTCCTCGTGGCGCAGCGTCGTGACTTCGCGGCCCTGTTCCGCGCGCAGGCGGGCGACGCTGCTGGCGCAGGGTCGCTGACCGGGCGTGAGAGTGAAGGCGGGCGGCGCGAAGTGGAGCTCCACCGCGCCCAGCGCATAACCGCTGAGGAGCGCCGAGCTCAACAGCCGTTGCTGATCCTCGGTGACGCCGGTGCCTGCACGCGCCGCAAGCCTCGAGACGAGAGCGTCGAAGGCGATGCTCGCCGGCCATTCGGCGGCCATGATCGCGAATGCAGCCTTGCAGATCTCAGGGATGATCGCCATGGCGCGCCCACCCGGCGTGCGGAACTCCACCGCTCCTTGCACGCTGGCCGCATCGTGTACCGCGGCTTGCGCGTCGGTGGCCACGTGCAGCGCGGTCACCCGCACGGGAGAGATCTTGCGCTCGAGACTCATGGGTTCGCGCACGAGCAAAGTCTGCCGAAATGTCCGGTTGCGCAGGAAATCGATCATCTGCTCGCGCGTGATGAGATCCGGTGCGAAAGCCGCGAGCGCCTGGCTCGCCGCGGGTCCGAGCTCGTGGCTGAACATGTTGCGAAACGTGGCCTCGCCGAGATAACGCAGGCCGTGCCTCGCGGCATGGTCGATGAACTCGTGAAAGAAAAACGCCTCGTTGACGTCCTCCAGGTGTTCGTGAAAAACGTAGTAATCGGGCCTGCTGCGCACCTCCTCGGCTTCGCTGCGCAGCATTCCCACGTATTCGGCGTCGTCGCCCGTGGCGTGCCGCGCCAGAAACTCGAGCACGCCTCTGGCTTGCCTCACTCGCGTGCTTGCGTCCTTCACGTGACGCGTCGGGTACCGCATCGCCTCCCGGACAGCGCCGCGCGTGCTCCAACCCGGCAGGGTGTTGTAGCTCACGTAGGCGACTCCGTGTGGAGCGAGATGGCGCCCACAGACCGCGAGGAGCTTGTCACGTACCTGCGCCGGCACCCACGAGTAGACGCCGTGCGCGATGATGTAATCGAATTCGCCGAGGCCCTCGTCGAACTCGGTGATGTCCATCGTGAGAAGGCGCGCGTTGGACAGACCGAGCGCGGAGAGCTCTGCCGTACCCTGGCCGATTTGAACTTCGGAAAAATCGACGCCGACGAATTGCGCCGACGGCAGCGTGGCTGCGATGGGCAAGATGTTCCCGCCCGAGGCGCAGCCGATTTCGAGCATCCGGCAGTGCTCGACAGGTGCTGGCCGCATGCCGAAGAGCCACGCGATCGTGGCCAGCCGGTCAGGATGCGTTTGCGGGAACGGGTGACTGTCGTAAGGAACGGCGTCGTAGCTGTCTCGCAGGTCGTGCTGCATATCGCGCAGTGTAAAGGTGAACTGAAGTGCGTCGGGCTCCGGGCGCACCTTCGTGGAGCTGTCGTCCGCAGTGCACGCATAATCCGGGCATGACCGGCCGGATCGACGTGAGCGAGGAGCGGGGTGTGCGTTACCTGCACTTCGGGTCGACGTGGATCCAGGGAGCCATGCGCATTGCGCGGCCTTGGGCACTCGAGCTCGAGTACACACGCGACATGATGGTCGCGCTCCTGTTGCGCAGTGACTCGCTCTGGCCGCGCAACGTTCTTGCGATCGGTCTCGGTGCGGGCTCCCTGCCCAAGTTTCTCTACCGTTACCGTAGCCGCGCTCGCGTGCATGTGGTCGAGATCGACCCGGCCGTCATCACCGCTGCGCGCCATTTCTTCCGCTTGCCGCCGGACGATCCACCGCGGCTGTCGGTGGAGCTCGCCGATGGCGATGAATACGTGACGCGAGGGGATCATGAGTTCGATCTCATGTTCGTCGACGGTTTCGACGCCAGCGGGCGGGCCGGCGCTCTCGATACTGGCAGGTTCTACGCCCGCGCGCGCAACGCCCTCGGTTCCCGGGGTCTCATGGTGGTGAATCTGCTGGGACGAAGCCGGGGCTACCGGGCGAGCCTCGAGCGCATCGCGACCGAATTCCTTGGCAGAACCGCGTCCCTGCACAGTCCGCGCGGCAACGTGATCGTGTTCGCTGCGGTCGGTGACCCGATCGAACTCGCATTTGCAGAGCTTCGCAGGCGTGCCGTCGAGCTCCGCCAGGGGACCACCTTGAACCTGCTGCCGAGCATCGCACGCCTCACGGCATCGGTGCCCGCGGGGGCCCATGGGCTCGCCCTGTGAAAGCGCGCGCGCCGTGTTGCGCTCGAGCCGGCGTGACGGACGGCGTCAACGGGCGCGACCTTCGCGCGTTGATGGGATGTCGCGACTCGCGCTGCGAGCCATGGCCATCGAGGAGCTCGCATGAACCACGTATTGCGCCGCAGGTTGGTTGCCGTCGCGCTGATCGCCGCCTTGCCCGGCACGTTGCTGGCGCAGGGCACCTACATGGGATCGGCAGAGCGGGTGCGCGGTGCGCCGCCCGTCTGGGTGCCGCCGAACCCGGGCCCGGCCGCGGATTACGGTGCTCCTGCACCCGTCTACGGTGCTCCCGCAGCAGTAGCACCGGCCCCACAGGACGAGCTCGACGCACTGCTCGCACCGATCGCTCTCTATCCCGATCAGCTGCTCGCGCAAGTGCTGATGGCGGCCACGTTCCCGCTGGACGTCGTCGAAGCTGCACGTTTCGTCCAGCATAACCCCGGCCTCAAGGGCCCGACGCTCGACAATGCGCTCGCTCGCCGCAACTGGGATCCGAGCGTGCTTTCGCTGGCGGCATTTCCCCAGGTGTTGCTGATGATGAACGAGCGGGTCGAATGGACGCGCCGCCTCGGCGAGGCCTTTCTGGCTGACCAGGACCGCGTGATGCAGACGGTCCAGGATTTGCGTTTTCGTGCTCAGTCCGTTGGCAACCTCGTCGAGTCGCCGCAGCAGCGGGTCATCGTCGAAAACCGCACGATCTATATCGAGCCTGCCCAGCCGGACGTGATCTATGTCCCCACGTACAACCCGACCGTGGTGTACGGGTCGTGGTGGGCCCCGGCATACGTTCCGTTCTACTGGCGTCCGCCGCGTATGTACTATCCGGCAGTGGTCGGCACGGGTCTCATCGGCTTCGGGGTGGGTTACTACGTGACCAACAATCACTGGGGCTGGGCGCGGCCCGACTGGCGCTCGCGGCACATCGCGATCGAGGTCGGGCGCGGTAATCACTTCATCGAGCGACGGCCCTATTACCGCGAAGGCATTCGGGATGGCTGGTGGCAGCACCGCGGCGGCGAAGGTCGTGACTATAGAGCCGGTCCAGGCGGGCGCTCGCCCGGACCACAGTTCACACCCGGCCGCGAGGGACGTCCACCGCGTTACGATGGGGGCGTCGAGCGGCCCCGTGCCGCAGCGCCGGACGTCCGCGGCGCTGCACCCGGCGAATATGGAGGCGGGGGGCGCGGCCGCTGGCAAGGCGGAGACGGGCGTCTCGCCCATGGTGACAACCCAGGTTCGGGCCCGGTCGTGCGCGCTCCTCGGACGGAAGGTGGCGACCCCCGCGGTGCGCCTCCGCGAATGGACGCGCCTGCGACCGCGCGGGAGCAGAGGGAACCGCCGGCAGTTCGCGACCGCGCCGGGGCCCCTGAATACCACCCGCGACAGCAGCAGTGATCTCGCGCGTCTGATCTCCGCGCGATCGGCCCGCGCGGTTGAAAACCGGTCGCCCGTCCCCACCAAGGGATGAACGGGTGACCACATGAAATTCAAAGACTACTATTCCCTCATGGGGCTCGAGCGCAGCGCGACCCCGGACCAGATCAAGACAACCTACCGCAAGCTCGCGCGCAAGTACCACCCCGACGTCTCGAAGGAGCCCAATGCCGAAGAGCGCTTCAAGGAGGTGCAGGAAGCCTACGAGACGCTCAAGGATCCGGAGAAGCGCGCGGCATACGATCAGCTCGGGCGTCATCCCGAAGGCCAGGAGTTCCGGCCGCCGCCGGGCTGGGGCGCAAACTTCGGCGACGGCGCGAGCTTCGAGGACATCGACCTGAGTGACCTCTTCGCAGGGCTCGCCGGTCGGCGCGGGCGGGCCGGCAGCGGCCCACGCGGCGCGATGCACGGGCAGGATTTCGAAGCCGCGGTGCGCATCACCTTCAATCAGGCGTACCACGGCGCGGAAATCGACCTCGATCTCGCTGCGTCCGAAGTCGACGCCAACGGCGTTGTGCGTCGCGTCCCGCATCACCTCAAGGTGCGCATCCCTAAAGGCGTTGCCGACGGGACGAAGCTGCGCGTCCCGGGCAAGGGCGGCAAGGGCATCAACGGGGGTCGCGACGGCGATCTTTACCTGCAGATCGAGGTCGCGCCCCACCCGGTGTTCCGGGCCGACGGGCAGGATCTTTACCTCGACTTGCCCCTCGCCCCGTGGGAAGCCGCACTCGGCGCGAGCATCGAGATGCCGACGCCGACGGGCAAGATCTCGCTCAAGATTCCGGCGGGCACTCGGGCCGGCCAGCAATTTCGCATCCCGGGCCGCGGTCTCGCGCGCGCCGAGGGCAAGTCGGGCGACCTCTATGCTGTTGCAGCGATCACGGTGCCGACGGTGCTGACCGACCGCCAGCGCGGACTGTGGAAAGAGCTTGCGGAAGCATCCACGTTCGATCCGCGGGCGCATCTCGAGACAGGAGGCATCCTGTGAACCGTGACCTTGTCCAGGCGTTTCACCTCGACGCGCAAGGTGCGCTCACGCTGCGCGAACTCTGCGAGTTGTCGGGCGCCGCCGAGTCGATGGTCCGTGAGCTGATCGACGACGGTGCGTTGCGGCCGCTCGATGCGCGGGCGTCCACCTGGACTTTCAGCGGCGAATGCGTGGTCATCGCGCGCACCGCGCGGCGGCTTCATGGGGAACTCGAACTCGAACCGCACGCTGTGTCGCTCGTGGTGGAGCTCATGCAACGCATCGGCGAACTCGAGGCGCAGCTTCGCTCGATCCGTGCGCGCACGATGCGCTGAGCGCACCCGGCAAATCGCAACGAAAGCTCGAGCCCGAATGCGCGTGAAGTGAAGGTGAAGCCGGAAGGGGAGAGCCTCCCGGCGGGCGCACCTGGGCGGCTCACGCGCGGGCTCATGGCCTTGCTCGCGAGCACTGTGTTCGTGACGGCGGGTGCCATGCACCTGCAAACCCCGATGCTCGAGCGAATCGGCGCGGAGTTCGGCGCGACTCCCGCGGCCGTCGGATGGATCCCGACCCTGGCCTTCGCCGGCTTTCTTGCCGGAACGCTGTTCCTGATACCGCTTGGCGACCGTTACGACAAGCGGACGCTGATCCTGGCCAAGCTGGGGGCGCTGCTGATCGCTGTCGCGGCGATGGCCCTCGCGCCGACGCTCCAGGTCCTGTGGATCGCAAGCTTTGTCATCGGGGTGTGCGCGAGCCTCTCGCAGCACATCGTGCCCCTGGTCGCCGAGCTCGCCCAGCCGGAGGCGCGCGGCAATGCAGTGGGCACGGTGCTGTCCGGGCTCTTCCTCGGCATCCTGTTCGCGCGGGTGGTGGGCGGACTCGTCGCCGCAACGCTGGGGTGGCGAGCGATGTACGCGATCTCGTTCGCGATGCTGGTCGCGATTGCCATTGCGCTCGCGTGGCGGTTGCCGCACGCGCCGGCACGCACCGCGCACGGCTATCGCGAGCTCATGCGCTCGCTGGGGCATCTGTTTGCATCGAACGCGGCGCTGCGTCGCGCATCCATGACGCAGTTTCTGCTCGGCATCGGGTACGGGGGCTTCTGGGCCACCATCGCACCGATGATGCACGTCATCCATCACCTGGGACCCGCGGCGACCGGGCTCATCGGCATCCCCGGCGCTTCCGGTACGCTCATCTCGCGCTCGGCTGGGCGATGGATGGACCGGCGTGGTGTCGGGCCGGTGGTCACAGTCGGCATCGTGCTCGCCATGAGCTCCTTCGCGGTGTTCGCCGCGGGTGCCGTGTGGGTGTTCGCGCTCGTCATCGGTGCCGTTCTTCTCGACTGCGGATTGCGTGCGGCGATGGTTGCGAATCAGACCCTTGTCACCTCGGTGGACCCCAGCGCCCGCAGCCGGCTCAACACGGTGTTCGCCGGGCACGTCTGGGGAGGCAATGCCGTGGGCGCTTTCGTCGCGAGCACCACCTTCACCCATTTCGGATGGTGGCCGGTGTGTGGCATTTCATTCGTTGCCGCAGCCGCCGCGATGCTCCTGCACCATCGGGGCGGTGCACACGCCTGACGCCGGCGACCGGCAACGATCCTGCGCATTGCACGTTGCATGCCTCCCGCCTCTGGCTACTGATTCGGGTGCGCGTTGACCATGGGCGCGAAGCACCCGTAGACTGGCCTCGGCACCGTGCACCGGCGCATCCGACAATGGCTTCTCGCGACGCAACGAAGGATTCCCGCAGTGCGATCGTCGAGACCGCAAGCGAAGGTGCGGTTGCCGTGGACTTGAATCCCAAGCTCGCACCTGCTGGCGCAGGGACTGAGCGTGGTGTACCCGCGGACCCTTTGGCCGACCCCATCCGCGGGTGGCACCGCCTGTGGCCGCTCACGATTCGAACCCGGCTCATCCTGCTGGTCGTTGCCGTGTTCATTCCCATCGTGGCGGCGGCGATGTCGGATCTTTGGCTGCAGTACAAGCGCGAGCGCGCAAGCATCGAGCAATCGGTGCGCGAAACCACGCGCGCCCTTGCGCTCGTGGTCGACCGCGAGCTGGGCAAGCGCGAGATCGTCGCCACCATGCTCGCGCAGTCGCCCTACCTGGAGAGCGGGGACTTCCGCCGCTTTTACGATCAGGCGAAACAGGCTACTGCCTCGACCGGTGGATGGGTGGTGCTCGTGGATCGTGAGCGGCAGATCGTGAACACGGTTCTGCCCTTCGGCGCGGAGATCCCGCCCCGCCCCGCGGGGGAGCGGCCTCGGTTCCCATTCGTCACCGAACGCGCGGAGGTTACTCCCCTCGCCGTCGGGCGCATCACCGGAGTGGCCGCGGCGTCGATCCAGGCGCCCGTCCGGCGCGGCAGCGCGACGCCCTTCAATGTAGGCGTAACCATTCGACCCGAAGAGCTGCAGACGATCCTCAACGAACAGGGCCTGCCCGCAGCATGGGTATGCGCGGTTCTCGATGGCCGGGGAACGGTCATCGCGCGCCTTCCGGAGCCCGGCCGATGGATTGGAAAGCCGGCGCAAGCGGATCTGCGCGCGGCCATCGCACGCGAACCTGCCGGATATCTGGAAACCGTAACGCTGGACGGCACACGCGTGCTCGCGGTCTACAACACCTCTCCGGTGTATGGCTGGACCTTCGTGATCGGAATTCCGCATAACGAGCTCGGACGCAGCATCGAGCGATCGATGCTGGATCTGATCGCCATCGCGGTCGCTCTCTTCGCCATCTCGGTGCTCCTCGCGCTCTGGTTCGGGCGGCGAATTGCGGGCCCCATCGATACGTTGCGCGAGGCGGCTTTGCTGCTCGAGCGCAACGAGCCCGTCCGACCGGTGGCCACGGGCATTCGCGAGTGCGACGAAGTGAATGCTGCGCTCGTGGGTGCAAGCGCACGCATTCGCCGCGCGAACCAGGAGCTCGAAACGCGCGTCGCCGACGCGGTCTCGACCACCGAGCAGGTCCAGGTGCAGCTCGCTGCGGCGCAGCGCCTCGAGGCGCTCGGTCGACTCACGGGCGGCGTCGCGCACGACTTCAACAATCTTCTCGCCGTCATCAACAACAATCTCTTTCTTCTGCAAAGCAAGGTCGGTGCGGCGACCGCACCCTCCGAGCTTTCGGCCATTCAGCGTGCAGTGAACACGGGCGTGCGGCTCACCCGGCAGCTGCTCGCGTTCTCGCGCCGGCAGTCGCTCGACTTGCAGCGCATCGAGTTGCAGGAGCACCTTCCCGCCATCGCGGAGCTCATCGAAAGCTCGCTCGGCAGGGGCGTGGCCCTGGACGTCGATATCGCTCCAGACGTGGCGCCGGTGGAGATCGACGTCGCGGAGCTCGAGCTTGCGCTCATCAATCTCGCGATGAACGCGAAGGATGCGATGGTCGACGGCGGGCAGCTCACGATCCGTGCGCTCAATGTCGAAGGCGATCCGCCGGCAACGGGGCCAAGGGTCGAAATCGCGGTGAGCGACACCGGATCGGGCATCGATCCGGTGGTCCTGAGTCGTGCGTTCGAGCCGTTCTTCACCACGAAGCCCGCCGGTTATGGCACCGGTCTCGGTTTGAGTCAGGTGCAGGGGTTCTGCCTGCAGGCAGGTGGCTCCGCGCGCATTGCAAGCACGCCCGGCAAGGGCACGACCGTGTCATTGCTGCTGCCTCCGGCGCATGGGCCAGCGGATGCGCAGATCACACACCGCAGCGCAGGCGATGCGGAGGGTCTGCGCGTGCTGCTGGTCGACGACAACGTCGATCTCATGGCGGCGACTGCGCCGGTTCTCGTCTCTTTCGGCTTCGACGTGGCCACCGCGGCGAACGCGGACGAAGCACTGCAGTGCCTGCAGCGCGGCGAGTTCGACGTGGTGCTGAGCGATGTCAGCATGCCGGGCGAACGCAACGGACTCGATCTTGCGCGCATCGTGCGAAACGACCGTCCCGGGCTCCCGGTGGTGCTGATGACCGGCTACACGTCGGAGCTGCAACGCGCCGTGAGCGAGGGCTTTCGCGTGTTGCAGAAGCCCTGTTCCCCGGAAACGCTGGCGAGCGTCCTGCAGGAGGCGTACGCGGCGCGCGGATAGGTTGAACGAGCGGCTGGCGCCCGGCACGGTCTCGGGGGACAATGAGGTGCTTCTTCGCCCCATCCCGAACGCCTTCCATGATCGTCCGCAGCCACATGACCCCGCATCCCATCACGCTGCGCGTCGACAGCGATTTCCGCAACGCCTTGCGGGTGATGCAGGAGCACGCCATTCATCACTTGCCGGTGCTGGATGCCGACGATCGCGTGCTTGGCATCGTCGCCGAGCGCGACCTGTTGCTCGCCGCCACGGCTGATCCGGGGGCACCCACGGGAGTCGCGCACCTCATGCACCGGGATGTCCTCACGGTGCGCGACGACGCGCCGATCACCCACGCGGCAACGCTGATGGCGCGGCATTCGGTGGGCGGGCTTCCGGTCATCGATGCGCGCCAGCGCGTGGTCGGCATCATCACGGAGACGCATATTTTTCGTGCGTTCGTCGGTGTGCTCGAAGCCAGGACGGCCCGCGCCTCCGACGGATTGCCGGGGGCATCGCAGGCGCCTGTTGCAGAGCCCCCGATGCCCGTTGCGCGCCGCGCACTCAGTTCTGTCGCCATCCCTGCGCGAGTGCGTCAGCCCACGAAACGGCGAGTCCCTGCGGCGAAGTAGGATGGCCTTCCCTCGACGTCACCGGGGCGGGCCCCTGCAATCGTTGGGCCGCCCGTCCAGCCGCTCTACGTGGAAATACCCGGAACCGCATGGCCGAGCCGCCGTCCAAACGGATCCGGCACGCCGATGACAGCGGCTGCGGCCTATCGATCATGCACCAACCTCGGAG
>JALYXY010000272.1 GCA_030946875.1 Pseudomonadota bacterium | reverse complement strand
TAGCGAGTCGGCAGGGCCCGCAGTAGGTAGCCGAACCCGCGTACCGTGACGATTTCCAGGCCATGCCCGGTCAGCTTCGTCCGCAACCGGTGAATGTAGACCTCGATGGTCTTCTCACCGATATCCTCGTTGAGCTGCGAGAGCGTCTCGGTGAGCTGTTGCTTGGTCACCACGCGGCCGACATTTTTGATGAGGCGGCGCAGTACGTGGAGCTCGCGAGGCGTGAGGGGCACCGGCTGTCCGTCGGCTTCGACTTGCATGCCTTCCGATAGCAACCGCAGCGCCCCGATGCTGACATCCTGCGCGCCGACGCGTCCACTCCGGCGCAGCACGGCACGCAGGCGCGCATCGAGCTCTCCAACATCGAAAGGCTTCACGATGTAATCGTCGGCCCCCGCACGAAGGCCGCCGATGCGGTCCATCTGCTGGTCGCGCGCGGTGAGACAGATCACCGGAAGCGTGCGGCGGGTTTCGCGAAGCTCGCGCAGGATCTCGTAGCCGTCGATATCGGGAAGACCGAGATCGAGCAGCACGAGGTCGGGCGCCGCACCGTTGATGCGCTTCAGCGCATCGGCCCCTGTCGCCGCCGTCGACATCGTGTAACCAAGACGTCCGAGCTCAAGCGTGAGGAGATTCGCGATCTCCGCGTCCTCAACGATCAGTACGTTCGGATGCAAGACATAGCCCTTGGCTGGTTTGCGCAAAACATCCAACCAACCATAACACGCAGCCCCCGATGCTGTGGCCTCGCCGGCGAGCGACTCTAAAGCCCGTTGCTGCGTTGCCTGCCTCAAATTGAGACCAGGACCCGGATACTAGGCGCGCCGTTTGCCATGGTTCTTCTCCTACACGTCGCTTACGGTCAGTGCAGCGAGGCGACCGCCGCCGAATCTCGCATTGTGACTCACGCTCTCCGCTTGGTGATCGAACTCTTCCAAGGCACGGCCGGCGCTTTGGATCTTAAAAAAATCCCATCGTCCGCGTCGAAGCTGTGCATTGCGTGAGCGGCTGACGCGTTACCGGGCGCGCAGAAAGCGCCCGATTGAGCCCAAGTCTTCGGCGCGGCACCTGTGACAGCACCGACAGCTGCTTGTCATTAAGCTCCCGCATGATGGCCTCCGGAGAGCTGCAGCGTAGTCAGGCGTAAGCGGCACGCCGGAAAGCGAGCACTGCTGCGGCTTTCGTGCATTGCGCGGCACGCGACCTAAAACATGCGTGCCGTGCTTTACCATGTGCAGACAAAGATTTACGCGCGCGACGTGCCGCGCCTTTTATCTTGCGTTCCGTTTTTCTCCCCAAAATGCTCGAATTGCTGGGCTAATCTATTCACCTGAGTGCGACTCCCCGCAAATCAGGAACGTTGGTTTAATCATCGAAGCCAAAGCGGCGGGCCAACGCACCCGCGCGTCGGCCGCCTGACCGCCACGCCCTTTGACAGGAGAGCCTAACGGCTGCGCAGGAGGTTAGCACTAGCGTGCCCAACACAGAGAAGTGTGCAGAGTGTGTAGCCATTTCGGTGCCGAGTTCCATGATGGCAGCTGTAGAAAACCTATGCCGCGACTCGAATCATGGGTCTCGAACGCGAGGAGAGATCTAAATGGTCTTCATACTAACAAGCTGGACCTTCCTTGACAGGAGCAAACGCCGCCCCTGCGTTCCATTGTGGATTTCAGTTTTCATGCGGCAATTTCGACTTTTGCGCGTTCACGACTCCGGCTTCACGCGTCGAAAGCTTGCACGTTGCGAAGCTCGGCGCGGTTCACTGCGTAGTGGTACGTTCCAGGGCGTCAGTGCCACAGCATCTGGACAAACATTGCGGAAACAGCCACTCCCATAGCCATTGTGGCGACCCAGCCCAGTGCTTTCAGGTGGGGCCGCACTACGAAATCACCCATGACTTTCTTGTTCGACGCCATTAGCATCATCACAACCATGATGGGCGTCGAAATCACACCATTGATCACGGCGGCCCAGTAAAGCGCTTTGAGCGGATCGATCGGTGCGAAACTCAACGTCGAGCCAATGAGCGTAGACACGGCGATCACCCCGTAGAACCGCGATCCGCGTGCCGGCGAGAGATCTAGCCCGCGCCGCCATTTGAAACTCTCAGCGAGCGCAAACGCGGATGAGCCGGCGAGGACCGGTACCGCCAACAGTCCGGTACCGATGATACCGAGGCTGAAGAGCAGGAATGCAAATCGGCCAGCGATGGGACGCAGGGCCTCCGCGGCCTGCCCTGACGACTGGATATCGGTCACTCCGTGACTGTGCAGCGTGGCCGCGGTGGTAAGCATGATGAAGAAGGCGATCAGATTAGAGAATCCCATGCCAATGTAAGTGTCGAGCTTCATGCGGCGCAACTGGACGCGTGCCTGTTCGGGATGACCGCGTAGGGGTTTCTCAGCCCTTGACGCCCGGAGGTCCTCGCATTCCTGCGAAGCCTGCCAAAAGAATAAGTAGGGACTGATGGTGGTACCGAAGATGGCGACCACGGTCGTGATGTACTCGGGCGCGATACTCACGGACGGGAGCAGCACTGCTCGAGCAACCTCAGCCCACGGTATATCGACGGCGAACACCACCCCCACGTACGCAAATAGGGACAGTGTTAGCCACTTGAGGACGCGCACATAACGGGCATAGGAGACGAACACTTGCAGGACGACGCACAAAGCACCGATTCCCACGACATAGGCGTGCCGCGGCCCTCCGATCAGGAGCGCGAGGGCGTCTGCCATGGCGCTGATATCCGCGCCAATGTTGATCGTGTTGGCCAATAGCAAAAGCGCCACGACGCCGTAGAGCAGAGCGGGAGGATAGTTTCTGCGGATGTTGCCCGCAATGCCGTAGCCAGTGACCCGCCCGATGCGGGCGCTGACCAGTTGGATACCCACCATCAGCGGGTAAGTAAAGAACAGCGTCCAGAGTATGTTGTAGCCGAACTGAGCTCCGCCCTGTGAGTAGGCGGCGATGCCACTGGGATCATCGTCCGCTGCTCCAGTGATCAACCCGGGCCCGAGTTTCTGGAGGATCGGTAGCAATGGATTCGCACGGCGGGCCATTTGCTCGCTCACGGTGTTCGATCAATGGTCACTGTGTCATTGCGTACAGCATCGCCGTTACCGTTATCGACCCGTCTGTTCAAAACTTCCTGCCGAAAAGCTCCCCGTAATTACGTACGGCCAACCTGCACCGTCCTTGCGGTCGGCATCGATGCGTCAAAGGCAAGCCAGTCGCCCGCCATCGACTATCAACGGCGCGCCGTTCACGAACGCGGCTTGGTCAGAGGCGAGGTAGACAATCGCCGAAGCGACGTCTTGTGGCTGGCCGACGAAGGCGGGGTCGACCACCTCGGCGCCGGACTTGACGTTCGGGTTCTCGCGCAGCATCGGCGTGTCGATCGCGCCCGGAAGCACGACATTGACTCGAATGCCCTTAGGCTTGCCTTCAATCGCCGCCGAGCGTGTCAGCGAGACCAGGGCCACCTTGGCGGCCGCGTATGCCGAGACGAGCGGGGTCGTCTCGACGGCATGAATGCTGGCTACGTTGACCACCGCCGAACCCGGCCGGCACTTCAGGAAAGCCTGCTTGATGAACCAGAAGGCGCCGAAAAAATCCACCCGGAAAATGCCGAGCAGATCCTCTTCGCTGTGCGCCTCAATCGGCTTAAAGATCATCGTGCCCGCGTTGTTGACGACGATGTCGAGCTGGCCGAAGTGCGCGATTGTCGCGTCGACGGCGCGGACCACCTCCGCCTCGACGCCGACATTGCAGGCCAGGGCCAGCGCATCGCGCACGCCTGCCGCCTGCAACGCCTGCACGGCAGCATCAGCCTTGGTTGCAGCGTAGTCGACGACGATCACCCGTGCGCCGCGTTTGCCGAAGGATTGGGCGGTCGCTAGGCCGATGCCGCCCGCACCGCCGGTCACGATCACGACTTTGCCCTCCATGCTCATGAACTCTCCTGGGAGTTGCCCGGGTTGGGCGCGTGTGCGTCGACCTCGATTAGGGGCCCTGCGCTGACGGCGAGGTCGCGCGCGCTGGCTTCTTCGGCAAGCTTGGTTTCGCGCGGCGAGTAGACAGGCACGCGCAGGCAAACGCTGTTTGTCGGCAGCACGTTGCCCCATTCACGAATGATCTTCTTGTAAGCCTCGCCGACCGGGCGGATCTTGCGGTCGAGATCGTACAGGCCGACCGGGTTGACGTTGCCTTGGTCTGCCCGCAGAGCGCTGTCCCAGTCAACCTGGTCGGTGAGCGAGTACCAGGTGAAGCCGACCATTGGCACACCATCG
>JALYXY010000259.1 GCA_030946875.1 Pseudomonadota bacterium | reverse complement strand
CCTCCTGCACAACGTGCGGGGGACGCTGGCCGACCGCGTGCTTCTGGTCGGCCTCGGCAAGGAGCGCGATTTCCGCGACAAGGAGTTCCGCAGCGCCATACGCTCTGCCGTCAAGCTCCTCAATGAGACGGGCTCGTACGAAGCCGTGCTCTATCTCACCGAGGAGAAGGTGAAGCGGCGCGAGGTGGCCTGGCGCGTGGAGCACGCGGTGATCGTCGCGATGGAGTCGGTCTACCGGTTCGAGCAGCTCAAGAGCCAGCCCTCGGAGGTGCGTCGGCCCTTGCGCAAGCTCACGCTCTCGGTGCCGCAACGCTCCGATCTGTCGACCGGTGAAACCGCTGCTGCCCGCGGACTTGCGATATCGCGCGGCATGGACCTCGCGCGCGATCTCGGCAATTTGCCGGGCAACGTCTGCACGCCAGCCTATCTCGGTGAGCGCGCGCTGCAGCTTGCGCAGGAGTATCCCGATCTCAAGGTCACGGTCATGGAGCGGCCACAGATCGAGGAGCTCGGAATGGGCTCTTTCCTTTCGGTCAGCAACGGCAGCGATCAGCCGCCGCGTTTCATCGTGTTCGAGTACAACGGCAGCCCGCGCAAAACGCAGCCGCTCGTGCTGGTCGGCAAAGGCATCACGTTCGACACGGGCGGTATTTCCATCAAGCCCGCGGCGGACATGGATCAGATGAAATTCGACATGTGCGGCGCTGCGGCCGTTTTCGGGACGTTTCGCGCAGTCGCCGAGCTCAAGGCCAAGGTCAATGTCGTAGGGCTGGTGGCCGCCTGCGAGAACATGCCGTCAGGCCGCGCCACGAAGCCGGGCGACATCGTCAAGACCATGTCCGGTCAGACGGTCGAGGTCCTCAACACGGACGCCGAAGGTCGCCTCATCCTGGCCGATGCGCTCACCTACGCCGAGCGTTTCGAGCCCGAGGCCGTGGTCGACATCGCGACGCTCACGGGCGCAATGGTGATCGCGCTCGGGCACGTCGCCTGCGGCGTCTTCAGCAACAACGACGCTCTCGCGCGGGCGCTCATCACCGCGGGGGACGACGCCTACGACCGTGCGTGGCAGATGCCGGTCTGGGACGACTACCAGGAAGGCCTCAACAGCAATTTCGCGGACTTCGCGAACGTCGCCGGGCGAGCGGGCGGCAGCATCACGGCAGCATGCTTCCTCTCGCGCTTCACCAAGAAGTACGACTGGGCGCATCTCGATATCGCGGGCGTCGCCTGGAAGGAAGGCAAGGAGAAGGGCGCCACTGGCCGGCCCGTTCCGTTGCTCACCACCTGGCTGCTCGCACACACGCCGCCGACCTGACGGCGCGCAGGTGACGAGTATCGACTTCTACACCCACTGCGCCGACCCGATGCGCGTGGTTGTTCAGCTGGTCGCCAAGGCATGGCAGCAGCACGGCCACGTTCGGGTGCTCACCGGGGATGAGACGATGACCGCCGCGCTCGACGATTTCATGTGGAAATGGCCGGCCACGGGATTCCTGCCGCATTGCCGCCTCTCCGCCTCACTGATGGAGCACACCCCGATCATCGTCGACCATGTTCCCGAGCATCGTGGCCCGGCGGCGGTGCTGGTCAACATGCAGTCGGCACCCCCTGCGTTCTTCGGCCGCTTCGAGCGTCTTGCCGAGATCGTCGGCGCTGAGCCCGATGCCGTTGCCGCGGGTCGGGAGCGGTGGAAGTTCTACAACGCGCGTGGCTACGCCCTGCGCTCGCACAATCTGGCGGAGCGGGGTTGACCGGCGCGGCTCCCACGGCGCGCGAGCTTCTCGAGGAAGTCGACGCACTGATGCGTCGCAACCGGGCGGCACGCGATGCATTTCCGACCACACTGCAACTGCCGGGGCCGGGCGAAGGCGAGCTCATCTCCCTCGGGGACGCGGGCATGCCTCCTGTCGATGCCGGCGTGCTTCCGGAGATCAATCCTCAAGCTTCCGAACTGCGGCAAGCTCCCCCGCAACAACAGGGCACGTCTGAGTCAATCGTTGCTCCGCCCCTGATCGCTCGTGCCCCTCCGGTCGTGGCGCCTGATGCCGGTGCGCTTCCCGCAGGACATCCCGAAGCTGACGCACACGGCGCCGAGGCGCATCATGGCCTGGGCACCGCGAACGACGAGATTCCGCTCCTGACCGAGGTTGCCGAACTCGATCGGGCATTGATGCGCGAGCAAAGCACGCAGGAGCCGGAGCTCACGCCCCTCGCGCTGCACGTTGATGCCTCGCCGCACGGGCCGCTGCACGACACCGCGTCGAGCGCCGATGCCAGTGGTTCGGACGATCTGCCTTTGCTCACCGAGGTGGTGGATGATCTGGACGTCGCGCGTGATTCGGCGCCCGGCGGTTTGCCGTCGAGCTCCACGCCCGATGACGATGAAGAGGCGCTGATCGGCGGACTCCCGGCCGACGCCTTCGGGGCAGTGACCGGACTTGTGCGGCCCCACACCGCGGTCATTCCGGATCGGGCACCTCTCGACCCAGGTGATCCGCGCTGGAGCGTGCTGGCGGAAGACATCCGCATGCAGGTGCTGCAACGCCTGGATCTTTTCACGGAGCGCGGATTGCAGGCTCACCTCGACCAGTACCTGCAACCCATCGTCGCACGCGCGAGCGCTGAGTTGCTCGAGGCCATCAACACGCAGCTAGGTCAGGTGCTGCGGGTGTACGTGGCTGAAGCGATCGAGCGCGAAATCGAAAAGTGGCGCCACGACGCGCACTAGCCTTTTCAAGCAGCGTGACCATTTTGGCGTAGCCGCGGTCGCGCGCGAGCATGAGCGGCGTCCTGCCCTGCGCATCGGTGAGCTGCAGATCGGCACCGGCGGCAACGAGTGCGCGCAGCGTGTCCTGGTGACGAACGCCGCCATCCCCCAGCACGATTGATTCGATCACGGCTGTCCAGTGAAGGTTGTTCACGTGGTCGAGCGGTGCACCTGCGGCAATCAGCTGCCTGACCACACCGGCATGCCCGAGGTGTGCCGCAGCAATGAGAGCCGTGCCGTCATACCGACTCGTGACAAGTTTCGCGCTGGCGCCCAGCTGCAGAAGCAGGCGCAGCGTCTCCTCGTCGTTGGCTACGGCCGCAATCGTCACGGCATCGTAGCGGTCATCGTCGAGCGCACCCGCTTGGGCACCGGCGGCAATCAGCGCACGAATCGCCTCACGCTGCTTCGCGAAGGTGGCGACATGAAGCGGCGTGCGGCCGTGGTCGTCCCGCGCCTCGAGCTGCGCACCGTTACGCACCCCCTGTTCGATGCTCGCGCGATCACCGCGCAAGGCAGCTGCATGCAATCCGCGGTACCGCGCCGACTCTTCGGCGCTCGGCGCGACTTGCGCGAGCGACTGCGTGAACGTGAATTGCCCCGTCAGGAGCGCGGCTGAAACGAGCCATGTGGCGGCGGTTTTCGGGTCGAATCTCATGTCAGTGGTGAGTCTACAAACGATCGGCGCAAACCACCAGCCTCCTGCAGCGCTTCAGCGGCATTGCTCGCCCTCTATAATCGACGGCTTTCCCCGCCGATCGACCTGATGGAACTTCCGAAGAGCTTCGAGCCGCTCGCGATCGAGCAGAAGTGGTACCCGTGGTGGGAGTCGCATGGGCTTTTCAAGCCATCGATGGATCCCGCCGCGCCCGCCTTCTGCGTTCAACTTCCCCCGCCGAATGTCACCGGCACGCTGCACATGGGGCACGCGTTCCAGCACACGCTGATCGACATCCTCGTCCGTTACCACCGCATGCAGCAGGACAACACGCTGTGGCAGATCGGCACCGATCACGCGGGCATTGCGACGCAGATCGTGGTCGAGAATCAGCTCCGTCGCGAAGGCAGCTCGCGCGCGCAGCTCGGCCGTGACGCGTTCATCGAGCGGGTCTGGTCATGGAAGGAGGAGTCGGGATCGACGATCACGCGCCAGATGCGAAGGCTTGGCACCTCGGGCGACTGGTCGCGCGAGCGCTTCACGATGGATCCGGGGTTGTCGACGGCCGTGCTAGAGACCTTCGTGCGGCTGTACGAAGATGGGCTCGTGTATCGCGGCAAGCGGCTCGTCAACTGGGACCCGGTGCTCGGCACGGCGGTCTCCGAGCTCGAGGTGGAAAACGAGGAGGAAAATGGCACACTGTGGGAGATCCGCTATCCGCTCGCTAGCGGTGATGGACACGTCACGGTGGCGACAACCCGTCCCGAGACGATGCTGGGCGACGTCGCCGTCGCGGTGAACCCCGATGACAAGCGATATACCCATCTTGTCGGCACGCAAGTGCAGCTGCCTTTGACCGGGCGCACGATCCCGATCATTGCCGATGCCTATGTCGACAAGGCATTCGGAACGGGATGCGTCAAGATCACGCCCGCGCACGACTTCAACGACTACGAGGTGGGCCAGCGACACGGCCTTTCGCCCATCGTCGTTCTGAATCTGGATGCCACGATCGGCATCGACGCGCCCGAACGCTATCGTGGACTCGACCGTTACGTCGCGCGAAAGCTCGTGCTGGATGATCTTGCCGCACTGGGCCTCCTGATCGCCGAAAAGCCGCACCGGATGGTCGTTCCGAGGTGCGGCCGGTCGAACGCGGTGGTCGAGCCCATGCTCACGGATCAATGGTTCGTGGCGATGAAGAAGCCCGCACCCGCGCATCATGCGTTCTTTCCCGGGCGCACGATTCAGGACATCTGTCTGGCCGCGGTGAATGCGAGCCTGCCCGACACGCAGAGCGGGGAGGCGACGGTGCGCTTCGTGCCCGAGCACTGGGTGTCGACGTACAACCACTGGCTCGAGAACGTGCACGACTGGTGCATTTCGCGGCAGCTGTGGTGGGGGCATCGCATCCCGGCGTGGTACGACAGCCAGGGCAACGTCTACGTCGCACGCAATGCAGATGACGCTGCGCGCATCGCCGGCAAGCCGAAAGAGGAGCTGCGCCAGGATGAGGACGTGCTCGATACCTGGTTCTCGTCAGCCCTGTGGTGTCACTCGACGCTGGGATGGCCGCAGAGCACGCGCGAGCTTCAAACGTTCCTGCCGAGCTCGGTCCTCGTCACCGGCTTCGACATCATCTTCTTCTGGGTCGTACGCATGATCGTCATGACCACCTACTTCACCGGCAAGGTACCTTTCCGCGACGTGTACATCAATGCAATCGTGCGCGACGAGGAAGGTCAGAAGATGTCGAAGTCGAAGGGCAACATTCTGGATCCCCTCGATCTCATCGACGGCACGGATCTCGAGAGCCTGGTGAAAAAGCGCACGTACGGGCTCATCCTCGAGAAGCAGCGCGAATCGATCGAGAAGCGCACGCGTCGGCAGTTTCCCAACGGCATCCCCGCCTTTGGCGCCGACGCGGTGCGTTTCACCTTCGCAAGCCTCGCCACCTTCGGTCGCACGCTCAATTTCGATCTCGGACGGTGCGACGGTTATCGCAACTTCTGCAACAAGCTCTGGAATGCCACTCGCTTCGTGCTGATGAACGTCGAGGGCAAGGACGTCGGGCTCGATGCTTCGGTGCCACGCACGCTGACCTTCGTGGACCGGTGGCTGGTCGGACGATTGCAACGCGCCAAGCGGGACATCGCCGAAGGCATCGAAACTTACCGCTTCGATCATGCCGCACGTGCGCTGTACGAGTTCGTCTGGGACGAGTACTGCGACTGGTACGTGGAGCTCGCGAAGGTGCAGCTGGGGCGCGCGGATCAGACCGGCGACGAAAGCGCCGCGCGCGGCACTCGAATGATCCTGGTGCGCGAGCTCGAAGCGACGCTCAGGCTCGCGCATCCGTTCATGCCCTTCATCACCGAGGAGCTGTGGCAGAGCGTTGCGCCGCTTGCGGGCAAGTCGGGAGAGTCGATTTCCGTACAGCCCTTTCCGCATGCTGCGCTCGAGCGGATCGATGCTGAGGCGGATTTGCGGATGACCCTCCTGAAGCGAATGGTCGAGGCATGTCGCGGCCTGCGGGGCGAGATGGGTCTCTCGCCTGCGCAGAAGGTGCCGCTCTTCGCGGTCGGCGACCGCGATACGCTCGAGGCATTTACGCCGTATCTCATGGCACTCGCCAAGGTGTCGCAGGTGCAGATCGTCGACGAGCTGCCGAAATCCGACGCACCCTCGAGCGTCGTCGATGACTGTCGCATCATGCTGCACGTGGAAGTCGATCGCGCCGCCGAACGCGTGCGGCTCGAAAAGGAGATCTCGCGTCTCGTCGCCGAGATCGGCAAGGCGCGCGGCAAGCTCGGCAACGAAGGCTTCGTCGCCCGTGCGCCCGCCGCCGTGGTCGAGCAGGAACGCGCGCGGCTGGCCCAGCACGAAGGCACGGTGGCGAAGTTGCAGGATCAGTTCTCGCGGCTCGCGGGCTGATGCAAGTGCGCGACGCCGACGTTGTGCAATGCGGTGACGCGTGCTCGCCTCGCGCGTAAAGGCGCGGCTCAGGAGTGAAAACCTGATGCGCGCCGGTGATCCGTCGCCGGGCCTCGCCGCGCCATGCTGAATCATCTCTTTCGCGCGCTCCGCTATCGCAACTACCGCCTGTTCTTCCTCGGGCAGAGCCTTTCCAACATCGGCACCTGGCTGCAGCAGGTCGCCATGGGCTGGCTCACATACCGCGTTACGGAGTCCGCCTGGATTCTTGGCGTGGTCGCGTTCTGCAGCAATGTCGGCATCCTGGTGCTGAGTCCATTCGCTGGCGTCCTGGCGGACCGCGTCGATCGCAGGCGTGCGCTCATTGCAACCCAGGCGCTGTTGCTCGGTCAGGCGAGCGTGCTCGCGGCCATCGTGGCGCTTGGCCACGTACAGGTGTGGCATCTGATCGCGCTCGCCCTGTGGCTCGGTATCGCATGGGCCTTCGACGTGCCGTTGCGCCAGTCGATGTACGTGCACCTGGTTCCCGAGCGCGCCGATCTCGCGAATGCGATTGCGCTCAATTCGTTCATGGTGAACGCCGCGCGCGTGATCGGGCCCGCGCTCGCGGGCGTGCTGATCGCATCCGTCGGCGAGGCATGGTGCTTCGCGCTCAATGCCGCGTCGTTCGTGGTGGTCATGGTTGCGGTGGCCAAGCTCGACTGGACGGAGCCTCCCACCCGCGCGCATTCAGGCTGGTGGGCGAGCTGGATGGAGGGTGCCCGCTATACGTTCGGTTTCAAGCCGGTGCGCATGCTGCTGATCCTGCTGAGCGCGCTCGCATGGACCATCGCACCGTACTCGGCGCTCATGCCCATCTACGCGCGCGACGTGTACGGCGGAGGGCCTCACACACTGGGACTCCTCCTCTCGTCGGCGGGCTTCGGTGCACTCGCGTGCATGGTGTATCTCGCCGGCAGGTCGACCATCCGCGGATTGGGTCGAGTCATCGCCCGAGGTGCGTTCACGTGCGCGGTGGCGCTCGCGGGGTTCGCGTACCTTCGAATACTTCCGCTCGGCATGGCGCTGCTCGCCGCAGTCGGAGGCGGGATGATTCTCGCGGCGGCCGCCGCGAACATCATCCTGCAG
>JALYXY010000258.1 GCA_030946875.1 Pseudomonadota bacterium | reverse complement strand
GGCCGGCATAGCCTCATCATCTATCTTGCCCATCAGCCGGTGTTCCTCGGCGTGCTGGGACTCGCGCTGCATGCGAGTTCCGCAACGTCACCGTAGTCATAACCGTGCATCAGTTCACTGCGCTGTATGCGGCGCTCGATGCGACCACCGGCACCAACGCAAAGGTACGGGCACTCTGCGCGTACTACCGCGAGGCTCCGCCTCTGGATGCTGCCTGGGCCACGTACTTTCTATCGGGACGACGATTGCGGCGGGTGGTCAGAACCGCCGATTTGCGCGGAGCGGCACTGCGCTTGACCGGGCTGCCCGAGTGGCTGTTCGATGCCTCGTACGATGCCGTGGGCGATCTCGCCGAAACGATCGCACTGCTCCTGCCGCCGCCCGTTCGCGCAACGCCCGCGACCCTCTCCTGGTGGGTCGAGGAGCGCGTCGCATCGCTTGCAAACCTCGATTCTGAACAGGTCCAGGAGAGGCTCGTTGCTGCATGGGCAGAGCTCGAGCGCGACGAACGATTCGTGCTCGGGAAGCTCTTGACGGGGGCCTTCCGCGTCGGCGTGGGCCGGGAGCTCGTCCATCGCGCTCTGGGCGAGGTCGCCGGGGTGCCGCCGGGCGACGTCGCGCAAAGACTCACCGGACCGTGGCAACCCTCCTCCCTCTTCTGGGAGCATGTCCGCGGGGACACGGCGCCCGAGCGACGCGCTCACCAACCCTACCCATTCTGTCTCGCCCACCCGTTGGAGGCGGCTCCCGAATCACTTGGCTCACCTGACGATTGGCAGGTCGAGTGGAAGTGGGATGGAGTGCGCGTCCAGGTGGTGGTACGCGACGGCGAGGTCACGCTGTGGTCGCGTGGGGAGGAACTCGTGAGCGGACAGTTTCCCGAGATCGTGGCGGCAGCGCGCGCACTCCCCTCCGGAACCGTGCTCGATGGAGAGGTCGTCGCGTGGGACGTCTCCCACGCACGGCCCGCAACTTTCGCCGCGCTGCAACGGCGCATCGGTCGCAAGGACCCGTCCGCCAAGATGCTGCGTGACCATCCTGTGCGCATGCTCGCCTACGATGTGCTCGAGGCTGGCGGCACCGACGTGCGCGAAGTGCCGCTGGTCAGGCGCCGCGCGACGCTGGAGAGCATCGTCGTTGCGCTGCCAGACTCCGCGCGGTGGTGCATCGCGCTGCCCGAGCTGCTGACCGAGCGCTCGTGGGCAGACCTCGCAGTGCTGCGGGGGGCTGCGCGCGCGCACGCGGCCGAAGGTTTGATGCTCAAGCTTCGCGACAGCCGTTACGCCGCAGGCCGCGCGCGGGGCCACTGGTGGAAGTGGAAGATGGAGCCTTTCAACGTCGATGCCGTGCTCGTCTATGCACAGCCGGGCAGCGGACGACGCGCGAGCCTCTACACCGATTACACCTTCGCTGTCTGGCAGAACGACGCGCTAGTGCCCTTCGCGAAGGCGTATTCCGGCCTCACCGATGCAGAGCTTCGGCAGGTCGACAACTGGATCCGGTCGCACACGCTGGAGCGGTTCGGGCCCGTGCGCAGCGTCGAGCCCGTGCAGGTGTTCGAGCTTGCCTTCGAGGCGATTCAGGCATCGAGTAGACATAAAAGCGGTGTCGCCGTGCGGTTTCCACGCATTGCACGTTGGCGCAAGGACAAGCCCGCACGCGAGGCGGACACCTTGGAAACGCTGCAGGCGCTCGCGCGTTCGATGGTGCAATAGTCACTCGCCGGACCACCACGACGAGGGATTCCGCTATAATCCGCCGCTTACAGGCGCGTAGCTCAGCTGGTTAGAGCATCACCTTGACATGGTGGGGGTCGTTGGTTCGAGTCCAATCGCGCCTACCAACATCCCGCAGCAACATGGGCGCTACGCCTGGAGCACGAAAGGCATGGTTATGACACCGCGAACGCGCAAGGACCTTTCTTAGCCGAACGCGAGTTCGCACGCCTTCACTTCATGCGTTGAATGGAAAAGTGCGGCTCGTCCGCACTTTTTCATTTTGGGAGTGAAACATGCCTGCCATACGCCTTCCTGACGGCGCATCCAAGCACTTCGATCACCCGGTGACGGTCGCCGAGGTTGCCTCGTCCATCGGTCCGGGGCTGGCAAAGGCGGCGCTCGCCGGCAAAGTCGACGGCCGCGTCGTCGACACCTCGTACCGCATCGAGAACGACGCCAGTCTCGCCATCGTCACCGAGCGCGACGCCGAAGGCCTGGACGTGATCCGGCATTCGACCGCGCACCTTCTTGCGTATGCAGTGAAGGAGCTCTTTCCTGACGCGCAGGTGACGATCGGGCCGGTGATCGAGGATGGCTTCTACTACGACTTCTCGTACAAGCGTCCTTTCACGCCCGAGGACCTTGCCGCGATCGAGAAGAAGATGGTCGAACTCGCCAAACGTGACGAGCCGGTCGCCCGCCGCGTCATGCCCCGGGAAGCCGCCGTGGCGTACTTCCGCTCCCTCGGCGAGCACTACAAGGCCGAGATCATCGCCTCGATTCCCGGCAACGAGGACATCTCGCTCTACTCCGAAGGCAAGTTCACCGACCTCTGCCGGGGTCCTCACGTGCCTTCCACGGGCAAGCTCAAGGTGTTCAAGCTCATGAAGGTTGCCGGCGCCTACTGGCGCGGCGACTCGAAGAACGAGATGCTCCAGCGCATCTATGGCACCGCGTGGGGCAAGAAGGACGATCTCGATGCCTATCTGCACCGGTTGGAGGAGGCGGAGAAGCGCGACCACCGCAAGCTGGGCAAGCAGCTCGACCTCTTCCATCTGCAGGACGAAGCGCCCGGGATGGTGTTCTGGCACCCCAAGGGCTGGACTCTTTGGCAGCAGGTGGAGCAGTACATGCGACGCGTGTATCTCGACCATGGGTATCAGGAGGTCAAGTGCCCGATGATCCTCGACCGGTCGATGTGGGAGAAGTCCGGCCACTGGGAGAACTACAAGGAGAACATGTTCACGACGGAGTCGGAGAAGCACGACTACGCCATCAAGCCCATGAACTGCCCGGGCCACGTGCAGATCTTCAACAATGAGCTCCGGAGCTACCGCGACCTCCCGCTGCGCTATGGGGAGTTCGGCGCCTGCCACCGCAACGAAGCGTCAGGCGCACTCCACGGGCTGCTGCGGGTTCGGGCGTTCACCCAGGATGATGGCCATGTCTTCTGCACCGAGGATCAGATCCAGCCGGAGGTGAAGGCCTTCAACGATCTGGCGCTGGAGGTCTACCGGGACTTCGGGTTCGAGAACATCACGATCAAGGTCGCCCTGCGGCCGGACAAGCGAATCGGGGCCGATGCGACGTGGGACAAGGCCGAGGCAGCGCTCTTCGACGCACTCCGAAGCTGCGGCGTCGAATGGGAAGAATTGCCTGGCGAGGGAGCCTTTTACGGCCCAAAGATCGAGTATCACTTGAAGGATTCGATCGGCCGATCCTGGCAGTGCGGCACCATGCAGGTCGATTTCTCGATGCCGCAGCGGCTCGGCGCCGAGTACGTCGATGCCGACGACACGCGCAAGGCGCCCGTGATGCTGCACCGGGCGATCGTGGGTTCACTCGAGCGTTTCATCGGGATGCTGATCGAAAACTATGCCGGTGCGATGCCACTGTGGCTCTCACCCGTCCAGGCGGTCGTGCTCAACATCACGGACCGCCAGGCCGACTATGCGGGGCATCTGCAACACCGGCTCCGCGAAGCCGGGTTCCGGGTGCTCGCCGATTTGCGTAACGAGAAAATTACCTATAAAATTCGAGAACATAGCCTGCAAAAGTTGCCGTATCAGCTGATCGTCGGCGATAAGGAGCTGCAGGCTCATCAGGTAGCCGTGCGTACCCGCAGCGGCGAGGATCTCGGCGCGATGTCCGTCGAGACGTTGCTCGCTCGCCTCGAGGACGAGGTGGCGGCGCGCCGCTGATCATCCCGTGTTCAGCGATTCGCGCTTTGCCCGCGTCGAGGCACGGTTTCCTTTCATCCACAGGGAGAGGCGACAATAGCTCAGGAAAAAGCACCACGCATCAACGTCGAGATCAACTCGGCGGAGATCCGACTGGTAGGTGAAGAAGGTGAGCAGCTTGGTATCGTCTCGCTCGCAGATGCAATGGCACGCGCCGAAGCCGCCGAGCTCGACTTGGTCGAGATCGCGCCGATGGCGAAGCCGCCGGTTTGCCGGATCATGGATTACGGCAAATTCAAGTATCGCGAGGCCAAGAAGCAGCACGAGGCGAAGCTCAAGCTGAAGCAGATCCAGGTCAAGGAAGTGAAGTTTCGGCCTGGCACGGACGAAGGCGACTATCAGATCAAGCTGCGCAACCTCATCCGATTTCTCGGCGAGGGTGACAAGGCAAAGATCACCTTGCGGTTCCGTGGGCGCGAAATGGCTCACCAGGAATTCGGTGTGCGCCTTCTTGAACGCATTCGGAACGACCTGGAGCCGCACGCCATCGTCGAGTCATTCCCGCGGATGGAAGGCCGGCAGATGGTGATGCTGCTGGCACCCAAGAAGACGGTACCGAAGACGACACAACCCCACAAGCCCGAGGCCGGTCGAGAAGCCTCTCCGTCGGAGAGCACCGCTGTGGGCAGCAAATAAGGCAGGCAATCATGCCCAAGATGAAGACCAAGAGCGGCGCGAAGAAGCGATTTCGCGTTCGCGGGAGCGGCAGCATCAAGCGCTCCATGGCGTTCAAGCGCCACATCCTCACCAAGAAATCGACCAAGAACAAGCGTCAGCTTCGCGGCATCGCCGAGATCCATGCGACAAACCTGGATTCCGTGCACGCGATGCTGCCTTACGCATAAGGAGCCGCCATGCCTAGAGTAAAACGTGGCGTCACCGCGCGCGCGCGGCACAAGAAGGTCATCGATCTGGCCAAGGGTTATCGCGGCCGTCGCAATGCGGTGTATCGCATAGCGAAAGAAGCGGTGATGAAGGCGGGTCAGTACGCTTATCGCGACCGTCGCGCCAAGAAACGCGAATTCCGCGGACTGTGGATCGCCCGCATCAACGCCGCCGCGCGCGAGCTCGGCTTGACCTACAGCGTCTTCATGAACGGCTTGACCAAGGCTGGCATCGAGATCGACCGCAAGGTGCTGGCGGACCTCGCCGTGTACGACAAGGCAGCTTTCAGCAAGATCGCGGAGCAGGCCAAAGCCTCTCTGGCCTGATCCCGCGAGAACCATACGAGGGAGGCGATCCACCGCCTCCTTTTTTTTCGCGCGCACGTTTCGCATGGACAGCGACATGGAAGAGCTCGAGCGGATCGTCGACACCGCGCTGGCGGAATTCGAATCCTGCGATGATCCCGCAGCGCTCGAGAACAGCAAGGCGCGCTATCTCGGCAAGTCGGGAGCGGTGACGGAGTTGCTGAAGCGTCTCGGCAAGCTGCCCGCCACCGAAAGACCTGCGGCCGGCGCGCGGATCAACGAAGCCAAGGCACAACTCGAAGCCGCATTGAATGCGCGCCGCGCCGCGCTCGCCGAGCTCAGGCTCAACGCGCAACTCGCAGCCGAAGCCATTGACGTATCGTTGCCCGGCCGCGGTCAGGACAGCGGCGGTCTGCATCCGATCACACGCACCCTCGAGCGTATCGAAACGCTTTTTCGCTCGCTGGGCTTCGAGGTCGCCGACGGCCCGGAGATCGAGGACGACTTCCACAACTTCACCGCGCTCAACATGCCGGAGGGCCATCCGGCGCGATCAATGCACGACACCTTCTACGTCGAGGGAGGCAAGGTGCTGCGCACGCACACCTCGCCGGTGCAGGTGCGCTACATGGAAACGCACGCGCCACCGATCAAGATCATCGCGCCGGGCCGCGTGTATCGCGTCGACAGCGACGCAACGCATTCCCCCATGTTCCATCAGGTCGAAGGCTTGTGGATCGACACCGATGTGACGTTCGCTGACCTGAAAGGCGTATTCACCGAGTTCCTGCGCAACTTTTTCGAGCGCGACGACTTCCAGGTTCGTTTCCGTCCCTCGTTCTTTCCGTTCACGGAGCCCTCCGCGGAAATCGACATGAGCTTCGGCCAGGGCTGGCTCGAGATTGCGGGCTCCGGGCAGGTGCACCCCAACGTGCTGCGCGCAGTCAA
>JALYXY010000254.1 GCA_030946875.1 Pseudomonadota bacterium | reverse complement strand
CTACTACGTCGAGCTCGTAGGCTCCGTCATCGCCGGCAATGCCGCGCGTTCATCGCAACTCGCACCCGGCGAAGCCGCCACCACCCTGGCTGGCAATGTCGCCCCGCTGGGTTATGTGCGGCTCGGAATGGCCTTCGCAAGGCAGCAGGAGCAGTTCCAGAAACACGTGATCGGCGCGCTCACGGTGGTCGCGGTGCTCGTGCTGCTTTCAATCGGCACAACGCTCTTCCTCACCCGGCGGATCGTTGCGCCTCTGCGTCGACTGATGCGCGCGGCGCGCGCCGTGGGCTCGGGCAAGCTCGACGTGTACGTGCCCGCGCGCTCGGCCGATGAGCTCGGGCTCCTCACGCACGCGTTCAACCAGATGACGCAACGCCTGGCCGAATCGCAGAACGAGGTGGCCAATTACCAGCGCACACTCGAAGACAAGGTGACGCAGCGCACCAAGGAGCTCGAAATCGCGACCGCGCACGCCTACAAGCTCGCGCAGCACGACATCCTTACGGGGCTCCCCAACCGATCGCTCCTCAATCAGCGCCTGAAGCAGATCCTTTCGCAAAGCCAGCGTGACGGCACCCATGTGGCATGCCTCTTCATCGACTTCGATCACTTCAAGCGCATCAACGACACGCTCGGTCACGATTGCGGCGATCAGCTCCTGCAGTCGGTGGCGCAGCGGCTCACGAGTGCGGTGCGCGAGGCCGACACGGTGGCCCGCCTCGGCGGCGACGAGTTCGTGCTGATCCTGCCGGGGCTCGATCCTGCGCACGCGACGTTCGAGACCATGACGGTGCTCGCAAGAGTGCGCGAGGCATTCCTGGCGCCCTTCCGGCTGTCAGACCAGATGCCGACGCTCACCTGCTCCATCGGCGTGTCCATGTGTCCGCTCGATGCCACCGATCCGGGCACGCTCATCAAGCAGGCGGACACCGCGATGTATGCCGCAAAGGATGCGGGCCGCAACGCCTACCGGTTCTACACGGCCGACATGAATGCACGCGTGCAGCTTCGCCTGCAGCTCGAGACCGATATGCGGCGCGGCATGATGGAGAACGAATTCTTCCTCGTCTACCAGCCGCAGATCGACATGCAGACGGGTCGGGCCTGTGGTGTCGAGGCCCTGCTCCGCTGGCGCGATCCGCAGCGCGGGATCATCGCGCCCTCCGACTTCATTCCGGTCGCGGAGGAGTCGGGCATGATCCAGACACTGGGCGCACGGGTGCTTCGCGATTCATGCAAGCAGGTCGTGCAATGGCACCGGCAGGGCATCATGCTTCGACTGTCCGTCAACCTGTCCGTCCAGCAGCTGCAGCATGACAGCTGGCTCTCGATTGTCGAGGACGCGCTCTCCACGTCCAACCTTCCGCCGCAGTACCTCGATCTCGAGATCACCGAGAGCGTCATCATCACGCATCCGGAAAAAGCCGTGGATACGCTCATCAAGCTCAAGCAGCGTGGCGTGTCGATCACTGTCGACGATTTCGGCACGGGCTATTCGAGCCTGTCGTATCTCGCGCGACTGCCCATACACGGAGTGAAGATCGATCAGCGGTTCGTGAATGGCCTCCAGGAAAACCAGAACGACGAGGCGATCACGCAGGCCATCATCGCGCTGTCGCATTCCCTCGGCCTGCGCGTGATCGCGGAGGGCGTGGAAACCGCCACCCAGTTCACCTTCCTCAAGAACCACGGATGTGACGAAGCGCAGGGCTTTCTCATCTCCAAGCCGCTCGAGGCTGCGGATCTCCTCAAGTGGTGGCGCATGCAAGACGAGGAGAACCGCATCGTCGGGCGACAGGCCGAGATGTGGGCGCACCAGCGCTCGGCCTGAGGCGTTTCGCCGAACAACGGCGCGACTGACGCGCGCGTCAATCCGCCAGGTCGGCGGGCGTATCGACGTCGCGCAATATGCCCGCGTCACCCACTGGCACACGCACCATGCGCTGCCCGTGCGCACGAATGATCTCGCGCGCCCCATGGTCTCCCCGAAGCGCGAGAAGCTCCGCGCGAAGATCGTTGCAGAAGCCCACCGGGTGTCCGCGAACGGTCGCCAAGAACGGGGCCGCGAGCAACGCACCGTCGTCCAGTGCACCTGCCACACGCGCGACCGTCACCGCCGCAATCCAGGGCATGTCGGCGAGGCCGATCACCCAGCCCTCGGCGTCAGGGGTGGCCGCAATGGCGCAGGCGAGCGTCGCGCTCATCCCCGAATCCGCGGTGGAGCACTCGACAACACGCGCGCCCGCTCCTTGCAGCGCATGTGCGAGCTCGGTGCATTCAGGACGTACGATCACAATGGTTTCGGGCAAAGCGGCCCGCATCGCGATGCACGACGCCACCGCGACGCCCGTGCCGGCTTGTGCATGCGCGGTCGCACGCGGCAGCGCTGCGAGGAGCTTGTCGCTGCCGAAACGCTTTGCGCGCCCGGCGGCCAGCAGAACGCCGACGATGCGCTTCGCTGTGACGCCGGTGCCCGGATCCCCCGCCGCCATGGCGCGGTATGACGCGCGACCGCGGCCTCAGGACTCCGGGAGCAGGCGGAACCTGCCGTCACGCACGGTGACCAGCACGCGCGCACGTTCGTCCATCCCGTTGTGATTGGAGGCGGACATGTTGAAGACCCCCTGGCAGCCGACAATCTCGCGTTCGGCCTCGACCGCATCGCGCAGCGCCGCTCGAAAAGCCTCGGTGCCCGGCTTCGCTTTCGCGAGCGCGGCGGGGATCGCGCGTGCGAGGATCAGCCCCGCGTCGTAAGTGTTCGCACCGAACGTCGAGGGCCGCTGCCCGAATTGCTTTTCGTAGGCAGTGATGTACTCGGTCGCGACCCTTTTGATCGGATTGGAAGCAGCGATCTCATCGAGCACGAGCATGGGTCCGGCCGCCAGTACGGTGCCCTCGACCTTGTCCTTGCCGAGGCGGATGAATTCGTCCGTGGCCACTCCGTGCGTCTGATAGATCGTGCCGCGATAGCCCTGGTCACGCAGTGTGATCTGCGGCAGCACTCCCGGGCGTCCCACCCCGGCGATCAGCACCC
>JALYXY010000238.1 GCA_030946875.1 Pseudomonadota bacterium | reverse complement strand
GTCGACGCTCGGCTCATCGGCTGTCGGCGCGCCCGCGGGCCCTGGTCTCGGCGCTTCCCCGCGTGTTTCGCCGCGGATGGCAGCCAGCGCGTCGGCGAGCGGATCCTCGACCGGCAGCTCGGTCGGCGCGTCGGCTGCCGCGTCCGGCGCCGCTGCCGTCGACACCGCCGTCCCGCCTCGGGTATCGGTATCGGCTCCGGCGAACGATGGCGGCGCGTAATTGACGCCAATTTCCCGCGACCAATCCTTCGCGATCAGCCCGGTGCCCGAAAGCACCATCAGCATCAGAAATGCGGCGACGATCGCGAGCGAGATCATCGCCACCGTATCGCTGCGCAAACGTCGCCACGCAAGCGCCCAAAGCCCAGGCGATACGGCGTGCGGTGCGTCGTAGGGCATCGCCGGCCTCCTGCTATTTCAGCTGGACCCGCGGATCGACGGCCTTGTACATCAGGTCCGCGAGCAGCGTGAAAATCATCGTGGCCACCGCGACGTACACCGTGATCGCCTTGATCACCGGAAAGTCGCTGCGCTCGACGGCGAGGATCACTTCGCGGCCGATGCCCGGAATCGAGAAAAAGCGTTCAATCAGGAACGCGCCGACGAGGAGCCCCGGAAGCTGTGCCATGACATGGGTGATGATCGGAATGGAGGCATTGCGCAGCACGTGGACCCACATGATGCGATTCTCCGACAGGCCCTTGGCGCGCGCCGTGCGCACGTAATCCTGGTTGATCTCGTCGAGAAAGAACGTCCGGAAGAGCCGCAGGTCGGGTGCGATGCTCACCACGAGCCCGATCAGGATCGGCAGCGAAGCGTAGCGAAAGAGATTTTCCGCGAAGCTGTTACCCCACCCCTGCACGGGAAACCATCCGAGCTTGTACGCGAACACGTACTGGAACACGATGATGTACACGAGGATGGAGATCGACAGACCGACCGTGCACAGGATCATCACCATGCGGTCGGTGAGCGAACCGCGCACGTACGCGACGGCGAGCGCGAGCGCTATGGCGATCAGCGTGTCGAGGATCAGCAACGGCACCAGCACCGTCATCGAAGGCCCGATGCGCGTTGCCAGGATGTGCGTCACGGACTCGTTGGTGCTCCAGCTCGCCCCGAAGTCGGCGGTCAGGATCTGCTTGATGAAGATCCAGAGCTGCACGGTGTAAGGCTGGTCGACCCCCAGCTGCCGGCGGATGTTCTCGATCTGCTCCGCCGACGAGATCTTGCCCGCGAGCACATAGGCCGGATCGCCACCCACCCAATTGAACAGCAGGAACACGAGCAGCACCACACCGAGCATCGTGGGCAGCATCTGCCACAGCCTGCGAATGATGTAGGCGGTCATCGTGCGCTGCCCGACGCGGCGTTCACCACCGGTTGCAGCCGCCGCATGCGGGCGTGAGGTGCGTCATTGCGCCGAGTTGACATCGATGAACTGCCATTCGCCATGCAGGATGGGGTGCTTCTTGTATCCGATCACGTGCGGCGCCACCAGCATGTTGCGATAACGGCTGATCCCCATTCGCCACGGCGCATAGGCTTCCACGATCTTGGTCATCTCGTGATAGAGCCGATCGCGCTCCGGACCGGCGGGCATGCGCACGGACTGCTCGTACATCCGGTCGTACTCGGGAATCTTGGCGCATGCATTGTTGCTGCGGTAGATGTTCTTGCCGTAGAGCAGCTGCATGAAGTTGTCGCCGTCCGGATAGTCGGCAATCCACGCCGCCGTGCGCGACATGAGCTTGCACTGCTTCTCGGCCTTGAGAAGCTCGGCGAACTTGTCCTTGTGCACCTCCATGCGAATGCCGATGGCGTCGTAGGCCTTTTTCCACATCTCGTCCTGCTGTCGCCCGAGCGAGTCCGGGCGCGAAGAATAGCGGATCAGGAGCGGCTTGCCGTCAGGCAAGGTGCGATAGCCATCGGCACCTTTCTTGTAGCCGAACTTGTCGAGGAGCGCATTGGCGCCGGCAGGGTCATAGCGCACGCTGCTCCTGTACTTGGGATCGTGCCCGACGACCCCCGGCGGAATCGGATATTGGGCCTCCACCGCCTGTCCATTGCGCACCACGCGGATCTCTTCTTCATTGTTGTACGCCATGGCGAGCGCGCGGCGCAGCGCGATCTTCTCGCGCGAGAGCCCGCCGACGGTCGGATCCATCAGGTTCCAGTAGTGGTAGGTGATCTCCGGATCGACGAACCGCGACAGCTTCACGCCGCGCTTCGCGAACTCCGGCCGCAGCTTGCCGCCTTCGAGCACGTTGGGCGCGAGGGGCCCCTCGAGGTTCATGAGATCGATCTCGCCGCTCTGGAAAGCGAGGAGCCGCGCCTGATCCTCCTCGATGATGCTGATCTCGACGCGCCCGACCTGGGGCATCTTCTTGCCCTTCATCTCCTTCACGAGCCGCTGATCCTCCTCGTCCGCACCGGCCTTGAAGTCCCAGGTAAAGCCGCGGTAATCGGGGTTGGCCTCGAGCGAGATCTTCGATGACCGTACCCAGCGGGTGAGCTTGTAAGGTCCCGTACCGACGGCGTTCGCCATCACCCGTCCGCCCTCGTCCGCGTACTTCTCGATCACCTCGCGCGCCACCGCGGAAGTGGGCTCGTGCGCGAGCACGTACGGCAGGTTGTAGTCGGTGTCCTTGAGGCGAATACGCAACGTGTAGCGGTCGACCGCTTCGAGGCCGGGAATCTTCGCGTCGTAGTCGAACTTTCCGGATTTCTTGGCCGCCTCGGACAACTCGTCGAGTCCGACGAACTTGTTCTCAACCAGGAAGGCGTACGGTGAGCGAACCTTGGGATCCATCAGCCGCTTCAGCGAATACACGTAATCGTTGGCGGTGAGCTCGCGCTTCTGGTTGTTGAAGGCAGCGTCCGGCGTGAAGTAGATCCCCTTGCGGATCTTGAAGACGTACGTTTTGCCGCTGTCGGTGACCTGGGGTAATGCCTCGGCGGTCAACGGGATCAGCTTGGCGGGACGCGCGAGATAGTCGTAGGTGAGGAGCGTCTCGAAGATCACCTGAACGACGGTGCCTGAGTAGAGATCGTCGATGGCCTGAGGGTCGAAGCCAGTCTCCGCCACCGGGAACACGTGCTTCACCACCTTGTTCATGTCCGCTGCAACGGAGGCATTGAGGAATGTCGCGCACACGAATGCGACGAGCGTCGCAGAAGCACGGGAGAAGTCAGCCATGGCAGTTATCCCTCGGTAGGTCGGGGTGCGAAGGTTGATCGGCACAGCCACGCCGGGTATGAAGCCCCGTCCATTGCGAGGGCATCGACATCGAGAGGGTCGTCGGATGCATTCAGTGCCGCGCGTCGACGTCCATGTAGATCCAGGCTGCGTGCAGGATGGGGTGATATTTGTACCCCTTCACCCAAGGGTGGATCAACTGGTTGCGCAAGCGCGAGACACCCAGCCTCCATGCGCCGTCCACCTCCATCTGGCGCGACATCTCGAGATAGAGACGGCGGCGCTCGGGTGAATCCGGCAGGCGGCGTGCCTGGTCATAGAACGCGTCGAACGCCTTCGACTCGTAACATGCGTTGTTGCTCTGCCCGGTGTTCGGGCCGTACAGGAGCTGCACGAAATTGTCGCCATCCGGGTAGTCGGCGCTCCAGGCCTGTCCCCACATCATGAGCTTGCACGCCTTGGCCGCTTTGACGTTGTCGGCGAACTTCGAGACGTCGAACTGAACCCGGATCTTCAGACGATCGAGCGAGCGTTGCCAGACCTCGTTCAGCTGGCGGGATGCGTTGCTCGTCTCGCTTGCGATGCGCAGGAGAAGGGGCGACCCGTCAGGCAGCGTCCGAAAGCCGTCTCGCCCCACCTTATAGCCGAACCGATCGAGCAGCTTGCCCGCGAACTCCGGGTCGTACGGGTTGATGGTGCGGTAGGCAGCGTCGTAGCCGACCACACCGCGTGGGATCGGCATTTCGTTGGCTACGGCGAGTCCCTTGCGCACGACCTGGATCTCGCTTTCCTCGTCGTACGCCATGATGAGCGCGCGCCGGAGCGCGAGCTTCTCCTTGCCGAATCCTCCGACGACCGGATCGCGGATGTTGAAGGCCGTGTACGTGATGTCGAGATCCGGCGCCTGGAACAGGGTTATCCCCTGCCGCTGGAGCTCCGGGAGGAGCTTCATGTTCGCGTCGAGCGCCCGTTCGCGCAGGTCGGAGGGCACATTGATCGTATCGAGCTCCTTCCCCTGAAACGCGAGCAGGACGGATTGCGACTCCTCGATGATGCTGATCTCGACGCGCCCGATCTGCGGCATCGCCTTGCCCTTCATCGCGGCGATCAGCGGATCATCCCAGGCCGGCTCGCTCGAGGCGAAGTCCCATACGAAGCCGCGATAGTCCGGGTTCGCCTCGAGCACGATCTTCGACCCGCGCAACCACTGCGCGAGCGTGTAGGGTCCCGTACCCACCGGATGCGCCATGGTGTCGTCGGCATACGCCTCGATCACCTCGCGGGCAACGGCACCGTACGAAGTGTGCGCGAGCTTGAACGGGAAAGCGAAGTCGGTGTCCTTCAGGCGGATGCGCAGCGTGTAGGGGTCGACGGCCTCGAGGCCCGTGACCTTGGCGTCGTAGTCGAACTTGCCGGTCTTCTGCGCCTGCGCCACGAGCTCGGACAATCCGCTGATGCCTTCGAGCATGAACGCATACGGAGAGCGGTTCTTGGGATCGAAAAAGCGCAGGATGCTGTAGACGTAGTCCTGCGCGACGAGCTCGCGCTTCCTGCCCTTGAAGGCGGGATCAGCCGCGAAGAGGATGCCCTTGCGCAGGTGAAACGTGTAGGTGCGTCCCTCGTCGGCGACCTCCGGCATCGCCTCCGCCGTCATCGGCACGAGCTTCGCGGGCCGGGCAAGATAATCGTAAGTCAGCAGCCGCTCGAAGATCACCTCGTTGACGGTCGCCGAGTAGACGTCGCTCACGCGTGCGGGGTCGAATCCCGTTTCAGTGGCGGGGAAGTAGGTGTGATAGACCTTGCCGGGATCGGCGGCTGATGCTACCGGCGTGCCTGCGAGTGCGAGGAGCGCCGCGCAAACGAGCGCCAACGACGTGGCCGCGCGAAGCCTCATGCGCCAGCGGCCACCGAGCCAATATCGCACCTCGTTGATCTCCAAAAATAAAATCCGTTTACTGTAACATCTTCGCTCGACAGGAACGGACCCACGTGAAGCCGAACTTCTGGGATGACGCGATGCGCGAGCTCGGCAGGCGAGACCGGGTGCTCCGTCGGATCATCCGCGCGCATCCCGATGTCCACCTGAAGCGCCGAAGCGACCCCTTCACCGCACTCGCGCGCGCCATCGTCGGCCAGCAGATCTCGGTCAAGGCCGCCGACGCGATCTGGAAGCGGCTCGTGCCCCATGCCACAACGTCGGTGTCACGCACATCATTTCCGCGTCTGGATCCCGCGCGCGTCGCCGCACTCGACGACCCCACGCTGCGCGAGGTGGGGCTGTCCCGAAGCAAGGCGAGTTACGTGCGCGACCTCGCCGAGCACTTCGTATCGGGCAGGCTCGTGCCGCGCACATGGCGTCGCCTCGACGACGACACGCTGATCGCCCTGCTCGTCGACGTGAAGGGCATCGGTCGCTGGACGGCCGAAATGTTTCTCATCTTCCACGAGCTTCGCCCCGACGTGTTTCCGCTCGCGGACCTCGGGCTGCAACGCGCGCTTGCGCGGCACTACAACAACGGGGAGGCGATGACGCCCTCCGCGATGGCCGAGCTGGGCGCCGGATGGCAGCCCTATCGCAGTGTCGCAACGTGGTATCTATGGCGCTCCCTCGACCCCGTTCCCGTCGAATACTAGAACTTATTCAAAATCGGCTGCACGGCCCGATTGCATTGTCGCGTCCTCGCTCGTCCCTCGCTGTACCTGTATGTACTATCT
>JALYXY010000235.1 GCA_030946875.1 Pseudomonadota bacterium | reverse complement strand
GCCATAGACCACGCGGGCCATCGCGAGAAGTTGAGTGCGGTCGACAGTTCCCGAGATGGCGTAGCTGCAGTTCTCGTCGATCCAGTAGAAGACGCCCACGCCGTTCTCGACGGCGTAGCGGAACGCCGTGTCCGTCTGATGCCCTCCGGGCCAGCGCACCTGCAGCGAAAGCCGCTCGCGGTCGGCGTTCTCGTACATGAGGAGCGCAGTCGGTTTTTCGTTGCCGGCGACGAGCCGGCCGCCCACCAGCGCATAGCCAAGCGGGTTGAGATCGGGCACATGCACCGGATGGCCGAGTCTCTTGGTGAGCCAGGCGACAAGTCGCTTTTCCTCGTTCGCCCAGACCTCGACCGGGCGATTGACGTCCGAGGCATAGAGCGCGTGCGTGTAGGCGGCTTCGCGGGCGAAGGTGACAGGCGTACCCTGCCGCTCGAGCTCCAAAGTGCGGCCGAACCAGCCGACGCCAATTCCGATCAGAAGCGCCGCTGCAGCAGCCATGACGCTCATGTTGGCTCGAATGAGCTGCGATACGTGCGCCTTGCGCCGCGGTGCAGCCGCTTCGAGCAGGCGCTCGGGGATGGACTCAGCCAATACCGGATCGAGGGCATCGCGCAATGCGGCGCTCTGCGCCCGGATGGCTCCCACGCGCACCGCGAGCGTCGGGTCACGGCCGAGTGCCGCGTCGAATGCGTCCCTGCGCGAGGCGACGAGCTGCCCATCGGCATAAGCCTGCACGTCATCGTCGTCGAATCGGGAACTTGCCGTCACGACCTTCTCACTTCACGACCCGCAGCGCCGCGGGAGGCTCTTCGACGAACGATCGCAGCCTGGCCCGGGCGCGGGAGAGTCGCGACATGACAGTGCCCATGGGCACGTCGAGCGCGGCGGCGATCTCGTCGTAGCGCATCTCCTCGACTGCCGCCAGCAGCAGCACCTCGCGCTGATCGACCGGAAGACGCGCCATGTGATGCAGAAGCTCCAGGAGCTCGATGCGATCGAGCTGGTTGGCGCGCACCGGCACCTGCCACGCCGCCGCGCCGCCCTCGGCATCGAGCGACACATTTGCCCCGTCGCGTCGGGATGTCGAAAGCTGGTTCACGTGAACGTTGTGCATGATCGTGAAAAGCCACGCCCGAAGGTCGGTGCCCGCCTGCCAAAGCCTGCGTTTCTCCCACGCTCGCGCCAGCGTGTCCTGCACGAGGTCGTCGGCGCGAGTCGTGTCTCCCGTGAGCACCCGGGCATAACGGCGCAGCCGCGGAATCGCAGCGACGAGGTCCGGGTGCGGCAGTGGCGCGGGTTCGGAGCCGGCGCGGATCATGGGAGCATGCGGAGGAAAAGGAGGCGGGGCGCGCACGCATCGCAAGAGATGAACAGAGCGCTTCGACGTTTATTCCGCATCGCGAGGTCGGCCGCTACAGCAGGAAAAAAGTCGCCAGCCCGAGAAAGATGAAAAATCCCCCCGAGTCGGTGACGGCCGTGATCAACACCGACGACCCGAGAGCGGGGTCGCGGCCGATTTTCAGCATCGTCATGGGAATCAGCACGCCCATCAGGGCCGCAAGCATCAGATTGAGGGTCATCGCAAGCACCATGACGAGTCCGAGGGACACCTGCTTGTAGAGAAGCATGGCGACGATGCCCATCACGCCGCCCCATACGATCCCGTTCACGAGGCTGACGGTGATCTCCTTTCGGATGAGCTGCTTCGCATTCTGCAGCGACACCTGCCCCAGGGCTGCCGCACGGACGATCATGGTGATGGTCTGATTGCCTGAGTTGCCGCCGATGCCCGCGACGATGGGCATGAGCGCGGCGAGCGCGACGAGCTTTTCGATCGACCCCTCGAACAGACCGATCACGCGCGACGCCACGAACGCCGTCACGAGATTGACGGCAAGCCACGCCCAGCGATTGCGAAACGAATCCCATACGGAGGCGAACACATCTTCTTCCGCACGCAGGCCAGCTGCGGCGAGCAGCTCTTCCTGGCCGCGCTCGCGTACGAAGTCGAGGATCTCGTCGACGGTGACGCGGCCGACGAGCCTCCCATTGGTGTCGACCACCGGCGCCGAGACGAGGTCGTAACGCTCGAACGAGCTCGCCGCCTCCTCTGCCTTTGCATGCTGCAGAAGCGTGACGGGCGCGGGCTGCATCAGATCTCCGACCGTAGTTTCCGGATCGGCCACCAGCAACCTGTTGACCGGCAGCACGCCCAGGAGCTGCTCGCCCCGATCGACCACGAACAGCTGGTCGGTGTGACTCGGCAGCTCATCGAAGCGACGCAAATAGCGCAGGACGACCTCGAGCGTGACATCCGGGCGCACGGTGACGTCGTCGAAGTCCATCAGCGCCCCGACCATGTCGTCCTCGAAGGACATCGCGGCGCGCAGCTGCTCGCGCTCCTCGATCGACAGACCCTGGAACACATCGTCCATGACCTCCTGCGGGAGGTCGGGCGCGAGCTCGGCGATCTCGTCGGTGTCGAGGCTCTCCGTTGCGGCAACGAGCTCCTCGGTGTCCATCGACGAGATGAGGGACTCGCGCACGGCATCCGAGACTTCGAGGAGGATTTCGCCGTCCCGCGATGCCCGCACCAGATCCCAGATGTACAGTCGCTCATCGAGCGGCAACGCTTCGAGGATGTAGGCAATGTCGGCCGGATGCAGGCGATCGAGCCGCCTCTGCAGCTCCGCCTTGTTGCTGCGGTAGATCTCGCTTTCGGCAAGGTCTGCGGCTTCCGAGCTCGAGGCATCCTCGCGCTGCTCGTCGACGAGACCTTCGATCAGCCGATGGCGCCGGAGCAGCGCTGTGACCTCGGCGAGCGCGTCCTGCACGTTCGCCGGCGCGGCGTGCAGGGAATGCGTTTCGTCGAGGGTGTCGGGCATCTGGAAGTGTCGAATGGTCGAGCGGCTTGCACCGCAAACGGGGCACGCGGCGTGTGGCGCAGAACCCTGCCCATTCTAGTGTCCAGCGCGCCAAAGCGCACCGCGGATGCGCGCGAGACGCCGCGCTCAAGGCACCGGCGTGCCGGCCATCCGTGCGTAGATGATCCTGATCTTGCGATTGAGTCCGGGCGCACCCTGGTTGCGTTCATAGAAACGCGGATTGGGCGCCATCGCGGCGAGGCGCGCGGCCTGCTCGGCGTTGATCTGCGCGGCGGGCATTCCGAAGTAGCGCTGCGCGGCGGCTTCGGCGCCGAACACGCCATTGCCCCATTCGATCACGTTGAGATAGAGCTCGAGAATGCGTTGCTTGCCGAGCATGCTCTCGAGGATGACGGTGATGAGCGCTTCCTCGGCTTTGCGCCAGTAGCTGCGCGCGGGCGAGAGGAACAGGTTCTTGGCGAGCTGCTGGGTGATGGTCGATCCGCCCGCGACCACGCGACCGCGTCGCTGGTTCTTTTCCATCGCGAGCTGCATGCCATCCCAGTCGAAACCCTCGTGCTCGATGAAGCGCGAGTCCTCCGCAGCGATCATCGCTCGCTTGAGATGATCCGAGATGCGCGTGTACGGCACCCAGCGATAGCGCAACGGCAACGTCGGGTTGCTCGCGTGCAGTGCCTCCATGCGATAAGCCATGAAAGCCGTCTCGTGCGGAGCATGCGTGCGCCACCAGGCGACGTGTCCTGCGATCCAGGCCAGCCACACGAGCGCGAGCAGGACGATGCCCGCGAGCGCCCACAGGATCACACGCCGCACGATTTTTCCCGGATCCTGAAGGGCGATCGCTGCGGACGTTGCGCCCGCCTCAATCGGTGCGCAGCTCCTCGCCCTTGGTGAAGCTCCAGGTGCGCGAGATCACCAGCACGTCGGTGTCCTTGCGGATGTCGGCCGGAAGCGGCGAATACGGTGCTGCCATCTGGACGATCTTCATTGCCGCGGCGTCCAGTACGCGGTGCCCCGAGCTCCGCGTGACTTCGACGTTGTCCAGGGTGCCATCGCCGCGGATCGTGACCGAGAGCACGAGATTCCCGTAAAGCTTCATCTGGCGGGCGGCTTCGGGGTAGTTGAGATTGCCCACACGCTCGACCTTGAGGCGCCAGTCCTCGACATAGCGGGCGAAACGGTATTCTTCTGCCCGGGCCCCGACGAAGCGGCGCTTGGGCCGCTTCTGGTAGGCGTCGAGGTCCTTCGCGATCTCGGCTTCGAGACGCATGGCCTCGAGTGCGCGCTGCGTGAGCTCTGTCGTCGACGGAAGATCGCCCCGCTCCGGTGCCTCGACCGGGCTCGGGGCCGTGGGAGCGACGGGCATGCTGCGCAGCTGCGTCATGAGCTCCTGCGTGCGGCGTTCGAGGTCCTCCAGTTGCGGCGGGCTCACTGCGATGCTCGTTTGCAGGCTGTCCTTGGGCAGCACGGGAAGCGGGGTTTTCGCGCGCCGCTCCTCGTCCGTATTGCCTCCGCCATCGAGGTTGCTCTGCGCCAGGATGTCGGCCTTGGCGGGGCGCTCCTTGGTCCTCGCATTGACGAGCGCGACCGTGAGCGCCGGACCCGAGTCGATCATGCGCTCGATCTCCGGGCGGAAATGGATCGACAGCACGATGAGATGCAGGAGCACCGATCCGGCGAGCGCAACCGTCATAAACGGAGACCCGCCTAGCCAGCCGGTTTTGGGCCGCGACTCCACGTCGGCATGCCAGCGACCTTGCGCGGCGAGCTCTGCAGTGGTGGCACTCAATGCTCTGGACCTTCGGACGGATTCGGCAGACGCATGCTCGATCGCGGGTGCGACCTCGCGCTGCCGACTGACCTCGAGCGAGGGATGCGGAACTGACGCGGATGCCGCTGGCGCAGCGCCCACGCGATCGACAACCAGAGCCACTGAGCGAGCGTCAGCCATCCGGGCGGCTTTGCGACGTTCGGGCTTGGCCGTGACAGGCGACCCGTGTTCATCAGGCCGACGGGTCTCTCTCGGGACATTCCCGTAGGCACTGGGCTTCGGCGTCGCGGTCAGGCTCGACAAGCGGGCAGGCTCCGGCGCGGCAATCACCCATTGTAGCGTGCATTCATGACGCCCGCATACGCTGGCGGCAGGCGGACATTTCTACTTTGCCCTGACACGCTTGCGGCAGGCGGCTTTAGCCCCGCGCCGACGAGCCTGCCATGCGACATTCGAGCGTTGCAGCCAGGAGATCGATGCGCCCGATCGCGACACGCACCGACGACTGTGGCGGCAACGACGGCAGGTCGGCCACTCGAACGACGAGCGGCACGCCATCGAGGCGCACCAGGTTGTCGCGTACCACCGTGCCGGCGGCCTCCTCCACATGCTCCTGCAGCAGCCAGCGCAAGCACCAGTAATGTTCCATGCGCGACTGAAAATCGGCGTAGCTCGCGTAGGTGGCCTCGAAGTCGGCGAGCACGCCGAAGAGCTCGGCATCGTTCTCCGAATAGGGCACCTTTGTTCCGGCGAGCACCGCAAGGATCTGTCGCTGGTTGACGAGGTCTGCGTACCTGCGCAGGGGCGAGCTCGCCCACAGATAATGCGAGACACCGAGGCCCTGATGCTGCGATGCGCGGGTGCTCATCTTCACCTTGCCGTTGGCCTGCGTGCGATAGAGCCCCGAAACACGCGCGTCGGCGAGGAGACGGCCCCACGTGCTGTTCACGTGAATCATGAGCTCGGAGACGATCTTGTCGAGCGGTGAGCCGCGTGGGCGCGCAACGATGCGTACGCGTCCTTCAGGCGCGTCATCCCAGTCGACGTAGAAGTTGTAATCGACGCGGAGGAAGTCGGGCTTGCCGCGCACGCTCGAAAGATGCTGCGCAAAACGCCAGAGCACACGCAACTCGCGGGTCCAGGCGCCATCGGCAGCAGATGGTAGATCCGCGAAGGATTCGTCGATCTCATCGAGACGCAGATTGGCGGCGATCGGCACGCGCTCCAGGCGGGACTCCTGGCGCAGTGGCTGGCCGTCCGCCGTGATGTCGATGTAGAGCGACAGCGCCGGGACGACAGCACCGGCCGAGAGCGTGAAGGCATCCACGACCGCATCAGGAAGCATCGTGATCTTGCGCCCCGGCATGTACACCGTCGACAGGCGGCTCCGCGCGATGTCGTCCACGGCGGTTCCCCGCGTGATGCCCAGCGCAGGCGCGGCAATGTGAATGCCGATGCGAAGCTCTCCATTGCCAAGCTCCTGCACCGAGAACGCATCGTCTATTTCAGTGGTGGTTGCGTCGTCGATCGAGAACGCGCGAATGGGCGCGAGGGGGAGATCCGGCAGTGCGGGGAGCGCGCCCAACGCGCCGAACGCGGTGCCGTTGGGGTGCACCTGGCTCAGGAATCCCTGAAAGTGGTATTCGTGAGTCGATGGAATCGCTCCGCACGCGGCAAGCAGCGCGACCGGGTGCGTCTGCAGCGTGTCGCACGCACGCGAAAGGGCCTTCCATTCGAGCGACTGCTTGTCGGGCTTGTACAGCAGCATCGAGAGCTTCGCGGCCCACTGGTCGGGGAGCCGGTGCGCCGTGAGCTGTGCATGCCAGGCGTCGACCTGTGCGGCCTCGCGCTCCTTGCGCTCGATGGACGCGAGTGCCGCGCGCAAAGCATCGGGAGGAGCGCGTCGATAACGGCCTTTGCCGCGCTTGTAGAAGAACATCGGCGATGCATGCAGGACGAGCGCGACCGCTGCGGCCTGCGATGGCTGAGGAATGCCGCCGAAATATTCCTGCGCGAGCTCGGCGAACCCGAAGTCCTCCTCGCCGCTCACCTCCCACAGGAAATGCGCATCGAGCTCCGAGGCAATGCGTTGGGAGTCTGCGAGAAGCGTCGTGGGAGACGGCGCAGAGAAGCGCAGCAGCACGTTCGCCGATTTGATCTTGAGCCGTTTGCCGGACGCCGCCTCGACCTGAAGCGACGAGTCATTGTCGGCGAGGATGGTGCCGGCCTTGCAATGGCCGTCATCCTCGAAGAAAACGTGCATGGGTGGGGAAGGTCAGACGTCGCGAACCCGTGGCGGATTCGTGTGAGCGCGTGATTATACCGGCGGCGGCCCTTCGCTCATGCGGCTCGTCAGCCGGCGAAGAAGGTGTCACCCCTCATTCGCAGGGCCGGGCGGCCCTGTAGAGTGATCACCGGTTGCGAGCGGCGCGATGCCGCCGATATGTTCAATGCGACGGAGACCACATGAACACGCACTACCGCAGGCTGGGCCGCAGTGGGCTCGAGGTTTCGCCCATCTGCCTTGGCACGATGATGTTCGGTGATCGCACCGACCGCAACGAGGCAACGCGAATCGTGGATGCGGCCCTCGACTCGGGCATCAATTTCATCGACACCGCCGACAGGTACGCCGACGGCGAGTCGGAGCGCATCGTCGGCTCGGCCATTGCCGGTCGGCGCAGGCAGTGGATCCTCGCCACGAAAGTCGGCAACGTCATGACGCGCAGGCCCCATGACGGCGGGCTCTCGCGGCGATGGATCATGCAGGCATGTGCCGACAGCCTCGGCCGCCTGCAGACGGACTACATCGACGTGTACTACCTGCATCGTGACGACCGGGAGACGCCGCTCGCCGAAACCGTCGGGGCGATGGGTGACCTCATCCGCTCCGGCAAGATCCGCTACTTCGGAGTGTCCAACCTGCGCGGGTGGCGCATTGCCGAAATCGTTCGCCTGTGCGACGAGCAGGGTGTTCCGCGGCCTGTGGTGTGCCAGCCGCACTACAACCTCCTCAACCGTGTCGCCGAAGTCGAAGTGCTGCCGGCCTGTCATCACTACGGAATCGGGGTCGCTCCGTATTCGCCGGTGGCGCGGGGGGTGCTGACGGGCAAGTACCTGCCCGAGCAGGCAGCACCCGAGGGCAGTCGAGCCGCACGCAAGGACAGCCGCATGATGCAGACGGAATATCGCGAGGAGTCCCTGCGCATCGCTCAGGCGCTCGAGAGTCATGCCTCGGCGACGGGGCGTACGCTCCTGCAGTTTGCACTCGCCTGGCTTTGGGCGAACCGGCTCGTGGAGTCCGTGATCGTGGGTCCACGTACCTTCGAGCAATGGCAGGATTACGTCGCCGCGCTGGGCACCGCGTGGACAGGCGACGACGAGAAGCTCGTGGATTCCCTCGTCGCGCCCGGACATCCTTCGACGCCTGGTTTCAACGACCCGTCACATCCGTTCTTCGGGCGGCTCGTCTGAGCGCTACGACGGGTCGAGCACGAGTCGCGGTGACGAACTGCCGCCATTCTCGTTGACGATCCCGTGCGGAACGTGACACGCCGCGACGTGCTTCACGGCGGATTCCACATGCGTGCGCTGATCGTCGAAAAAGATATCGGCACCGAAAGCGCGCAGGAACTCGCCCTTGTCGAGCCCGCCGAGAAAGAGCGCCTCGTCGATGCGGATATTCCATGCGCGAAGCGTGCGGATGACACGCTCGTGGGCAGGTGCGCTGCGCGCCGTGACCAGTGCGGTTCGGATCGCGCTCTTGCTCTCCGGAAAATCGGCCTGTATGCGGTGCAAGCCGGCGAGAAACTCCTTGAAGGGCCCTCCTGACAGCGGCTCGAGCGCTGCCGCCGTTTCACTCTGCGCGAACGCGGCGAGGCCTTTGGCCTGGTAAACACGTTCGGCTTCGTCGGAGAAGAGCACCGCGTCGCCATCGAATGCGATGCGCAGTTCGTCTGTTTCGTTCTGGAAAACGCTCGGAAAGATCGTCGCGGCCGCGTAACCCTCGTCGAGGGCACGCTTCACGTCCTCGGTATCGGCCGAGAGGAAGAGGTGCGCGCCAAATGCGGGAACATAGCGCGACGTGGGCTCGCCCTTGGTAAACGCCGCGCGCGAAATGTCGAGCTGGTAATGCTTGATCGCATTGAATACCCGCAGCCCCGTGTCGGCGCTGTTGCGCGAGAGCAGGATCACTTCGACGTACTGCTTGTCGGGGCGGTTCAAACGCAGGAGCTTGCGCACCAGCGTGAATGCAGGCCCCGGCTGGAGGAGCTCGTCCTCGTGCTCGATCTGGTAGCGGTGATAGGCCTCGACACCCAGCTCGGTGTAGATGCGATGGCTCTCGGTGAGGTCGAAAAGCGCCCGGGACGAAATCGCGACAACGAGCTTGCCGGCAAGAGATGGCATCAAGCTAGGCTCGCTTCGTGCTGCGGAAATGGCGCATCGTCACCGATTATAGGCCGCGCACGAGCAAGTCGTATGCGCCGTACGGGCGAGCGAAGCGCAGGAGACCGCGTGGGATGCGCGTCAGCCGGGCGCGCAGAACACCGGGCCTTCGACGATCCACCCTGCGGTACGCATCGCCTCGACATCCGACACCGCCGTGACGTATCGGTGCCGGACGCCGAATACGTCGTTCGCTGCCTTCATCAGGCGCTGCACGATGCTCGAGCCCGATGGGCAAATGCCGGTCGGGCCGAGCGGCAACACGCGAAAGGCGAGGCCCTCGTAAGTCCAGTAAGGATCGTGCTTCACCACCGCGCATTCCGTCGCGTCGACCGTGTAGAAGTGCGAGTCGGGTCCGATGCCCGGTGTGCCGAAGAATCGGCACGCATCAAGCGCGCCGCTCACGGCGACACTCAGCGGCCAGCCACGCAGATGTCTGCCGGTACGGGTCCAGGCGGCGCCGAGTCCCCCGCCGTCGATGAACGCGATCTCGGCGCTCTCGGCGGTGAGGAAATAGTGGTCGAGGCTCGCGTGATGGAATTCGACGATATCGACGGCCGGGGGCGGGAGCGCCGGCGCGGCGACACCGTTGCCGGCAAGCCTCGCGATGGCGAGCGATGCGAGCTGCGGCGCATCGACGTTGAGGTTGGCAATGCGTGCACCCGTGGCCTGTGGCGAGAACACGATGTCGAGGTGGCACGATCCACCGGGGGCAATCGCATGGCCCACGGCGCAGTCACCCGTGCCACCGAAGTCGTATGCCGCGGGTCCATTCACCACCAATGCGCTGGGCGTGATCGGGATGGTGCCGCGATTTTGCAGATCGAGGCGCACCGTTGAGCTGCTCGTGCCGATCGCCGTATCGTCGAACTGGACCACTGCCGGCGAAAACGCAAGCGTCGAGGCGCCTGCGGACGCGGTGGTGCCCCGCCCGTAGAACGTGACGAGCTGCGCCGGAGTGCTGGTCGTGTTGCGCAGCCAGAGCGCGCCGGACACCTGACCCGCGACCACCGGCGCAAATTCGACTCGTGCGCTGCAGGACTGCCCCGGCGCGAGCACCAAGGCTGTGGCGCAGGCGGACCCGACGTTGAAGCCCGGCCCGGTCGACGGATGCACGCTCACATCGGTGAAGCTATAGGCCGCGGTGCCGCAATTGCTCACGGTCACGCTGACGCTCGTGCTGGACCCGATCGGCCGATCCCCAAAGGTGATCGTGTCGCGGTCGATGCAAAAACGACCCTGGCTGAAGGCTGGGGTGGCGATTGCGAACAGAGCCGCGATCAGGAGGGCGCTTTGCAGGAGGCCAGCGCGAGACAGACAGGACAGCATGGGCAAACCGCAGGGGCACGACGTGAGGGAGCGGCATTGTATGCCACCCCCTCGAGCGGGTGCGTCCCACGCCCGCGCCACGTCACTGCGCTTAGGTGCGCATGGCACCTCACCTCGACGCCAACCTGTGACGCCATCGCGGGCGTCACAGGTAGCCATCATCGCTTGCGTTTAGCGTGATGCACTGCTCTGCGCAATCTTCACCGGAGTCATGAAGCTTCGCACCGCGAGCTCGTTGGCAGCGGTGCGGTGGAGGCAAGATCCAGGCACACGTCATCACGGTGACGAGTTGACCCTGGCAACGCGTCCGTAGACGTTCTCCCCTGGCGGCGCTGTGAAGCCCACACGGGCACGACAGTTCCTTGTCATGTTCGCGCCATCCGTCCGCCGCCAGTCCGGGCCCCGAGTCGGCGGGCGCCGAAAGCCCAGGGATCAGGTGCTCTGACATCCCGCGAACCGGAGCACGGTGTCGAGCATGGGCGCGAAATCGCTCCAGCCGTGATCGCCGCCGCCGCCCACGTACTGCGATGCTCCCGCGTAATAGCGCACAGCTTCCCGCCAGTCGAGAAGCTCGTCGCCGCTGCGCACGAGCAGGAGGTATCGGTCCGGCCGGGTGATGCGCGGAATCGTCAGCGCCCTCATTTCCTCGATGTGCGCACGGGTGAGCTCATAGGTTTCACCCGTGTAGAGGTTGCGCTGCTCACCGAGAAAGCTCTCCAGCGACGCGTTCGGCCGGATGGCAGGATTGATGACCACGGCGCGCGCCTCGTAGCGCTCGGCAAGCCACGTCGCGTAGAAGCCTCCGAGCGAGCTGCCGATGAAGGTGCAGGGCTCACCGGCGACGACGTGTTGCTCGATCCAGGCCGACACGTCGTGCATCGCTTCGACTGGTGATACCTCGAGCCGCGGCAAGTGAAACGTCGGCGGTCGAGGTAGTTCGCTGGCGGCGCGCCGCAGAAGCTGGCCCTTTGCACTCTCCGGCGCCGAGTTGAACCCGTGCAGGTAGACGAGCGTCGTCACGGAAGCGAGCTTGCATCGCGGCTTCGCAATCGGGCGAGAAGCTTCTCGTGAATGCCGCCAAATCCGCCATTGCTCATGACGAGCACATGGTCCCCCGGTTCCGCAGCGGCGACGATCCGCTGCGAAAGGTCGTCGAGATCGTCGCTGACGTGAGCACGCGCGCCCAATGGCGCAAGAATGCCGGACACGTCCCAGCCCAGGTTGTGCGAATAGCAGAACACGAGATCGGCCTCATCGAGGCTCGGGGCGAGCGCGTCCTTGACGGCGCCGAGCTTCATCGTGTTGGAACGCGGTTCGAGCACGGCGATGATGCGGCCGTCCGCCACGCGGCGTCGCAAGCCCGCGACCGTGGTGGCGATCGCTGTCGGATGGTGCGCAAAGTCGTCATACACGGTCACGCCCGCCGCGGTTCCGCGCATCTCGAGGCGCCGTTTCACACCCTGGAATCGCGTCAGTGCAGCGAGGCTCTGCGACACGGGAACGCCGGCGTGTCGCGCAGCGAGCATTGCCGCGAGGGCGTTCAGCCGGTTGTGACGACCCGCCTCGCCGAACCGGAGCTCGCCTGGCACCCGCGTGCCTTCGCGCACGGTGCCTTCGTCGTCGATCGTCCATGCGGCTGCACTGCGCTCGCCGGCGCCGAAGGTCACCCGCTCGCTCCAGGCACCGCGGTCGAGCACGCGCTGCAGCGCAGGTTCATCCGCGTTGACCACGAGCAGACCCGCCGGCGGAACCGTGCGCACGAGATGATGGAACTGCGTTTCGATCGCCGCGAGATCAGGGAAGATGTCGGCGTGGTCGTATTCGAGATTGTTGAGGATCGCCGTGCGCGGCCGGTAGTGCACGAACTTCGAGCGCTTGTCGAAGAACGCCGTGTCGTATTCATCGGCCTCGATGACGAAGAACGGGCTTTCGTTGGCCGGTAACCGCGCAGAAACGCCGAAGTCGATCGGCACGCCGCCGATCAGGAAGCCCGGCGCGAGCCCTGCACTGTCGAGAATCCAGGCCAGCATGGCCGTGGTGGTGGTCTTGCCGTGCGTCCCCGCGACCGCAAGCACCCAGCGGTCCCGCAGCACGTGCTCATAGAGCCATTGCGGCCCGGAGACGTAATGCCGGCCGGAATCAAGGATTGCCTCGATAAGCGGATTGCCGCGCGAGATCACGTTGCCGATCACGAAAATGTCGGCGGTGCGCGCGATGGTGTCGAGCTGTGACGGATCCCATCCCGGGGTGAGGCCGATGCCGAGTGCTTCGAGCTGGGTGCTCATCGGCGGATAGACGTTCGCGTCCGCGCCGGTGACCTTGTGGCCCGCCGCTTGTGCGATCGCGGCGACGCCGCCCATGAACGTGCCGCAGATACCGAGGATGTGCAGATGCATGCGCCAGCTACCTCAAGCCACAGCCGAACCCGCCGGCGGCGGCGCCGCGCCGTGGCGGCGCCAGCCGATCGCGAACCAACCGTAGCTCAGGAGCTCGAGCCCCAGCACGATCGAGAAGGCAAGGCGCAGTCCGCCCGCCGTGTCCATTTGCAGCGTGCTTCGCGCAGCAGTGACGATGAGCCCGATGCCCCACTGCGTCGCAAAGCTGCCGCCGAACATGAGAAGGTTGAGCGCGGTGTTGGCACGCCCGGTGAGTGCGGGCGCGAACCCTTCGGACAATACCGTGAAGCCGAGCACGTTGACCGCTGCGCCGAGGCCGTACAGGGCCCACCAGAGATAGCTCCCCGGAGCCTGCAGGACGATTGCGCCCAGGGCCGCAATGTTTAGAGCGAACCCGCTCGCGAACAGATGGGGTGCCCGCACACCGACACGAGCGAGGCGCATGGAGAAGGTACCGAGCAGAACGTAGCCCGACAGCGTGACGATGCCCATGACCAGCAGATGCCGCGCGGCGGATGCTCGATCAAAGCCCTGCACCTCCATCATCCAGGGGACCGACCAGAGGCCCTGTATCGCCATGAAGGCGCCCATCGCAAAGCTTCCCAACGGTGCAAGCCACCAGAACCGCGGCGTAGCGAAGACCGCGCGAACGCCGGCCCACTGCTTGCGCAAACCGCCGCCGGGCGGCGCATGCGGCAGATCCGGAACGCGCCACCACGTCCAGATCGCCACCGCATACGTGATCAACGCCAGCACGACAAAAACGGCACGCCAGCTCGCGAACCGAAGGGCGAGCTCGAGCGGCGCGGTTGCCGCGAGCGCACCCAGCCCGCCCGAGACCATGATCCAGCCCGAGAGCGATGCCTGACGCTCGGCGATGAACCATGTGGCAAGGCCCTTGAGCGGTGCCATCAGACACGTCGCAACCCCGGCCCCGATGAGCGCGCGCCCGAGCAGCAGCGTTGTCTCGGTGCCTCCCATGCTGAAGGCGAGCGACCCTGTTCCGGCGACCACCAGGAACAGCGGCTCGACCCGACGCGGCCCGAATCGATCGAGCAGCATGCCTGCCGGGAGCTGCATCGCACTGAACGCCATGAAGTAGGCGCTGGTGAGCAAGCCGAGCGCCGCGGGTGACAGCGAAAGCTCGGAGGTGAGCTCCGGCGAAATGACGGCGTTGACCGTGCGGAAGACGTACGACAGGAAGTACCCGGCCGCGAACGGCGTGTACACCCGCACGAAATCCACCGGCTCGGCGGTGCCCTTCACGCCGAACGGAAGATTAAGAACACGGCCCCCATGGGGCAGCTGCCCGCCCACAGGTAATCCAGCTTGATCGGCTGGTCCATGACGAACACGGCAAACGGCACGAACACCGAGAGCGTGATCACTTCCTGCATAATCTTGAGCTGCGCCAGGGCTAGGGCGGTGTAGCCGATGCGATTGCCCGGCACCTGCAGCAGGTACTCGAACAGTGCGATGCCCCAGGAGATGATCGCCGCGAGCCACCACGGCCAGGTCTGCACGTGCTTCAGATGGCCGTACCACGCGAACGTCATGAACACGTTCGAAGCGATGAGCAGGAGCGCACACAGAAGCGCGGGCGGCAGGCTGCTGATCGACATGGTGCCCGTGACTCAGTGCACCGACAGCCGCAGCCCGGGCAGCGGCAGCTCGCCGTAATCGCTCGTCCACGTCTCGCCTGCCGCGATCGGCCACGCGTCGGTAATCGTTCCGGTCGACACGAGCTCGCCGGCTGACAACGGGGGTGCTGCGGGATCTGCCGCGAGCAGGCGCACGAGGTGCAGGAGCGCATGGGCAGGCCCTCCCAGCACGTTGGCGCCCGTCCCGCGGTCGATGACCTCCCCGTTCTTGCGCAGGCTCAGCGCAAATGTGGGCAGCCGCCTCGAGATGGCATCGCGATCACCTGCCGATAACGCGATGCGCTCGCCGACCACGAGCGCACCGTGCAGACCGAACGCAGCCGTGCAGTCTGCGGCGGTGAATTTCCAGTCGGGATAGTGGCTTTGCACGATCTCGAACCCCGGCGCGATCCACGCAACGCTTTCCAGGAGCGCGCGCGGATCGTCCGTGAGCGGGGGCGTCTCAGCCAGACCGAACACGACCTCGGGCTCGATCCGCGGCTGCACGAACGATGACATGCCAAGCGACGCCGTGTTGCCGTCGGCCACGTGCACGGTGTGGGACCACACCCGTGCCCACATCGGCTGAAACACACCATACCGCGGCCACAACGTCGTATTGGTGAAGCCGATCTTGCGGCCCACCGGTTTCCAGCCTCGATCAATGCGGTGATTCTCGATGAGTCCGAGCACGCGGTAAGCGCCGGGTATGTCGAACTGTGGTGTGTGCTGTGAGATCGGCGCAAGCATGATCGAGGCATCGTAGGCGGCGATCAGATGCTCGGCGATCGCGAGCTCCTCTTGCGGCGTCGTGCTCACGGCGCGTGCGGCGGTTTGAAGACGCGCACGAGCACCGCGAAGACAACGACGGCGAGTGGCATGGCGATCGCCACTGCCGCGATGGCCGCACCCAAGCCGGTCAGTCCCAGACGCGACACGACCCACCACGCGCCCATGGCCGACAGCCCGCCGACAAAAATGATCGTGAGAATGCTGCCGATCAACGTGCCGCGCATGCTGGACCGACCCCGCCACACTTGCCGCATCGCGACACTACGCCTTGCGGCGCGGCTCGGGGAGCGCACCGTGCAGGCGCGACGCGTAGGCGGCTTCGTCGAAGCCGATCAAAAGATCGTCATCCACTTCGATGATCGGGCGCTTGATGGAGGAGGGATTCGCGAGCATGACGTCGATGGCGCTTTCGGGGTCACGGACACCGGACTGCACCTCGAGCCCGAGCATCCGCCAGGTGTTGCCGCGGCGGTTCAGCACCGTTTCCCAACCGAACTTCTCGACCCATCGCGCGAGCTGACGGCGCTGGGGCGGCGACTTCCTGAAATCGATGAAGTCGTACCCGTGACACCGATCATCGAGCCATGCACGCGCCTTGCGGACGGTGCTGCAGTTGGAGATGCCAAAAACCTTCATACAGTCGATGCATCAGTATAGCGTGAGCAACGCTCGATGATGCCGCAGCATGCGTTTGCGCATCACGCCGGTGCGCGATGAATGTCGTCGATCCAGCGCACTTCCTCGGGATCAGTTTCGACGTCGGTCGTCTCGAGATTCACCACGACCGGCTCCTGCCCGCTTCGCACCAGCACACATGACAGCGGCTCGGTGTCGCTCGCGTTGATCTCCTGATGCGGCACGTACGGTGGAACGAAGATGAAGTCGCCGGGACCCGCTTCAGCGGTGAACTCGAGGCGATCACCCCATTTCATCCGCGCACGTCCACTGACGACGTAGATGACGCTCTCGACCGGACCGTGATGATGCGTTCCGGTCCTTGCCTTGGCGTGGATGACGACGGTACCCGCCCAGAGCTTCTCAGCGCCCGCCCGCGCAGCCGTGATCGCCGCGGCGCGGTTCATGCCCGGGGTCTGAGGCGTGTTGCCGTCGAGCTCGTTCGCATGGACCACGCGCACGCCGTGCAATCTCCACTTCGATGCCCCGGTCTCCATCGCTAACCCCTGTCGTGTCGCGATCGGTGAACTCTAGCATCGCGCGCGGTCGCACTGTCCGGTGACCCGAGGTTACAAGCATGGAACCATCGGTTCCTTCAACTACGGGTCGAAACGTCCTACGCTCGAAGGTTGACCGATGTAGCTACAGGAGACCGCATGGCCAGCATCTATGTCATTCACGAGAACGACGCCTGGGTAGAGCCATTGCGCCAACGCCTTGCCGAGCAGGGGCTCCCTTACGCCGAGTGGTTCCTGAGCGATGGAATGCTTGACCTGGACTCCACCCCTCCGCAGGGCGTCTTTTACAACCGCATGAGCGCCTCGTCACACACGCGCGGCCATCGGTATGCACCCGAGCTCACTGCGGCCGTGCTCGCATGGCTCGAATCGCATGGTCGGCGCGTCGTGAACGACGGCCGGGCGTTGCAGCTCGAGATCAGCAAGATGGCGCAGTACGCCGCGCTTCACCTGCACGGCATCCGGACCCCGCGCACCATCGCCGCAGCAGGTCGTGCGCACATCATCGAAGCCGCGGGACGGATGACCGGCCCGTTCATCACCAAGCACAATCGCGCGGGCAAGGGACTCGGCGTGCATCTTTTCCAGAGCGTCCAGGCCCTCGACGACCATTTGCGGTCGAGTGCCTTCGAGGATTCGGTCGATGGCATCACGCTCATCCAGGAGTACATCCACGCTCCCGAGCCCTTCATCACGCGCGTCGAGTTCGTGGGCGGTGAGTTTCTTTACGCCGTGCGCGTCGACACCTCGCTCGGCTTCGAGCTGTGCCCGGCCGACGTCTGCCAGATCGGTGATGCTTTCTGCCCCGTCGGCGATACTCCTCCGGCGGCGGCGCCACGATTCGAGATCGTGCAAGGCTTCGCGCATCCGGTGATCGAGCGATATCGTCGCTTCATGTCCGCCAACGGCATCGGCGTCGCCGGCATCGAGTTCATCACCGATCGCACCGGCGAGATCTATACGTACGACGTCAACACCAACACCAACTACAACTCCGATGCGGAGAATGCCGCCGGGGTGTACGGCATGCGCGCCATCGCAAGCTATCTCGGACGCGAGCTGAAGCGGCTGCGCGACGGGGAGCGCATGGCGGCCTGAGCTCGGGCGCCGCGCACCGCAGTCCACCCCTGCGCGGCCGTCCGGGACTCGCGCAGTATCATGACGGCTCAAGGGGGAAACATGAGTGATCGGCAGGTAGTGCTACTCAGCGGCGTTCGCACGCCCATCGGTGATTACGGCGGCAGTCTCAAGGACATTGCTCCGAGCGAGCTCGCGGCGCGCGTCGTGCGCGAAGCCGTGGCCCGGTCGAGGGTCGACCCTGCGACGGTCGGTCAATGCGTCTTCGGTAACGTCATCCACACCGAGCCCAAGGACATGTATCTCTCGCGCCTGGCCGCCATCAACGGTGGCCTGCCGCACGATACCGGCGCGCTGACCCTCAATCGTCTCTGCGGCAGCGGGCTCCAGGCCGTGATTACCGCGGCGCAGTACATCCTCCTCGGAGACGTCGAAGCCGCCGTCGCGGGCGGGGCCGAGAGCATGAGTCGCGCCGCCTACATGAACCTCACCCAGCGGTGGGGCGCGCGCATGGGCGACGTCAAGATGATGGACGCCATGGTGGGGGCGCTGACCGACCCCTTCGACACGGTTCACATGGGCATTACGGCGGAGAACGTCGCCCGCCAGTGCAACATCGACCGTGGCGAGCAGGATGCCTTCGCAGTCGAAAGCCATCGCCGGGCGGCGGCCGCCACATCGGCCGGTCATTTCAAGGAGCAGATCCTTCCGGTCGAGCTCAAGACCCGCAAGGGCACCACGCAGTTCGACACCGACGAGCATGTGAAGAGCGATACCACGGCCGAAGGCATGTCGAAGCTCAAGGCAGTGTTCCAGAAGGAGAACGGAACCGTCACGGCGGGCAACGCCTCCGGCATCAACGACGCCGCGGCGGCGATCGTGCTGATGGAGCGCAAGGCAGCGGAAGCCCAGGGGCTCACGCCGATGGCGCGGCTCGTCGCGTACGGCCACGCTGGCATCGACCCCACGATCATGGGCCTGGGCCCCGTATCGGCCGTGAAGCGCGCCCTCGAGCGCGCGGGACTCCAGCTGGCCGATATGGATGTGATCGAATCGAACGAAGCCTTCGCCGCGCAGGCGATCGGGGTGAGCAAGCAGCTCGGACTCGATCCGAAGCGGGTGAATCCCAACGGCGGAGCGATCGCGCTGGGTCATCCGATCGGCGCCACGGGCGCGATCCTTACCATCAAGGCCATGTACGAGCTGCAGCGCACGGAAGGTCGTTACGCGCTCGTGACCATGTGCATCGGGGGAGGGCAAGGCATCGCGGCCGTGTTGGAGCGGGTGTGAGGCCCCTGAAGTCGCAAAGCCAGCCCGCACGAGTCCGGTTGTCGCGCTCGGTGGCGTATGCCGTCGAACGGCGGCCACGCCGTGACAATGTCAGCTCTTCGGCAGCCCGGTTGCGCACCTCATGAGCCGCTTCTCAGTCACCATCCTTCAGCTTTTGCTCGCTGCGCTCGTCGGTTACGGTGCCGCACGCTTTGCGCTCACCTCCGAGCCCGTGTCCTCCGGGCCGCCGCCGGTCGCGGCCATCCCGGCACCCGTGCCGGTTCTGGAAAAACCTGCACCGCCGCCCAACCCGACCGCCTCGACGGCAGCGGCGCTGAGCGTGAGCTACCGGAGCGCGGTCGAGCGGGCAGCCCCCTCCGTGGTGACCGTGCACTCCGCACGCACGGCGGCGCGGGGTCCGCTCGGTCTCGGCGGACGCAAGCTGCTTGCGCAGGGCCTCGGCTCAGGCGTGGTGATGGATGCGGCAGGCTACATCGTCACCAACAATCACGTGGTGTCGGACGCCAATGAGCTCGTGGTCGCGCTTCCCGATGGGACGCTGCGCCCGGCACAGCTCGTCGGCGTCGATCCCGACTCCGACCTTGCCCTGCTCAAGATCGACGCTCCCAATCTGCGGCCGATCAGCATGGGCGACGTCAAGAGCATCGCCGTCGGCGATGTGGTTCTCGCGGTGGGTAATCCCTTGGGGGTGGGGCAAACCGTCACCCAGGGTATCGTCAGCGCCTTGGGCCGGAAGGGAATGAACATCAATTCGATCGAGAACTTCATTCAGACGGACGCCGCGATCAACCCCGGCAACTCCGGTGGCGCACTGGTCGACACCGCAGGACGTCTTGTTGGCATCAATTCGGCGATCCTGTCACGGGGGGGCGGCTCCGAAGGCATCGGCTTCGCGATTCCCGTCGATCTCGCGCAAAAGGTTGTCGCGAGCCTGCAGAAGACCGGCAAGGTGTCGCGCGGCTGGCTGGGGGTTTCAACGGAGGCCGTGCCCTCCGGAGATCACGGAGCGATGATCGTGGCCGTGCAGCCCGGCGGGCCGGCCGACCGCGCGGGCCTCGCCGCCGGTGACGTCATCGTGCGGCTCGGCCAACAGGCGATCGAGCAGGCGGGCGATCTCGCCGGCACGATCATGGAGCTCGAGCCTGGCGCTCGGGTGCCCGTCGAGATCATCCGCGGCGGCCGTCGAGCCACCGTCGACGTCGAGCTCGGACGCCGTCCGCCGCTGCGCAGGCCCACCCAACCCGGGTAGTCACCGCGACCGGGCGCGCGACCGACGGCACGGCGCCACGTGCTCGCGCCAGCGATTGTTTAGAATGGCGCTCCCAGCCATCGAGCCCAACCGACATGAACATCTCCATGTATCAGGCTTCCGTGCCCGTGTTCAAGCAAACGCTCACGGCCCTCGCGCAGATTCTCGAAAAGGCGCAGCAACACGCGGAGGCACGCAAGATCGCCGCACCCGCGCTCCTCAACGCGCGACTCTTTCCGGACATGTTCGACCTCACCCGACAGGTGCAGATCGCCACGGATTTCGCACGCGGCACGGCGGCACGGCTCGCCGGCAAGGAGCCCCCTCCATTCGAGGACACCGAGCAGACCTTTCCGGACGTCATTTCGCGGGTGAGGCGCACGATCGAGTATCTGGACACGATCACCGCGCAGGAGGTCGATGGCTCCGAAGGCCGCGAGATCGTCCGGCCCATGCGCGGCGAGCCCCACCGCTTCACGGGCATCAATTACCTGCTGCAGTACGCGCTGCCCAACTTCTTCTTCCACGCGGCCACCGCGTACAACCTCCTCCGGCACAACGGGCTCGAGATCGGCAAGCGCGATTTCATCGGGCCGCTCGACTGAGCGTCCGCAATTCGCGGCGCGACCACGAGGCGATTGCCGGGCGAGCGATGCTCACGGTGCTCATCAATCTCGAGTCCGCCGAGGCGCGCCGCGCCCACATGGAGGCGCAACTTGCGCGCGCAGGCTTCGATGCCGTGCGAATCGGGGTCGACTTTCGCGAGAGCACGACCGAGGAAGTGAGCGCCTGGACCGAGGCGCACTTCCCGCGGCTGCGATTCGACCTCGATGCCATGTGTGCCGCGGAAGCCGGATGCTGGGCTTCGCATCTTTGCGCGTGGTCACGACTGCTCGAGACAGATGAGCTTTCGTGCACGGTGCTCGAGGACGATATCCTGCTGACGCCGGGCTTTCGTGAGGCGGTGGATGCGTTGCGCGAGCAGGCGTGCTTCGATGTGATCTATCTCGGGACGTCATCGAAGAACATCTCGACGCGCCGGCGCACCCAGATCGGCGCCCTTTCCGTTCATCAGCCGCTTGGCGTGATCTTCAACACGTGGGGCTACGTGATCACCCGCGCCTATGCGCAGCGGTTCTTCGATAGCCGGCCCACCTGCATCGACATGCCGATCGACGATTTTCTCGGCGGGCGCGCGAAGTGGGCCAAGCCGCGCTCCGGCGTCCTGCGTCCGGCGATCGTGACGGAGGACCCCGTCGCCGGGCCGCGGTCGCAGATTCAGCCGTACGCCACGCGGGCGGACCGACACCCCATCTGGCAGGACGCGCGGCGCGCGCTTCTCGGCAGCAAGGTGAGCGACCTTTATTACTCGCTCTACAAATGGCTGTAGATCTGCCGCGGAGCAGTGAAGAGCCGTGCCGCTCGGTCAGTACCCGGTGATGGTCGGTTCGAGCGGGTATCCGGCGCGCCGCGCAAAATCCTGCGCCTGATCCTGCCCGATGCGGCCGACGGCGAAATATGTCGCTAACGGATGCGCCAGATAAAACCCGGACACCGAAGCCCCGGGCCACATGGCATAGCTTTCGGTAAGGCTCATGCCGATCTCGGTTGCGCGAAGCGATTCGAAGAGCGACCGTTTGACGGTGTGATCCGGACACGCCGGATAGCCAGGCGCCGGACGGATACCGCGATACTCCTCGCGCACCAGCGCTGAAACGTCGAGCGTCTCGTCGGCGGCGTAACCCCACAGCTCGCGCCGGACCTGACGGTGCAGCCACTCGGCGAACGCTTCCGCCAATCGGTCCGCCAGCGACTTGAGCATGATCGCGCTGTAGTCATCGCGTTGCCCGGCGTACTCGGCGAGCTTCTTCTCGATGCCGAGACCCGAGGTGACCGCAAACGCACCGATGTAGTCGCGCACGCCCGAGGCCTTGGGTGCGACGAAATCCGCGAGCGCATAGTTCGGCTTGGCGTCGGGACGCAGGTTCTGCTGGCGCAGGCCATACCAGGTGAAGAGCACGTGCGAGCGCGCCTCGTCGGCATAGACCTCGATGTCATCACCGGTTGCATTCGCCGGCCACAATGCGACCACCCCGTTGGCCGTGAGCCAGCGTCCATCGACGATCTGTCGCAGCATCGCCTGGCCATCGGCGAACACGTTGCGTGCGGCCTCACCGACGACGGGGTCCTCGAGAATCGCGGGATAGGCGCCCGAGAGCTCCCACGCCTGGAAGAACGGCGCCCAGTCGATGAGCTCGGCGATCTTCGCCACGTCGACATTCCGGAATTCACGCCGGCCGACCACGCGCGGCACGGGCGGGACATACGCGGCCCAGTCGGACCTGAACGGATTGGCCCGCGCCTGCGCCAGGCCGATGAGTGCGGGTCCTTTCTTGGCCGCGTGCTGCGCGCGCACCTTGTCATAGTCGAGCGCGAGCTCGGCCACGTAAGGTGCCTTGAGCTCGTCAGACAGCAGATTGCTCGCAACGCCGACCGCCCGCGACGCGTCCGGCACGTACACCGTCGGTCCCTTGTAATGCGGCGCAATCTTCACCGCAGTGTGCACGCGCGAGGTCGTCGCACCGCCGATCAGGAGAGGAATGGTGAAGCCCTGACGCTCCATCTCCCGCGCGACGTGAGCCATCTCTTCGAGCGAAGGCGTGATGAGCCCCGACACACCGATGATGTCCGCGTTGTGCTCCCGTGCGGCATCGAGGATTTTCTGCGCCGGAACCATCACGCCGAGATCGATCACCTCGAAGTTGTTGCACTGGAGCACCACGCCCACGATGTTCTTGCCGATGTCGTGCACGTCGCCTTTCACCGTCGCCGTGACGATCGTGCCCTTCGGCTTCGACAGGTCGCCGAGGAGCGCCTTCTCCGCCTCGATGAAGGGAATGAGATGCGCCACGGCCTGCTTCATTACGCGTGCGCTTTTCACCACCTGCGGCAGGAACATCTTGCCGGCGCCGAAGAGATCGCCCACCACGTTCATTCCGTCCATCAGCGGACCTTCGATCACCTGGATCGGCCGTCCTGCGCGCGCGGCGACCTGCTGCCGGGCTTCCTCCGTGTCCTCGATGATGTGAGTGGTGATGCCTTTGACGAGCGCATGGGTCAGCCGCTCCTCGACCGGTGCGTTGCGCCAGGCGAGATCCTCGACAATGACCTTGCCCTTGGACTTGTACGACTCGGCGAAGCTCACGAGGCGCTCGGTCGGGCTCTCACCGTCCGGACGCACGCGGTTGAGCACGACGTCCTCGACCCGCGCGCGGAGCTCCGGATCGAGCTCGTCGTATACGCCGAGCTGTCCCGCATTGACGATGCCCATCGTCAGTCCCGCGCGGATGGCGTGATAGAGGAACACAGTGTGGATCGCTTCGCGAACGGGGTCGTTGCCGCGAAACGAAAAGCTCACATTGGAGATCCCGCCCGACACCTTCGTATGCGGCAGGTGCGTGCGGATCCACCGGGTGGCGTCGATGAAGTCGACCGCATAGTTGTTGTGCTCCTCGATGCCGGTGGCGATCGCGAACACATTCGGATCGAACACGATGTCCTCGGCCGGGAAGTCGACCTTTTGCGTGAGGATCTCGTAGCAGCGCGAGCAGATGCTCTTCTTGCGTGCCAGCGTGTCGGCCTGTCCCTGCTCGTCGAACGCCATCACCACCACCGCTGCGCCATAGCGGCGGACGAGTCGCGCCTGGCGCACGAACTCGGCCTCGCCTTCCTTGAGCGAGATGGAATTCACGATCGGCTTGCCCTGCAC
>JALYXY010000222.1 GCA_030946875.1 Pseudomonadota bacterium | reverse complement strand
TCCCCGCAGCACGCCCCGTGGCGCCGGTGCCGCCCCCCGCACCCGCGGCTCCGACCGGTGCAGCACCTGCAGCGGGGCCCGGTGCGTCTCCGGCAGCCGCAGCCCCGGCCCCCCTCGACGCTGCCAATCCAGGCGACGAACGCCAGAACCGTGGGCGGGGCAAGGGCCGCGAAGAACGCCGGGAGCATTGACGGGACGATCGGCCGAGTCGCTCGGTAAATCCGGCTTCACCGCGCGTTGTCAGCGCAGCGAGTGGCCTTTACGATGGGAGCGCCAGCACTTATCCCATCCCTTTGGTTACGCCACCGTCACCGCAACGGCCTTTCAATGGAGGTCGGCCGCGCCGCGTCGCTTCGATCGCGGTGCTGGTCACATGCGTCGTCCTGTCCCTGACCGGGTTCTTCGTATTCACCCGCGAGTCATTCCGGTTCGCCGACTTTTTCGAGCAGGTCAACCGTACCGCGGACGTGCAACGCACCCTCGGCGATCTGCGCAATGCCGTGATTCGGGCTCAGGATGCGGAGCAGGCGTTCGTGCTCTCCGGCGACGGCACGTACATCGACGAGTATTCGAAGCACGCGGCCACGGCAGATGAGGCGCTAAGGAGGCATTCCGGCGAGGCCACGCTGAGCGTCGCCGAACGCGATGCCGAGGCCGACCTCGCGCGACTGATCGAGCAGAGTCGGCGCCAGTTCACCTCTGCCATCTTCACCATGTCAGCGCTCGGCATGCCGGCGGCGCTCGCGATAGACGGTCCGCCCGTTGTGGCTGCCAACCGCGCGCGAATGCGCGAGATGATCGGCGTAATGCGCGACGAGGAGGCGAAGCTTCTGCAGGCGCTCACCGGCGAGGCGCGTGAAGCCGGATTCGCGCATCTGCGCCTCGCGCTCGCCTCGGGATTGCTTGCACTGGTGGCGGTCGCACTGTTTTCCGCACTGCTGCGGCGCCACCACGCAGAGCGGGACCGCGCGGAGGAAGCGCTGCGCTCCAGTGAAGCGCATTTTCGGGAGCTGTTCGACTCGTCGGTGCTGGGCGAGGCCGAATGCGACGCTGCAACCGGAGGTTTCATTCGCGTCAACCGGCGCCTTGCTGCGATCTCGGGGTTCTCCGAGACCGAGCTCCTGTCGCGCACGTGCTTCGATGTCGTGCATCCCGAGGATCGGGGCCCGGCAATGCAGGACTTCGCTGCGTTGCTGCACGGCGGGGAAGAGCCGTTGCACTTCGAGCGACGATACGTGCACAAGAACGGCTCCGTGATCTGGACGGAAGTCTGGTTCCGCGCACTGCGCGCCGAGCGCGGGCGAATCGCGCGCGTTCTCGCTGCAGTTCAGGACGTCACGCCACGCAAGAAAGCCGAGCAGGGACTCGTCGAGAGCGCGAGCCTGCTGCAAGCGGTCAGCGACAGCACCGAGGACTGGGTCTTCGTAAAGGACCTCAAGGGCAGAATCGTCATGGCCAACCCGGCGGTGTGCCGGGCGTTTGGACTGGCGTCCGACCAGGACGTTCTCGGCAAGACGGTGCTCGAGTACGTTCCCGACCGGGCACAGGCGGAGATCGTCTTCGCCAACGACATGCGCGTGATGAAAAGCGGCAAGGCCGAAACGATCGAGCAGGTGCTGACGCTCGGCGGAGTGGTGCGCACGTTCATCTCGACCAAGTCCCCGCGGCTGGACGCCAACCGGCGAGTCGTAGGCCTGGTCGGCATTGCCACGGACATCACCGAACGGAAGAAGAACGAGGAGGCGCTACGTCGCACCAACGACCGGCTGGCCGAACTCGTCGCCGACAGGACCGCGAGGCTCACGCACTTGACGCAGTACCTGATCCGCATGGCAGAAGATGAAAAGGCGCGGCTTGCGGCTGAACTGCACGACGAGCTTGGCGGCGCGCTGTCGGCGCTCGCGCTCGACATCGCTTCGGCACTCGAGCGAGTAAAGAGTGTCGATCCACAAGCGGCCGAGCGATTGCGTCAGGCGCAGAGCGTGATTCGCGAGACCGCGGCTCTCAAACAACGGATCATCGGTAACCTGCGGCCGGCGCTTCTGGATCATCTCGGGTTGGTGCCCGCGCTGCGCGATTATGTGGCGCAGTGGTCGAAAAAGAGTGGCATTGGGGTGACTGTGCAGCTCGCGCCTGACTGTCCAGAGCTGTCACGCGACACCTCGCTCGCGCTCTACCGGGTCATGCAGGAGTCGCTCACCAACATCGCGAAGTACGCGCACGCAAGTCACGTTGCCGTGGAGCTGTCGTGCCGCGACTCGGATGTGTGGTTCATGGTCGAGGATGACGGGATCGGCATCGACCTCGAATCGCTGCATCGTCCTACTTCGCACGGCATCACCGGCATGCAGCAGCGTATGGCGCAGATCGGGGGTGAGCTCGTCGTCGAACGGCTCGCCGATGGCGGTACGCGCGTCAGGGCGCGGTTGCCGTATGCGGCGGGAGGATCCGTTCTGCCTACGGCCGCCTGAGCATGGCACCCTTTGGTTCGCAAGGATGCCGTGCATGCCCTCCAACCCGGGATGTAAGTCGGTTAAAGCACGGGCTCCACAGCGCCCTGCGCGACGTTTGGTTGGGCGAGGAACATCCCGCGGATGCGCTTGTGCGCAAATGGCACCGAAGCCGTCTTGGTCGGCTCGGCTGCCGGCGGCGCAGCCGGGCGAAAGGCTGCATACAACTGTTGCACGCGTTTCACGTACTCGATGGTTTCCCGGTAAGGCGGAACCCGATTGCGATAACGCTCGACCGCGTATTCGCCGGCGTTGTAGGCAGCCAGCGTGAGCACGATGTCGTCAGCAAATCGCGCGAGCAGGTCGCGCAGATAACGGGTGCCAACCTGCAGGTTGACGGCGGGGTCCATGAGCTTGGCTTCCGCAGTGCTCTTCTTGTCGCTGCTGACACCGTAACGCGCCGCGGTCTGCGGCATCACCTGCATGAGCCCGCGGGCCCCTTTGGGCGAAACGGCGCCGGGCTCGAAGCCTGACTCGACGGCGACGATCGCCTTCACGAGCGCGGGATCGACTGCCTGCCGGCCGGCATGCTTCTCGATGAGCGGGGAGAAGCGCCGCAACGCCGCTTCCTTGGCGTATCGCGGGGCGGAAGTGGACGCGGGTGCCGTTACATCGCGTCGCTGCTCGCCGAGGTCAGCCGGTGCATCGTGGGCGACAGGGCTGCTCGAGCTCTCGGGCGTCGCTTCGCCTTTGAAGAAAAGCTGATAGCGCTCGTCGATTTGCTGGCCCGCGACATGCGCTTGTCCGGCCTCGTCAATGTAGCCCCACACGTCGGCACTCACGGGTGCTGGCACAGCAGCGAGGATCAAAAGCAGCGGCGCGAGCGCCAGCCATCGGATTCGCTGCACGTGAGCGTCGAGCGTGCCGTATAGATGCATGCGCTGGTATACCCGGTGAAGTTGGAAGCAGATCGCGCAGCGAGGCCCGCCTGCGCGCTGGACACTGATGGACTGCCAACAGCAGGAAAGATTCCCTGCGCCCCGTCTTTTTGGGCAGGGTTTGCGTGCCGCGTCGCCAGAAGGATACGCTTTGCCCGCCCGCAGGATCGGCAACTCGTTAACCGCACGCCACGATGCCGCGTTATCACCACCACGTCTACGTCGTCGAGTTGTCTCACGATGTCCTGCTGGAGCCGCGTTTCAGGCGGGCAAACCCGGGATATCGTGCGGGGTTGCCGTGCGTCTACGTCGGGATGACCGGCCTCGACCCGGACCAACGGTTCGACAAGCACAAGGCGGGCATCCAGGCCAACCGCTACGTGCAGCGTTACGGCGTGCGGTTGATGCCGGAGTTGTACCAGATTTTCAATCCGATGCCGTACCGTGGCGCGCAGGAGATGGAGGTGGAGCTTGGCATCGGTCTGCGCGAGGAAGGCTATGGAGTGTGGCAGGGCTGACCCATGCCCGGCCCTTGATCCCTGCACGTCGCAGAAGCGTACAGGAACACAGACGCTGCTTTGACGTTGCGGGCATGACGTGAACGTCCGATCGAGCCGTAGCAACGGGAGTGGCCCGGTGTTGCCGTCCAGCCGCCCGCTAGTCCAGGAAGCGATCACGCTCACTGGGCGTGCGACGAAGCACGAGTTGCGGCGGCCAGGAACCGGTACCGGTTGCGCGCCACGAAACGGTAAAGCCCGTTCCGAACGGGTGCCGGGATGAGCCACAGCAGCCAGCACAAACGCCAGGGCCATCCGAGCGCGTGCATGATGCGAAAGAGGGCCGCGGTATCCGATAGAGCCTTGGTCCATGTGCCAGCAGGATCGTGTCCAGGCCTTCGCGGTGCAGTCCGGCGCCCGCAAGCATCGCTGTACCCCGCTCTGATTGCATGGACATGAACTGCAGCACGCGTTTGCGATCATGACGAAGCAGTCATTGCACTGAGCCACTGCGCAGCAAGCACTCGGCGTCGAACACGACGATCATCCGGGCGAGGTCACCGGCGCAAGGTCAAGACAGCCGGCGGATCCGATGATGCGGCGTCGGCCAGGGCCGAACACGCGGACGTCGAAGTGCAACCGAGCGTCGTCGCCATGCTCGGTTGCGCTGACTCGGGGGCAAATCCATCCAGGGACAACCATGCCGAAAGCGGTGACATGGCGCAAATGCATCGTCAGCTCCTGCGCAGTGCACTCGACCGCGTACCAAAGCTTGAGCGCGCCGATGCGCTCGCGACGACGGCGCTTGCCCGTCCTCGAGATGTCTGTCGGCGCACTGAAATGCGGCCCCATGGCGCGCAGTGCAGAGAAATCGCAGAGCCGAGCGGCTGTGGAGTGGCTCCGCGGCTGCAACTGCTCGAGACAGATTTGGTGCCGGTGGAGAGAGTCGAACTCCCGACCTTCGCATTACGAATGCGCTGCTCTACCAACTGAGCTACACCGGCCAAGCAAAGCGCGAAATTATACCTGAGCGGCAGTTGCACCCTGTGTTCG
>JALYXY010000215.1 GCA_030946875.1 Pseudomonadota bacterium | reverse complement strand
CCTATGATGCGAAAAGAATGAAAGGTATAGAAACCCCGCTCACCGAGAGCTGGGTGATCGAAAAGGGGGCCGCTTGGTACATTTATCGCTAGCCCTGCGGAGTTGCGAAATAGACACAGGTGGCACGGATTTGGACCAGGGTTTTTGTTTGTGTAATGCAGAAACGTGTAATACTATTCGCCGTTGTTGATTTTAAAGTGATCACTTTAAATCTCGAAACAAGGAGTCGTTAAAAACCATGAATACGTTCAAACAGAAGTCGCTGTACGCCGCTCTCGCAGGTCTGGGCGCGCTGGGAGCGACGGGCGCCGCGCAAGCGGTCAACGTCAATCCGGATGGTCTGGGCCAAGTCCTGATCTATCCGTACTACACCACGCGTTCCGATGCCGCGGGTAACACGTACAACTCGCTGCTGTCCGTCGTCAATTCGACGGCGTCGGCCAAGGCAGTCAAGGTTCGCTTCCTGGAAGGCAAGAACAGCCGAGAAGTTCTCGACTTTAACTTGTTCCTTTCCGCCTACGACGTCTGGACTGCAGCCATCCTGCCGAGCACCGGTGGTGGCGGCGCACGCGTCGGCACCACCGACCGTTCCTGCACGCTGCCCGCGATTCCCGCAGGCGGGCAGGACTTCGTCAATTTCGCGTACGGCTCGGGCTCTGCCAACGACCAGGGCGGAGCGACGCTGGACCGTACCCGTGAAGGCTATGTCGAAATTATCGAGATGGGCTACATCATCGATAACAGCACGACATACAACCAGATCACGCACGTCAACGGTGTGCCTCCGGGATGCGCCTCGGTGACGGACTCGCAAGCTGCGGCCGACACGAGCTTCCTCACGGGTGGGCTGTTCGGCGGCCTGACGCTCATCAACGTGGGCGCCGGCACCGACTACACTGAAGACGCTGTCGCGCTGGACAACTTCTACTCGCTGCCGCAAAACCTGTACTTCCCCGCCGGCTCCACGGCGCCTGACCTCTCGCTCGCGTCGCCGCCTGTTGCGACAGTGTTCACGAGCAACTCGTCCGGCACTCCGGGTGTCGTGCAGTCGACGTTCGGTGGTGCGAGCGGCGGCATCAATGCGGTCAGCGCTGTGCTGATGCACAACAACATCCTGAACGAATTCGTGCTCGATCCGGGCACGAAGTCGGGCACCGACTGGGTCATCACCATGCCGACGAAGCGTTTCTACGTTTCGGCCGGTACGGGTGCTGCCTCGGGTGGTCTGTTCCAGCGCAACTTCAACGGCACGGCTGGCTCCTGCGACGACGTAAGCCTCAACATTTACGATCGCGAAGAGCGCACGACGAGCACGCCGCTGACGTTCTCGCCGCCCCCCCCCCAAGGCGTCAACCAGCTGTGCTGGGAAGCGAATGTGGTCACGTTCAACAACAGCAATGTTCTGAACTCGACCAACACCGCCAACATCCAGACCACCTTCCAGAATGGCTGGCTGCGCATCGGCTTCTTCCCGGCCACGGTCACGGGCCAGGTCCATCGCCTGACGACGTCCACGTCCACGTTCACCCCGGTTCCGGGTACGACGGGCGCGACGGCAGCGGCGACGTACTTCGGTCTGCCAGTGGTCGGGTTCGCGGTGCAGAACTTCAGCAACGGCAACCTGACGGTTGGCGGTGTGACGATCGGCCAGAACTACGGCGGCAACTTCATGCACAAGTACACGCGCCTGATCCAGTAACAAGGGTCAGTGCAGCAATCAAGGGCGGAACTTCGGTTCCGCCTTTTTTTCGTTCTGCGCAATCTGCTGGTGCGTCGGTAGGGGTCTTAACCTGCCGGTGTACGGCAGAAGCAAACCCTCGCAGACGCACGCTCGAGTGCGCGCACCCCGTCCGATGCCGCTTGCGGGTGATGGGGTAACACGACGGACTGCGCGCCAGTTGCCGGTCGTTGCAGCCCGGCTAAGCACAGCGAGGTGCTTGCTCGCCTGGACACATGGTGCGCGCCACCGCTGGTCGTTCGAAATGCGCCGAATGTCACGTTTTATGACAACTCCATGATCAAGTCGCGAGCAAACACTTGCAGTTTTCGCTGCATGTGGTTCAAAATGTCGTCTACGTCCTACATGACGACGTCGTACCAAAGTATGCCGTTGGAATAGTTGGACCAATTTTTGCTGCAACGTCAAGGTCCCGCCCCCGCCGGACCCGAACGCTTCTAGGAGACCCCACAATGCGAACGACCCCCCGATTGATGGCTGCAGTTGCGGCTGTCGCCGGTTTCGCCCTGACCGGTGTAACACCGGCTAGCGCACAGAACATCAACTTGAACCAGTGCTCCAGCTGGTCCATCGTCGGAGGCATCTTCACCTGCACGCCCTTGGCTGGCGGCAACGGCGGCGGCGGTGGCGGCGGCCAAACGATTACGCCGCCTTCCGCGTGTACAGTCAACGTATCACCCTCTAGCGGTCCCGCCAACACGGCGGTCGCGGTGAGCGTCAGCTGCGGGGGCGGCAGCGCACCCACCAACTTCTCCTGGTCGGGCGGCTTCATGCAAGGCAGCGGTCAGTCGGCTGGCGGCGGAACGGCGTCGGGCACGACCACCTTCTCCGTGGTGGCGAGCAACAGCGCCGGGGCAGCCCCGGCCGCATCGGGCACGTTTACAGCGCAGAGCAACGGTAACGGTGGTGGCAATTCCGGCGGCGGAATCGCCTGCACCGGGTACCAAACCGCGGTGCTACCCGCGTCCTGGCCGACCTCCGGTGTTACGACCCGATCGCTTTCCAACTCGGTGACGACGTTCGGGGACAAAGTCGCGCTGGTGGTCAAGTTCACCACAGGCTCGAAGCCGGGCTTTGGCCGCATCACCGGTGCGGAGTGGGGGAGCTCGCCCACGCCGAAGACGGCCGTGCTTTCGGCGAGCCCGTGCGACTTCGGTCAGCAGGCCAGCCTCTATGCGTTGCAGACGGGCGTGACGGTGAGCATCAACTTTAGCGTGGGCCCGAACTCGTGGGGATACCCAGCACTGGATCCGAACACGACCTACTACCTCAACGTCAAGAACGAAGTCGACGGAGCGGCCACATGTAATGGCGCGTGCGACATCTTCATCGATCTCAAGTCGCCGTAATAGCAGTTCTGCTCCAGACAGAGCCCCGCTCCGGCGGGGTTTTGCTTTTAGGAGCCGCTCGGCGCGAGCATGCCGACGGTATAAAATCGCGCCTTTTGAGGTTCCCGCAGCATGATGAATAGAATTTTCGCCGCAGGCCTTTTGTTTGCGGCCGCTCTTCCTGTGCTCGCACAGACGTCGGTGAGGACCGCGGCACAGGATCTTGACGTCGTGCTCGCCCAGAATGCGGTCGCGAAGCTCACGGTGCGTGACTACCGCACCGAGCTTCTCAATCTGCCGGCCGAGATGCGCGACGCCTTCGCGACGGATCCGAAACGCATCGCGACGCTGCTGAACAACCTGCTCGCCCTCAAGACGCTTGCCGCGCAGGCGCGGCAGTCCGGCCTCGATCGAGAGCCCGAGGCGCAGCAACGCCTGGCACTCGAGTCGGAGCGCGTGCTTGCGCAGATGCAGGTGCAGCGCATGGAGGAGAAGCTCGGAGCGGAGTTCGACGCGAAGCTTCCGGAACTCACCTCGCGCGCCCGCGAGATGTACCTCGTCGACCGCGCGAAGTACACCACCCCGGCTCAAATCGATGTGTCGCATATCCTATTCGCGAAGTCCCGCGGGGATGAAGCGGCCCTGAAGGCCGCCAGGGAAGCGCGTGCCAAGCTCGCCGCGGGCGCCGATTTCGCCACCGTCGCGCGCGAGTCGACGGACGATGCGGGCTCGAAGGGCAGCGGAGGGCGGGTGGGCTGGCGGGCGGAGTCGCAGCTCGACCCGGATTTCGCGAAGGCCGCATTCGCGCTCAAGAAGGACGGGGAAGTCAGCGAGCCCGTCGTGTCGTCGTTCGGCTATCACGTGATCCGCCGCGAGGGCTATCGCCCTGCGCGGGAGCAGAGCTTCGATGAGGTGAAGCCGCAAATACTGGCCGATCTGCGCGCGCAGTACATCACGGAACACCGTGACGCTGCACTCAATGCCCTGCGCACCGATCCCTCCATCAAGCCCAACCAGGCGGCCATCGACGCACTGGTGCAGCGGTCCTCTGCTGCAGCAGCTCCGTCGAAGTAGTCGGCGGGGCAATGCGGGCCCGCGTCATGATGCAGAGCGGGTCGCGCGTGCGGCACGCCGGTGTTCGTCGGGAGCATGAGCCACGATGAATGACGGCTCCGTGGCGCTGGTCGAACCTGCATTTCACGTTGCACCCTCCATCGCAGCGCGCAGGAACCGCGCGCTCTTTCTCAACTTTTTCCGGCGCGAGCTCACCACCCGTTACCTCGGCAGCACCACGGGACTGTTGTGGGCGCTGCTGCATCCGCTTGCGCTACTCGGCGTGTATCACTTCGTCTTCACGACGGTGTTTCGCACGCGCGGCTTTGGCGACCAGAGCTTCCTCCTCTTCGTGGCGGTGGCCTTGTGGCCGTGGCTTGCCGCACAGGAGGGCTTGCAGCGGGCGACCGTCAGCCTGCCCAACTATGCCGGGCTCATCCGCAAGGTCGCGTTCCCGCACGAGCTTGCGGTTTACGCGTCGGTGGCCGCCACATTCGCCCTGCACTTCACCGGCTACGTGTTCGTGCTGGTGGTGTTGGCGCTTTTCGGCGAGCCGGTGCAATTCCAGGGCTTGCTGCTCGCGATTCCTGTCTGGATCGTGCTTGCCATCGCCACGGCCGCGCTTTCACTTGCCTTCGCCGCACTGCAGGTCTTCATCCGCGATGTGGAGCACGTGCTGATGCCCGTGCTGATGATCCTGATGTACCTCACTCCCATCCTTTATCCGCTGGCACTCGTGCCGGAAAGGCTTCGGCCGTGGGTCGCTGCGAATCCATTCGGATGGGTGGTCGAGCGGCTGCGAGCCGGTCTGCTCGACGGGCGGCTGCGGCCGGAATGGGGCGATCTTGTCGCTCTCGTCTGCGCATCCGCGTTGTTCTTCGGGGGACGGTGGCTATTCCTGCGTCTTTCGCCGTATTTCGAGGATTTCGTGTGAGTACCGCATCGCTCACCGCTCCGGCCGCTGCTAGGGCCGCTGGTGCATCGCGCCCGCGGGTCCTTTTGAGCCTCGCTAACGTGGGCAAGGACTACGCGAAAGTCCAGTCGCGCGGCGGAAGGATGCGCCTGGTGTGGGATCTGCTGCGCGGACGCGAGGCGGCCGACGTATTCCGTGCATTGTCCGGTGTGAGCCTCGAGCTGATGCGCGGGGAGTCCCTGGGGGTCATCGGTGAGAACGGAGCCGGCAAATCGACGCTGTTGAAGATCATCGCGGGAGTGATCCAGCCCACGCACGGCAGCATGGAATTGCGAGGACGCGTGGGGGCCCTCCTCGAGCTTGGCTCCGGCTTTCATCCTGAATACACGGGCCTCGCCAACATCGACCTCGCGGCGGCGCTGCTCGGCCTCGATCCGAACGAGCTCGATGAGAAGCGCGAGGAGATCATTGCGTTTGCCGACATCGGTGATCACCTGCGTGAGCCCATCAAGCATTACTCGTCGGGCATGATCGTGCGCCTGGGATTCGCGGTGGCCACGGCCCTGCGGCCCGACCTTCTCATCACCGATGAGGTGCTGGCTGTGGGCGACGAGTCGTTCCAGAAGAAGTGCATTGCGTGGATCGAAGGCTATCTCGCCGAAGGCGGTACGCTCCTCCTGTGCTCGCACAGCATGTATCACATCCAGAAGCTCTGCCGCTATGCGCTCTGGCTCAAGGATGGACGCGTGGAGCGCTACGGTCCGTCGGCCGAAGTGACGCAAAGCTATCTCGCATTTCACGAGGAGAAGAGCGCCGGCGCCAAGCGTCCGATCGCGCAGCACGCGGCTGCCGCTGCGGGCGTGTACGCGATCCAGTCACTGGAGCTCTCGCCTGCCGAGCGTGTGGATCATGGCGGGGACGTGGAAGTGCGCGGCGAAGTCTATTCGCCCGATTCGCGTGAGCCTGTGGTGCTCATAGGAATCGTGCGGGCGGACGGGACGCCGGTGTATGGCGTCGCCAGCGATATGGACGGTGCATCGCTCACTCGCCTTGACGCGCATCGTTTCGAGTTCGCGCTTGCTCTTTTGCGGCTACCGCTGTTACCCGGAAAATACTTCGTGCGTGCGCACGCGCTCGACCCCGAAGGCGTCCGTCTTTTCGACAATGTCGAGCGACCGCTCGTGGTCACGGGTGAAACACGCGAGCTCGGGATGGTACGTCTCGAGCATCGCTGGAACGACGACCGCACCATGCCCGCGGCGACGTCCGCGCGCTGATCGGCTCAATGGCAGCCGATCTGGAATTTACGGGTGAGCGTTTCCTGCCCGGCATCCCCGGCTCCATCGCATACGAGCATGGACATCGCTATGCCTTTGCCTTGCGCTATGTCGCTGGCAAGCGGGTGCTCGATGCCGCGTGCGGTGAAGGCTACGGTGCGGCGCTGCTCGCGGGTTCAGCACGCAGAGTGTACGGGGTCGACCTGAGCGCGGAGGTCATCGGGCACGCGCGCGGTGAATATCGCAACCTCGGCAACCTGCAATTCGAAGCGGCCAGTGTCGCCACGCTGCCACTCGCCGATGCAAGCGTCGATGTGGTGGTGTCGTTCGAGACGATCGAGCATCTGCCCGCATCCGATCAACCGCTCATGCTCGCCGAATTCTCTCGGGTGCTCGCGCCTGGCGGCCTGCTGATCGTTTCCTCGCCGAATCGACTCCGGTACACCGACGCGCGCGCCTATCACAACCCCTTTCACCTGCACGAGCTCTATCGACATGATCTCGAGCGCCTGCTGGCTGCGCAGTTTCCGGCGCAACGGTGGTTCCATCAATCGGCGTTGCTGGCCTCCGCGCTGTGGAGCGAAGACGCTGCCCCCGGCTACGAATCATGGCTCGGTGACGGACGCTCCGCGCAACCGGCCGCGGCACCGGACGGCATGTACTACCTCGTGCTCGCAGCGAAGTCGTCGGATGCTCTGCCGCACGAGTTCCCCGGCCTGTCGACGTACCACGATCGAGACGAGTCGGAGCTCGCGCGCGTCGAAACGGCCCAAGCCGAGGTGCTGCGACTCGATGCGCTCCTGCGGGAGCGCGATGCCGCCATCGACGGTCATACGGCCCACGTGCGACACCTCGAGGAGCTTGTCGCGTACCGCGATCGCGTCATCGTCGAACGCGATGGGCAACTCGCGCAGCTGAACGAGGCCATGCTGCAGCGTCAACATCAGATCGTCGCTGCACACGAGCAGGTCATGAAGGGCGAAGCGCAGATCCGTGCGCTCGAGGAGGGCGCACGGCAGGCCGAGAGC
>JALYXY010000206.1 GCA_030946875.1 Pseudomonadota bacterium | reverse complement strand
CTTCCCATCCCGAACAGGACCGTGAAACGGCAGCACGCCGATGATAGTGTGGATTGCCCATGCGAAAGTAGGTCATCGTCAGACACCCCTCAAACAACAAAGCCCACCTCATGTGGGCTTTGTTGTTGCTGACGCTTTTATCTTGCAGCGGCCGCGCCGCGCAACGACCCGACAATTCGACGCTGGAGCGCTGGAGCGCGGGCTTATAGCTTCATCGTGGCAGTGCTTGCGCGTCCAATTCCGGGACTCCGCGCCCGCATGCCGGGCACTTCTCAACTTCTCACGTTGCCCCGGCGCTGAGCCATCGGCCCAGTCGAATCGCGGGCGCTTCGACCGTGTAGAAAACGATCGCGGCCACGGCGATGCTCAACGCAATGCACGTGGCCAGCACAACGCCAAGGTGCGCATGCGCGAGCCACGGAAAATAACCCTGGGTGATCGCGCTCAGAAGAGCAACGAACACCAACGGGTGAAAAAGATAAAGCGAATAGCTGATCCTGCCAAGCCATGCCGCGAACCTGCTTTGTAGCCGCACACGCATCGACATCACTATGAAAATCAACAATCCGAGCGCATGCGGAATCGTTTGACCCGACGGCACCGCGCGCCAGTGGCTTGCGATGTTCAACAGCAGCGGCACGGCCAGGATCGTCACGGGAAAGCCGAACAGCACGCACGCTGTCCACCTGCCGAGCGGCTCGGCACCCCGGCCGAGCGCCCATCGCAAGAGAGCGCCCCAGAACATTACCGCAATGAACAGGGCGTACAGCGGGAAGTGCTCCAATGTCCCTGGCCAGGTACCCGGTGTGACCGAGCGTTTCAGCACCGAGCCTGAAACATAGAGGAAAAGTCCCTGCGCCACCGCGCCCGCGAGCCAGGCGGGACGCTGCAGGAGCGCAGGGACGAACAGTAGAAGACACAACGCGTAGAACACGACTTCCACCCGCAGGCTCCAGTACAGTCCGATCACATCGGCGAACCCGAACGCGGTCTGAAACATGGTCAAGTTCGCGAGCACTGTCGAGCCATCGGCAGGCATGCCCACCACCGGCCAGAACAGGGCGGCCGCAAACACCGACACCCAGTAAGCCGGAAACAGGCGAAACAATCGCCGGATCGCGAACGTCGCCGAGGCTGCACCCACACCGCGCGAGGCCTTTTTGCGCAAGCTGTAGGGGATTACGAAGCCGCTGATCGCGAAGAACAGTACGACGCACTCGCCCCAGCTGCAGTTGGGTCGCAATGACATTGAGCCATTGGCCGCTCGGCGACACCTGCGCAAACGCTTCCGTGACGTGGGCCCATATCACGAGCAGGGCCGCTATCGCGCGCAGCGAATCGATGTACCCGACGCGGCGGCCCGAGTCTGCACCGATCGAACCGAACTCGCCGACGCCGGGCCCACGACCCAGGTCTCCCTCCAGACCCGGTCGGGCGATCTCGGACGCCACACGCGGTTCTCGCGCCGACCCGGAATCCGTCGCGTCGGGCGCTACATTGACTTCTGATGGCGAAGCGAATTGGCCGAGCTTCGTCGCTGCCTTCACTCCTCGCGTCTTCACCCGTTTCGTTGCTTCAGGACGGTGCTGCCCGTACTTCGGACCACAGCTCGATGAAGCGTCTGGCGAAGCGGGGGCCGAGCGCTTCATCCTCGTGCTTGAAATACACGAAGGCATTCGTCCAGGGTTGCGCAGCAATTCGTTCTGCCCAGCCGCGCAACCTGTCGTCGTCGTAGTCGAGCTCGCGCAGCCGCAAGTACCCGCTCGTCGAAGTCGCTACCAGCGGAGCTTGCAAGTCGTCCGTCTCCGCGATGCACAGCATGGCCTCGTGCTGACGCAATGCATCGTAGATCTCGTCCCTAAACCAGGACTCATGCCGGAACTCGAACGCAAATCGCGGCCCTTTCGGCAATTCTGCGAGAAACTCCCGAAGCAGCCCGAGATCCGCGTGCATGAAGGGCGGCAGTTGAAACAGGAGTGGACCAAGCTTGGCCCCGAGGAGCTGTACCCTGCGTACGAACTCCGCAACGTCTGGCTGCGTGTCCTGCAGGCGCTTGACATGGCTGATGCGACGAGGCGACTTCAGCGAAAATGTGAAGTTGTCGGGCACTTGCGCCGACCACGCCGACAGCATCGCCTCATCGGGCATGCGATAGAACGTGTTGTTGATTTCGACCGAGTCGAACTGCGTGGCGTAGTACGGCAGCATCGCCGCAGCGGGGGTCTTCGGAGGATAGAAGGTGCCCTTCCACTCCTTGTACGAGTAGCCGCTGGTTCCGACGGAAATATTCACCGCAAGCCTTCGTCGACGACGTCAGGCTTGCCTGCCGGCGATTCGCGGCTCGACGACACGCGCCCATCGGTGCCCAGCATTTCCGCGAGCAATCGATCCGTGACCTTCGCCCACGTGTAATTCTGTGCAACGTGGCGTGCAGCAGCGACGCCGCGTGCCTGTGTGGCCTCAGGGTCGCTCGCAGCCGAGACCATGCATTGCACCAGATGCTCGTAGTCCGGCTGCAGTGCATCGCCGGTCTGACCGTGATCGAGGGCAACCTCGATGGGTGTGCTGGTGACCCGCGATGCAAAGTCGAAGGTGGTGAACTCGTCTGTTGGCCCGCCTTCGGTGCAGATCACGGGAACACCGCATCCCGCGGCTTCGAGCACCGGCATGTTGAAACCCTCTGCAAAGTAGGGCGCGACGTAGCAATCCGCGGCCCTCATGAAGGTCGCCATCTGTCGCGCCGAAAACGTGCTGCCCTGATACAGCAGGCGGCTCGCCACACGCTCGCGCGCGCTCGCCGGCAGTGCAGTCAGCGCGGCCCGCAGAGAATCCCTGGAGGAATAAAGCGCGTCGGCCCCCTTGAGCAGAAGCCTCGCATGAGGATGATGCGAAGCGACGGCGCCGAAGGCCCTCAGCAGAAGATCGATGCCCTTGTTGCCGGTCATCGCGCCGACCGACATGAATACGAATGCGTCGCCCAGTCCCATCGCCTGGCGCGCCACCTCCCGGTCGGCAGCCTCGGGGCGAACCACGGCCGGATCGACCCCATGCGGCACGACATGTATGCGGTGGGGCTCGAAACCGAAGCGTTCATACGCTGCAGCCGTCCACCGGGATGGCGTGAGCACATGCACGCTCTGCGGCACCGCTGCTGCGGTGGCGATTCCGGCCAGATTCTCGTGACGCAGCACGCGGTACTCCGGAGTCCCGAACACGAATTTGAGGCCCGAGCGCGGCGCCGAGAAGTCGGGCCGCTCGGCCTGCATGTTGAGCGTGGCGTCGGGCGCGAACCCAGGCTCCGGCGAAGGAATGCCTGCGAGCTTTGCTTCCGCTGCCTCGTCGAATATGCCGGCGACGCGCTGCCAGCGCGGCGAGAAAAACGGGATCTCACGAAAGCGCAAATCGATCCCGGGCCGCTCCAGCATGCACAGGCTGTGCTGCTGCGCGACGAGGGCGTAGGAGTGATGCAGTTCGCGCCACCCCTCGATCAGCAGACGCTTCACCTTGGGCGGTCCTAGTTCGCGCGGAAGCGCACGCGCAGCACGCGCTTGTCGTACTCCTCCTCGGTACGGGGGGTGATTTCGCTGCCGTCCGCGGCAAACACGCGTCCACCGGCGCGGCGGCAAACCTCGCGTTCGTATTGGCATGGCCCCATCTCCGGATGCTTGCGACACAACGCAAGTACTTTCGGGATGAACTCGATGGCGAATTGCCTGCTCTGCCCCGCCTCTTCGGTGAGGCACATGTACATGACGTCCGCCGGGAACGGCAGCGCGGGCGTGACCGCCGGTACGGTCGTCGATGGCAGAGGTGCCGTCGGCCCAACCGATACCGCCGCGGGCGGCTCCACGGGCACGCGTACGACCGGGGCAGTGGGCGCGTCCGCAGCGGGCGTGATCGGCACCGGCGAAGTCTTTGCCGGACCGCTCTCCGGCGGAATTGCGCAGGCCACGAAGAGCGCCGGAACGAAGCTCAGCAACAGCACGTAACGCCGGATTTTCATTGCATCGCTCGCTGCAGTCATGAGGATTGAAGCTTGTTCATCGGCGTCCGTGCGTGATCGAGCCGAGCACACCTCGCACGATCTGGCGCCCCACGCTCGAGCCGATGCTGCGCACGGCGCTCTTCGCAAGCGCCTCGACGAGGCTGTCCTTGCGCCCGCTTCCTCCGAGGAGCCCACCGAGCGAACCGGTGATGCGGTCGGCTATGCTTTCGGAATGATCACGCGACACCGGGTCCGACGGCGGGTGACTGGATCCCGTGACCACCGGCCCGGCGCTCGTGCGCTGCGCAACGCGCTGCTGCAGACGCTCGTAAGCCGACTCGCGATCGACCGCGGCCTCGTAAACGCCTGCGACAGGCGATCCCTGGATAACGAGCTTCCGCTCATCCGCCGTGATGGGCCCGATGCGGCTCGCGGGAGGCAATACGTAGGCGCGCTGCACGACACCGGGTCGTCCCTTCTCGTCAAGAAACGATATGAGGCCCTCGCCCACAGCGAGCTCGGTGATCGCCTGCTCGGTCGAGAAAGCGGGGTTGGCGCGCATGGTATCGGCGGCCGACTTGACAGCCTTCTGATCGCGCGGCGTGTACGCGCGCAGGGCGTGCTGCACGCGGTTGCCAAGCTGACCCAGCACGATGTCGGGAACGTCGAGCGGATTCTGTGTCACGAAATAGACACCGACGCCCTTGGACCGGACGAGACGAACCACCTGCTCGATCTTGTCGAGCAGGGTACGCGGCGCGTCGGTGAACAGGAGGTGCGCTTCATCGAAGAAGAATACGAGCTTCGGCTTGTCGGGATCGCCGACCTCGGGCAGGTGCTCGTACAGTTCCGACAGGAGCCATAGCAACAGGCTCGAATACAGCGTCGGCGCCCCCATCAGCCGGTCCGCGGCGAGGATATTGATGACGCCGCGCCCATCCTGCGTCTGCAGCAGATCATCGAGATTCAGCATCGGCTCACCGATGAAGTGCTCTCCCCCCTGCTGCTCGAGCGAAAGCAGCCCGCGCTGAATTGCACCGATGCTCGCGGCCGACACGTTTCCGTAGTGCGTGGTGAAGTCCGCTGCGTTGTCGCCGACATGGCGCAGCATGGCGCGCAGATCCTTGAGATCGAGGAGCAGCAGGCCGTTGTCGTCGGCCACCTTGTAGACGAGCGCGAGTACACCCTGCTGCACGTCATTCAAGTTCAGGATCCGGCCCAGCAACAAGGGGCCGAAGTCGGCCACGGTGGCGCGAATCGGGTGCCCCTGCTCGCCGAAGACGTCCCAGAACACCGTCGGACTGCCTGCGAACGTCGGCATCGGCACGCCGATGAGGCCGACACGTTCGCGCAGCTTGGGTGAGTCAGTGCCGGCCTGACTCATGCCCGCGAGGTCGCCTTTCACGTCGGCCATGAAGACGGGCACGCCGATGGCACTGAAGCGCTCGGCCATGACCTGCAACGTAACCGTCTTGCCGGTACCGGTTGCACCCGTGATGAGCCCGTGGCGGTTTGCGAGCGCGGGCAGCAGGCAAATGTCCGTCTGCGCGTTCTTGGCGATCAGCAGAGGTTCGGCCACGATTTTGGTATGAACGGATCAAAACGCGATCTTACCGCCGCGTCATGATCCCGTGCGCAGGGTGTGCTGTCTGCGGCGGTAACGCCCAAGCCACGGAAGCACTTCAAACCGCAGGCATTTTCTGCTAGAATTCAACGCGATAATCACGAGAAATGGGCTGGGCGCAGCCCATTTTTTTTTCCTTTGCGTTTCGAATGGTCTATGGGTTTGGGTGAGCTACTTGAACAGACGTTACCTCCGATGGGCTACGAGCTCGTCGACTGGGAGAGCTCGACCAAGGGCCGCCTCGTGCGCGTCTTCATAGACAAGTCCGGTGGCGTCGATGTCGAGGATTGCGCGCGGGTGAGTCATCACCTAACACATCTCTTTACGGTCGAAGGCATTGATTACGAACGCCTCGAGGTTTCTTCGCCCGGCCTTGACCGGCCGTTGAAACGGGCATCCGATTTCCAGCGTTTCGCAGGCGAGGAGGTCGATCTGCGTCTTCATGCCCCCATCGACAACGCGCGGCGGATCAAAGGTGTGCTGCGGGGTTTCGAAGAAGGCAGCGTGCGCATCGAGACGGCGCTTGGCCTGCGAAGCATCCCGCTGGCTGATATCGACCGGGCCCGGCTCGTGCCGCATATTGAGTGGAGAAAGACATGAATCGCGAATTGCTGCTGCTGGTGGACGCCCTCTCGCGCGAGAAGAACGTGCCGAAGGAGATCGTGTTCACGGCCCTCGAGTCGGCGCTCGCCTCCGCGACCAAGAAGCGCTTTCCTGATGACATCGATGCGCGCGTTTCGATCAACCGCGAAACCGGTGATTATGAAACGTTCCGCCGCTGGACCGTCGTGCCCGACGAAGAGCACGAGGAGCCGGCGCGCCAGATCGCAATCACCGATGCGGCTGAACGTGACCCTGAGCTCGAGCTGGGCGACGTCGTCGAGGAGCCTCTGGAACCCGTAGAGTTCGGGCGCATTGGCGCGCAGGCTGCGAAGCAGGTCATATTGCAGAAGATCCGCGATGCAGAGCGCGAGCAGATCCTGAATGACTTTCTCGAGCGCCAGGACAACCTGCTCACGGGCACGGTGAAGCGCATCGAGCGCGGCAATGTCATTGTCGAATCGGGCCGCATCGAAGGCGTGCTTCCCCGTGATCAGCTGATCGCAAAGGAGATGCTGCGCGCCGGCGACCGCATCCGTGCGTTCGTGACCAAGATCGACCGCACGGCGAAGGGACCGCAACTCATCCTGTCGCGCATCGCGCCCGAGTTTCTCATGCGCCTCTTCGAGCTCGAGGTCCCAGAGATCGAGGAAGGTCTGATCGAGATCAAGGCCGCGGCGCGCGATCCCGGCATCCGAGCGAAGATCGCGGTCAAGTCGAACGACCCGCGCCTCGATCCCCAGGGCACCTGCATTGGCATGCGCGGCTCGCGCGTCACGGCAGTGACCAACGAGCTCGCGGGCGAGCGCGTCGACATCATTCTCTACTCCGAGGATCCTGCGAAGTTCGTGATCAACGCCCTTGCACCGGCTGAAATCTCGTCGATCGTGGTCGACGAGGAAAAGCACAGCATGGACGTCGTGGTCGACGAGGAGAACCTCGCGATCGCCATCGGACGGCTCGGCCAGAACGTCCGGCTCGCTTCGGAGCTCACCGGCTGGGAGCTCAATCTTCTGAGCGTCGAAGACTCGGAGAAGAAGCACGAGGCCGAGAGCGATCAGTTGCGCACGCTCTTCATGGCGCGTCTGGACGTCGACCAGGAGGTGGCGGACATCCTGATCGGGGAGGGCTTCACGTCTCTCGAGGAAGTCGCCTACGTACCCATCAACGAGATGATGGAGATCGAATCCTTCGACGAGGACACGGTCAACGAGCTGCGAAGCCGCGCTCGCAACGCCCTGCTCACCGAAGCGATCGTGCGCGAAGAAAGCGTCGAGAACGTCGAGGAAGCACTGCTGTCGCTCGAAGGCATGGACAGCGAGATCGCCGGCGCGCTCGCCGCGCACGGTGTCACCACGCGCGATGCCCTCGCGGATCTTGCCACCGATGAGCTGGTCGAGATCACCGCAATGCCCGAGGAACGCGCAACTGAACTCATCATGAAGGCGCGCGCCCACTGGTTCGAGGAACCACCCGTGCCCGTCGCGCAGGTGGCGCCGGCCGTACCCTTGGTAGGACAGCAGGGCTGACTGAAACACGAAGCACACGCACACGCACACGCAGAGAGAAGCAGGAGACGCACCCATGGCCCAGACAACCATCGAACAATTCGCGACCGAGCTCAAGATTCAGCCCGGTGCGCTGCTGGAGCAGCTCGGCCGCGCAGGCCTGGCCGACAAGAGAGAGGGCGACGTGCTGTCCGAACAGGACAAGACGAAGCTGCTCGATTACCTGCGCAAGCAGCATGGTGGCGTGCTCGAGCCGAAGAAGAAGATCACGCTCACCCGCAAGCAGACGACCGAGATCAAGGCCTCCGGCAGCGCCGGACGTGCGCGCACGATCCAGGTCGAGGTGCGCAAAAAGCGTGTGTTCGTCAAGCGCGACGAGAGTGAAGCGCCCGCGGTGGTCGAGGAGGCTCCGGTCGTCGCCCCGGCGGTGATTGCTGCAGAGGAGATCGCCGCCCGCGAGGAGGAGGCGCGCAAGGCGCAGGAGCTCATGCAGCGGCAGCAGCAGGAGCTTGCCGAAAAGCAGGAGCAGAACAAGCGCAAGACCAAGAAGGAGCGTGAAGCCGAGGAAGCTGCAGCCAAGGCCGCGGCGCAGGCAGAAGCCGCTGCAGCTGCACAGGCTGCGGAGAGCGCGCGTCAGTCTGCCATGCAGGCGGCACAGGCCGAAGCTGCGGCCATGAATGCTGCACAGGCAGCACCGCCGAAGGAGAAGGCCCCACCGGCCACGATTACGCTCCACAAGCCGGCGGCAAAGCCCGGCGAGAAGCCGAAGCCGGTCAAGAAAGCCGCAGGCGGGTTCCAGGAGGAGGCCGCGCGGCGTCGCGCGCTCAAGTTGCGCGGCGATGTCACGGGCGGTGCGGGTGCCGGCGGATGGCGTCAGCCCAAGGTAGGTCGTCACCGCCATGACGAGGAGGGTGCCGACGGCGCCAATGCTGCCGCGGGCCCGGTGACGCGAGAGATAACAGTGCCGGAGACGATCAGCGTCGCCGATCTCGCCCACAAGATGTCGGTCAAGGCGGCCGAGGTGATCAAGTCCCTGATGAAGCTCGGCCAGATGGTGACCATCAATCAGGTGCTCGATCAAGAGACGGCGATGATCCTGGTCGAGGAAATGGGACACAAGGCGAAGCCCGCCAAGCTCGACGACCTCGACGCGCTGCTCGAACAGAGCGGCGCCGACGCGCACGCTGCTGAAAGCCATCCGCGCCCGCCGGTCGTTACGGTCATGGGACACGTCGACCACGGCAAGACCTCCCTCCTCGACACGATTCGTCGTGCACGGGTGGCGAGTGGCGAAGCAGGCGGCATCACCCAGCACATCGGCGCGTATCACGTCAAAACGGAGAAGGGCGTGATCACGTTCCTCGACACGCCCGGTCACGAGGCATTCACGGCCATGCGTGCGCGCGGGGCGAAGGTCACGGACATCGTCGTGCTGGTGGTAGCCGCCGACGATGGCGTGATGCCGCAGACGCGCGAGGCGATCGCGCACGCGAAGGCGGGCGGCGTGCCGCTCGTGGTCGCCATGAACAAGATGGACAAGGCCGACGCCAATCCCGAGCGGGTGAAGCAGGAGCTCGTGGCCGAAGGGGTGATTCCCGAGGAATATGGCGGCGAGACGCAGTTCATTCCGGTGTCGGCGAAGACCGGCGTGGGTATCGACAATGTCCTCGATGCCATCCTGCTCCAGGCTGAAGTGCTCGAGCTCAAGGCACCGAGGGAATCACCTGCGCGCGGCATCGTCATCGAGGCGCGTCTGGATCGCGGACGGGGCCCTGTGGCCACCGTGCTCGTGCACTCCGGAACGCTCAAGCGCGGTGACATCGTGCTGGCGGGCGCTGTATTCGGCCGCGTGCGTGCAATGACCGACGAGACCGGCAAGCCGGTGCAGGCGGCGGGCCCGTCGATTCCGGTCGAAATCCAGGGACTCTCGGATGTTCCGCTGGCGGGTGAAGAAGTGATGGTGCTCGGAGACGAGCGCAAGGCGCGCGAAATCGCGCTCTTCCGTCAGGGCAAGTTCCGGGACGTGAAGCTCGCGAAGCAGCACGCCGCCAAGCTCGAGAACATCTTCGAGAACATGGGCGAAGGCGCCGTCAAGACGCTCGCGCTCATCGTCAAGGCCGACGTGCAGGGCTCGTACGAAGCGCTGACGCAGGCATTGACCAAGCTCTCGACCGAGGAGGTCAAGGTCAACATCGTGCATGCGGCTGTCGGCGGCATCACGGAGTCGGACATCAACCTGGCGCTGGCTTCCAAGGCGGTCGTGATCGGGTTCAACGTCCGCGCGGACGTCGCTGCGCGCAAGCTCGCCGAGGGCAACGGCATCGACATCCGCTACTACAACATCATTTACGATGCGATGGACGAGGTGAAAGCGGCGCTCTCCGGCATGCTTTCGCCCGAACGCAAGGAATCGCAGGTCGGGATGGTGGAAGTCCGCGAGGTCTACCGCATCTCCAAGGTCGGCACGGTCGCGGGCTGCTATGTGCTCGACGGCAGCGTCCGCCGCGGCTCGCGCATCCGCGTGCTGCGCGACAACGTCGTGCTGCACGATGGCGAGCTCGATTCGTTGAAGCGGTTCAAGGATGACGTGCGCGAGGTCAAGTCGGGCTTCGAGTGCGGGCTGTCGGTCAAGAACTTCAACGACCTCGAGAAGGGCGACCAGATCGAGTGCTATGAAATTGTCGAGGTGTCTCGCACGCTGTAGGTTGCGCAACGCCGACATGGCATGCGCCGCTTCGGGCGCATGGTGAACCTGTGAAGAGACATTCCCAGCGCGCACAAAGGGTGGGCGACCAGATCCAGCGTGAACTGGCGCCCCTCCTGCGCGAGGCCGTGAAGGACCCTCGCGTCGGTCCCGTGACCATCACGGCGGTCGAGGTCTCGGGCGACCTTTCGCACGCCAAGGTGTTCTTCAGTCACCTGCCAGGACGCGAGCAAGCCGCGCAGGCGGTCGAGGCGCTGCAGCATACGGCCGGCTATCTGCGGCGCGAGCTCTCACATCGACTGCAACTGTATTCGGTGCCGCAGCTTCATTTCGTTTACGACGACTCGATCGAGACCGGCATGCGCATGTCGCGATTGATCGACGATGCCGTCGCCTCGGACAACAAGCCTACCGAGTGAGCTGACCCGCCGGTCGAACCCGCCGGGATCGATTCCATTATGAATGTTCCCACCGCGGTTGCGGCGAGCGGCCGCGATCGCAAGGTGCGCGAGCGGGTCGATGGCGTGCTTTTGCTCGACAAGCCCTCGGGCGCTTCGTCCAACGGCGTCCTGCAGCATGCGCGGCGCCTCTTCAACGCGGCCAAGGCGGGCCACACGGGGACGCTGGACCCGCTTGCGAGCGGGCTCCTGCCGGTGTGCTTCGGCGAGGCCACCAAGTTTTCGCAGGCGCTGCTCGAGTCGCGCAAGGAATATGTAGCAACCCTTCTGTTCGGCGTCAGCACCACGACTGGCGACGCCGAAGGCGACGAAGTCTCACGAGCGCCGGTCGCGTTCTCAACGGAAGACCTCGAGAGATGCGTTCAGGCGATGAGGGGCACCTCGCAGCAGGTGCCGCCCCGCTATGCGGCGCTCAAATATCGGGGCCGCAACTATTACGAATATGCGCGCAGCGGAATCGAAATTCCGCGTCCGTCGCGAGAGATCCATCTCGACACCTTCGAGGTGGTCGAGCACCGCGGTGAGCGCGCAGTCGTGCGGATCGGCTGCAGCAAGGGCACCTACGTGCGGACCCTCGCCGAGGACCTTGCGGCGCGGCTTGGGACGCTCGCACATCTGGTCGGCCTGCGGCGCGTGAGCGCGGGCGCGTTCACGGTTGCCGAGGCCTGGACGATCGACGCCCTCGAAGCGACCGCCCCGGCCGAGCGTCGCTCGCTCCTGTTGCCCGTCGAGGCAGCGCTGGGCGAGCTGCCCGTTGTAAGGCTGGGAGCAGTCGAAGCACGCGACCTCATACACGGCAAGTCCGTCACGTGCACGGAAACGCTGGTCGGACGTCTTCGCGCTTACGATGCCGAGGACAAGTTTCTGGGGGTCGTCGCGGCGCAGGCGGGCCGTGTGGTGGCCGTGCGGCTCGTCGACCCGTCGCGCGCTCCGGCCCGGGGCGCTGCGCGCGCACCGTTTTCGGTTGAATCCTGAGCATTTTCAGGGTTATAATCCGCCTCTTCCCAAGATCAGACGACGAAACGAACAAGGACGAACAGCATGGCAGTCACCGTGCAGGAAAAGGCGAAAGTGATCGCCGACCATCAACGAGCCACCGGCGATACCGGTTCGCCCGAAGTGCAGGTCGCACTACTCACCACCCGCATCAACGGTCTCACCGACCATTTCAAGAGCAACACCAAGGATCATCATTCGCGTCGCGGATTGCTGCGGATGGTATCCCGGCGCCGCAAGCTCCTTGATTACCTCAAGTCCCGCAACGCCGACAGCTATCGCTCGCTCATCGAGAAGCTCGGGCTGCGGAAGTAGTTCGCATCGTACTGCCACACGCATTGGCAGCTGCCGTTCGTTCCAACGCCGGCGCTGAGCATCGCGCCACGATGGCGCGGTCCATCCTTGCATCGCGGGCGACTCGCGCGCTGCAATCCATCTGAGTGCATGCATTGGCCGCGCTTTCGTGACGCGGCCATTGCTTTTTCTATTCCGAGGTCATTGTGAACCCCATCAAGAAATCGATTCCTTTCGGCCGCCATACGCTGACGCTCGAAACCGGTGAAATCGCACGCCAGGCCGGTGGTGCTGTCATGGTGTCGCTCGACGACACCGTGGTGCTCGTTACGGCGGTGGCGGCCAAGAACGCGAAGCCGGGTCAGGATTTCTTTCCACTGACCGTCGACTATCAGGAGAAGACGTACGCCGCGGGCAAGATTCCCGGCGGCTTCTTCAAACGCGAAGGACGTCCGTCGGAAAAAGAGACTCTGACCTCGCGGCTCATCGACCGGCCGATCCGTCCGCTCTTTCCGGATGGTTTCTACAACGAGGTGCAGGTCATTGCCACGGTGATGTCGGTCGATCCTGAAATCGACCCGGACGTACCCGCGATGATCGGCGCCTCCGCCGCGCTGATGCTGTCAGGCGTGCCATTCAATGGCCCGATCGGTGCAGCGCGTGTCGGTTATGTCGATGGCCAGTATGTGCTGAATCCCAGCAAGACCGAGCTCATCGGATCGAAGCTCAATCTCGTCGTTGCCGGCACCGAAGCTGCGGTGCTGATGGTCGAATCCGAAGCCGACGAGCTGTCCGAAGAAGTGATGCTGGGCGCTGTCGTGTTCGGACACCAGAAGCAGCAAGCCGTCATCAACATGATTCACGAGCTCGTCGAGGGCGGGGGCAAGCCGTTGTGGGATTGGCAGGCGCCGCAAAAGAATCAGACGATGATCGATCAGGTGACCGCATCGGCCGAGGCAGGGCTTCGCGAAGCCTATGCGCTGAGGCAGAAGCAGCTGCGTCGTCAGCGCCTCTCCGAAGTCACCGCCAAGGTCACTGCCGAATGCATTCCGTCCGATGCACCATCGGGATACGCGAACGAGGTTGGCGATTTCCTGCACGAGCTCGAATCGAAGATCGTGCGCAGTCAGATACTCGCCGGCGAGCCACGCATCGACGGACGGGATACCCGCACGGTGCGTCCCATCACCATCCGCACGGGCGTGCTTCCGCGCACGCACGGCTCGGCGCTGTTCACCCGCGGTGAGACGCAGGCGCTCGTGGTCGCGACGCTCGGTACCGCGCGCGACGAGCAGATCATCGACGCGCTCATGGGCGAATACCGCGAGCGGTTCATGATGCACTACAACATGCCCCCGTATGCGACGGGTGAGACCGGCCGCGTCGGCACCCCGAAGCGGCGCGAAGTCGGTCATGGCCGGCTCGCCAAGCGCTCTCTGCTAGCCGTGTTGCCGACGCCTGAAGAGTTCGCGTATTCGATGCGGGTCGTATCGGAGATCACCGAATCCAATGGCTCCTCGTCGATGGCCTCCGTGTGCGGCGGCAGCCTGGCCCTCATGGATGCCGGCGTGCCGATGAAGGCTCATGTGGCCGGGATTGCAATGGGCCTCATCAAGGAAGGCAATCGCTTCGCGGTGCTTTCCGACATCCTTGGTGACGAGGATCATCTCGGCGACATGGACTTCAAGGTGGCAGGCACCGACCGTGGCGTGACGGCCCTGCAGATGGACATCAAGATCCAGGGCATCACGAAGGAGATCATGGGTGTCGCGCTGTCGCAGGCGCGTGAGGGTCGGCTGCACATCCTGCAGCTCATGCAGGAAGCCATGCCGCACGCGCGACAGGAAGTTTCGCAGCACGCGCCGCGCATGATGACGTTCAAGATCAACCCCGAGAAGATCCGGGACGTGATCGGCAAGGGTGGCGCGGTGATTCGCGCCCTGACCGAGGAAACCGGCACCACGATCGACATCCAGGACGACGGCACGATCACCATCGCCTCGGTCAACGCGGATGCGTGCAACGCCGCCCGTACCCGGATCATCGAGATCACGGCCGAGGTCGAGGTGGGGAAGGTGTACGAAGGCACCGTGTTGCGGCTGCTCGATTTCGGCGCGATCGTTCAAGTGCTGCCGGGCAAGGACGGCCTCCTGCACATCTCGCAGATCGCCAAGGAGCGCGTCAACAACGTCTCCGACTATGTGAAGGAGGGGCAGGTGGTGCGCGTGAAGGTGCTCGAGGCCGACGACAAGGGACGTCTGCGGCTCTCGATGAAGGCCGCGGCCGAGGACGCCGCCAACGCGGGGGCCAAGGAATCGGCGCCTGCGCCGGTTGAAGCACCGGCCACGCCGACGGCGTAAGCACTGTCCTGCATTGCTTCAGAAGGGCCCGCTCGCGGGCCCTTCTGTTTTGCATAAGCCACGCGCGATGCTCGCGATCCTGCTCACGACGTTCCCCTTCTTTGCGCTCGTCCTTTGCGGATACGCGGCTGTATCCGGACGTCTGCTCCCCATTGCCGCGATCCCGGGGCTCAACATCTTCGTGCTGTATTTCGCGCTGCCGTGCCTGCTCTATCGCTTTGGCGCAGACACGGCGCTGGCGCAGCTCCTCGATCCACTCGTGGTGGCCATCTACCTTGCGTGCGCCGCGCTGATGGTCGCGATTGCGACGAGCTTTTCGCGCCGGCAAGGCAGCGACTGGAACAACGCCGCTTTCGGGGCGCTGGTGGCGGCCTTTCCCAACACCGGATACATGGGCGTGCCGCTGCTCGTGGCATTGCTGGGACCGCCCGCGGCAGGCACCGCGATCCTCACGATCCTCGTCGACCTCATCTTCACCACGTCGGTGTGCGTGGCCATGTCGCGACTCGCTGCCGCCGGTACCGATGGTGCACGCACCGCCGCGCGCGGCGCGCTGCGAAGCGTCGCGATCAATCCACTGCCGTGGTCGATCATCGCCGGAGCCGCAGCTTCGGCCATCGGCATCACCTTCGTGGCGCCCCTGATGCACACCGTGAGCCTGCTTGCCGACGCGGCATCACCGGTCGCGTTGTTCACGATCGGCGCGGTCCTCGCACGCTCGCGCGCCACGAGCTCGGCACGCACCCCGCTGCGGGATTACGTGCCGCTCGCGCTTGCGAAGCTCGTCGTTCACCCGCTGCTGGTCTTCGCCGTCTGCAGGGTGCTGCAATACGCGGGTGTGCCGCTCGATCCGCGTGCCATCACGGTGCTGGTGCTCGTGGCTGCGCTTCCGAGTGCGAGCAACGTGTCCGTGCTCGCGGAAAGATTCGAAGCGGATAACGGCCGCATTGCGCGGATCATCCTTCTGTCGACGGCCCTCGCCTTCCTGACATTCTCGGCGGCGGTCGCGCTCCTTGCGAAGTAATGTGGGCACGCCAAGCGCGCATGCGCTCGGCCCTGACGCGACCCCGGCGCGGGTCAGGTAACCGCGTCAGCGCGCCTTCGCCGCTTCGAGCAGCGCATCACCGCTGACGGTCACGCTGACCTCGGTCAATCCGGCCTCGATCGACACCGGGGCCGTGTCAGCCGCCATGGCGCTTGCCATGCGGGCAATGGGGTAGGCGCGCCCTGGCTCGCTCGTCTGTACCGACACGTTGCCCACTCGCCAGCTTGCGAACCCGAGCGCTGTAGCCGCGGTCTGGCAGCGCGCCTGCCAGCCGCGCACGGCCTCCTGCAGGAGCTGGCTTTCGGCTCGCGCACGTGCGGCCGGCGAGAGCGAAAACGCCATTCCCGACAACAGCAGCGCGTCCTCGGCCTGCATCCGGGTGAGAAGGTTTGAGATCGCGCCGAAATCGCTGCCGGTCAAAAGAATTGTCTGCACGACGCGCCAGCGTTGAGGCCGCGCCTTTTCAGATATCTGCTGCGTCGAATACCCGGACGTCGAGACCATCACATCGGGCACAGCTCTCGCCCGCGCCAATGCTTTGCCAATCGTCGCATTGACCTGATTCGCAGCAGCGGCCGCATCGGCGTTTTCCGCCTCCGCGCGAAGCCACGCCTGCACCCGATCGTTGGCAACGCTCGCGTTGGCGGAAGCACTGACCGTGACGCTTGGGCTTTCCCGAGCGGGTGCAGGCTGTGCGTACAACGCGGCCGTAGGCAGAAGCCACAGAAGCCATAGCAGGCTCGCCCTCATCATCACAACGACCGGCTTCATGCGCCTCCACTCCTGGCACCGCGTCTCTTTTGGGGGATGAGCAGGATCGCAGCGCGATTGCTCCAGGAGAAGCAGCGGCGGGCGGCTTCCTGCCATTCGATCCACGCGTGCTGCAGATGCTCGCGCGGCGCGAGGGTCACGGGTACCGGCTCCGCAAGCTCGAGGCCGAATACATGCTCCGTATTGTGTGTCGTGCCGCTCGGATAGCGATGTCGCCATTGCGCGAAGATCTCATACGCGTTGGACACTCCCCAATCGTCGACGCCCCCATGAGCGCGCGCGTCGATCCCCGTTTCCTCGAGAAGCTCGCGCGTGGCGGTGTCGCACAACGTCTCTTCCGGCTCCTGGCTGCCGGTCACCGATTGCCAGTGTTCGGGAAAATCGGCCCGCTCGAGCAGGAGCACGCGCAGGTCCCGCGTGTACACGACGACCAGCGTGGAGACAGGAACCTTGGATCCGTGCCGCTCTGGAACGTGGACGGATGGCGATGACATGCTGCGGCGGACTCGATAAGTTCAGCGCGACCGCATTGGACTCAATGCACGAACACCCAGAATGGCTTGCGCAGATCGCGCCAGTAGTCGGCGGCCTCTGCAAGGATGTCCTCCAGCGTCGACCAGTCCTGCGGATGCGCCTTGCGATAAGCCGTGGAATGCTCGAGAAACACAACCACACCATCATGGGCCAGCCAGTCCTCGTCTTCGAGCGAATCGGCCAGCGCATCCCAGTTGGCACCAAAATGCGCGGGCAGCTTGAGCCCCTGATCGAGTGCCTTCATGAGCTCGGTCTTGCTCGTCACGCCGTGTAGGTTCGCGCTACTGTACTTGTAGCCGCCTGCCTCTGCGGCAGCGGCCAGCGACTTCGGGTCACCGCTCCACGCATGAACACCGGCTTGCTCGAGATCGCTCAAGTCGGGCACCTTCATGTTCTTATCCTCCGAAACGAGCGGTAGTGGTCGTTGGTATAGAAGCACACCTCCGGCGTGGTCTGCGGTCCGCCGCAAATGATGCGCTGGGCACCTCGCGTACGTTCACCCGGTGTGGGTACGGTGTACTCATGATAGTAGCCGCGCGCTCGCCCCGGCAGCAGGCGTTCGCGGTTGCCGAACACGATCCCATCGCGGTCGTAACGGAACGGGCCGCCGGCCTGGATGCGGGCGTACACGTCGCGAGCTTCACGCGGTAGGTCGGCGAGCGCAATCTCCGGCGCTGTGACGGGCGCCCTCCCTCGGGCCAATGCCGAAGTCACCTCGACGCCGCCAAGCAGGACGATCGCAAGCGCCACGACTCCGAGCGAGCGCCACGCGTGCTTGCCGGCGATGCTGAAACGGGACATCACGCCACCTTTGTCGAGTCCGACGCACGAACGCGAATGTGCAGATCGCGCAGCTGCTGCTCGGTCACCGGACTCGGCGCATCCACGAGCAGATCCTGCCCGCGCTGCGTTTTCGGGAAGGCAATGACGTCGCGGATCGACTCGGCTCCGCACATGAGGGCGACCATGCGATCGAGACCGAAGGCGATGCCGCCATGCGGCGGAGCTCCGTACTGGAGCGCATCGAGCAGGAAACCAAACTTCTTTCGCTGATCTTCGGCGCTGATGGCGAGCGCCTCGAAGACCTTGGCCTGCACCTCCGGCCGGTGGATGCGCACGGACCCGCCGCCGATCTCCCAGCCATTCATCACCACGTCGTAAGCCTTGGCAAGCGCGCCGGCCGGGTCCGTCGTGAAGAGGTCCTCGTGCCCGTCCTTGGGCGCGGTGAACGGATGATGTCGCGCCGCCCAGGTGTTGCTCTGCTCGTCGTGCTCGAACATTGGGAAATCGACGATCCACAGCGGCTTCCAGCCTGTCTCCGCCAAACCGCGGTCATGGCCGATGCGCGTGCGCAGTGCGCCCAGGCTGTCGTTCACCACCTTGGCACGATCGGCGCTGAAAAAGATGAGATCGCCACTCGCCGCACCGGTGCGCTGCAGGATCTGCTGCAAAAGCTCCGGCGACAGGAACTTGACGATGGGCGATTGCAAACCTTCGTCGTTCGGCTTCGACGCATCGTTCACCTTGATGTAGGCGAGGCCTTTCGATCCGTATGCGGTCAGTGAAGCCGTGTAGTCGTCGATCTCCTTGCGCGACAGCGTCGATCCGCCCGGAACGTTGAGCGCGGCGACGCGGCCGTTCGGCAGGTCTGCAGCGCTGCGAAAGACCTTGAGCTCCGCGGTCTTCATCAGATCCGTAAGCTCGGTGAGCTTGAGCGCGACTCGCAGATCCGGCTTGTCGGACCCGTAGTCGCGCATCGCATCGGCGAACGTCATGACCGGGAAGGGCGATGGCAACTCGACTCCGAGCGCCTCGCTGAACGCCGTGCGCACGAGACCTTCCATGAGATCGCGAATGTCGTGCTCCGACATGAACGAGGTCTCGACGTCGATCTGCGTGAACTCCGGCTGGCGATCCGCGCGCAGATCTTCGTCACGGAAGCACTTGACGATCTGGTAGTACCGGTCGAAGCCCGCCATCATCAGCATCTGCTTGAAGAGCTGAGGAGACTGGGGCAGGGCGTAGAACGACCCGTGGTGCACACGCGAGGGCACCAGGAATTCGCGCGCGCCTTCGGGCGTCGACTTGTAGAGGACCGGCGTTTCGATATCGATGAACCCGTGGAGGTCGAGATACTTGCGCGCCGACATCGCGGTGCGGTATCGCAGCATCATGTTCTTCTGCATCTGCGGCCGGCGCAGATCCATGATGCGGTGCTCGAGGCGTACGGACTCGGAGAGATTCTCCTCATCGAGCTGGAAGGGCGGCGTCAGTGACGGGTTGAGAATGCTCAAGTCATGGGCAAGTATCTCGATGCCACCCGAGCCGAGATTCGCGTTGGCCGTACCTTCGGGACGGGCGCGGACACGACCCGTGACCTCGATCACATACTCGTGCCGAAGCTTCTCGGCCGTCGCAAACGTGTCGGCGCGATCAGGGTCGCTGACCACCTGCACCAAGCCTTCGCGATCACGCAGGTCGACGAAGATCACGCCGCCGTGATCACGGCGACGATGAACCCATCCCATGACAGTGACGGTCTGGCCAAGGTAACGGCTGTCGATGCGGCCGCAATAATCAGTGCGTTTCAAAAAGTCTCCGGACGGGCAATGCTCGCAGGCAGCATGCGTGCTCGCGTGTTGCGCCTCACGGGCGCGAGGGCGCGGCGGGAACGCTGCTGGTGGTGGGTACGGAAGGCACGACGCCGCCATTCCTGGGCAGCACGGGGGTGCGCGAGCGGGGCGCCACCACGCCCATCGAGATGATGTACTTCAGCGCCTCGTCGACCGACATGTCGAGATCGCGCACGCGGCTCCTCGCCACCAGCAGGAAATAACCCGAAGTGGGGTTGGGGGTGGTCGGCACGTAGACACTCACGTGCTCTTCGGCGAACTCGCTGGCAATCGAAGGCGGCGGCGTGCCCGTCAGGAAAGCGATCGTCCAGCTCCCCTGGTGTGGGAACTCGACCAGAAGCGCCTCCCTGAATGCGTTTCCCTTGTCGGACAAGAGCGTATCGCTGACCTGCTTGACCGACGAGTAGATCGATTTCACGAAGGGGATGCGCGTCAGGACCGCTTCCCACATCAGGATCAGCCGGGCGCCCAGGAAATTGGCGGCGACGATGCCGGTCAGCAGAAGAATCACGAAACTCAGCACGACGCCCAGGCCCGGAATGGAAAAGCCGAAAAGTGCCTCCGGACGCCATGACTCGGGAACCAGAAGCAACGTCTGGTCGAGCGCCGACACGAGCGCGTGCAACACCCACAGGGTGATGCCGAGGGGTACCCATACGAGCAGGCCCGCGATCAGGTAGCGGCGCATGCGCTTGGCCAGCCGAGGAGCGCGCTTACGAGCAGCTCGCCGGCGCGCTGGATCCGCCGCCTGCGGGCGCGGCGTCGGCCTTGCTCTCGGTCTTGGGAGCCGCCTTGTCGGACTTCGACTCGGCTTTGTCGGATTTCGCCTCGGACGTGTCGGACTTGGATTCCGACTTTTCAGACTTCGAATCCGCGCTGGCGGAGTCTGACTTTTCCTTGACGGCGGGCTTGCTGCCGCTGCCCTTGAAGTCGGTGGCGTACCACCCGCTACCCTTCAAATGAAATCCAGCGGCCGAGATTTTCTTCAGCAGGGTCTCTGCTCCACACGCAGGGCACGTGACGAGCACAGGATCGGAGAACTTCTGCAGTGCCTCAAGCTCGTGGCTGCACGCCGTGCATCGGTATTCGTAAATAGGCATCATCGACCTCTGATCGCGCAGGCAGTTTGCGAAAAAACGTTTGAAAAACAAACATTGTAACGCAGCAAGTCCCCTCGCGTACGCTCTGCGGCCTGCCGAAGTCGCCTGCGGCCGCGGTTTGTTCGAGCTCCTGCAGCGCGGCTGCATTGCTGACCCATCCGACACCTGACGCACACCCGTGCACCGGCCTGCGCAACGGGCGGTACTGCGGGGTGAATACGCGTTGCAAAGTGGCTTATGCTGTCCCGAATCGGGCGAAACAGGAGGAGGCGATGGACATTGCGGGCAAGGCATTCGTGGTGACCGGCGGAGCCTCGGGCTTGGGCGCGGCCACGGCACGCATGATCGTCGCGGGCGGTGGCCAGGTCCTTCTCGCCGATGTCGACGCAGCGCAGGGCGAAGCGCTCGCCAGCGCGTTGGGCGCACAAGCGGCTTTCGTGCGCACGGATGTGGCTGACGAGGCGAGCGCACAGCACGCGGTACGCACCGCGCTCGAAGATTTCGGCGCGCTCGCGGGCCTTGTGAACTGTGCCGGCATCGTTCACGGCGAGAAGGTGCTCGGAAAGGAAGGGCCTCATTCACTGGCCGGCTTTGCCCGCGCGGTGAACGTCAACCTCGTCGGCTCGTTCAACATGACCCGCATCGCGGCGGAGGCGATTTCGCGTCGGTCCCCTGATGCCGACGGTGAGCGCGGCGTCATCGTGTTCACCGCATCCGTCGCAGCCTTCGATGGGCAGATTGGGCAAGCCGCGTACAGTGCCTCGAAGGCGGGACTCGTCGGCATGACCTTGCCGATCGCGCGTGAGCTCGCGCGGCACGGTATTCGCGTCGTCACCATCGCGCCGGGGCTTTTCGAGACCCCGATGATGGCCGGTCTATCGCCTGAAGTTCAGGAATCCCTCGGCAAGATGGTGCCGTTTCCGCCGCGACTCGGGCGCCCGGATGAGTTCGCGTCGCTCGTGCGCGAGATCATTCGCAATCCGATGCTGAACGGCGAGGTCATTCGCCTCGATGGTGCGATCCGCATGGCGCCGAAGTAGCGCGCCCTGCGACGATCATTCGCGGCGCGCGAGTACCAGTGCCGTGATCGTCATCGCCACAAAAAACACGAACGTCCAGGCGGGGATCGCGAGACCGAGGAACTGCCACCCCGCTTGGGCGCATTCGCCGGTGCCTTTGAAGAGCTTCGTGAACACGTCGCCGAGCGGCAGTGTCTCGAGCATGTAGTCGAGACCCATTCCGCAGGCCGGCACCTGATCCTTGGGCAGGTGCTGTATCCACACGTGCCGGAACGCGATCACCGTGCCGAATGCACCCACGACCAGAACGAGGCCGGCGTAAATGGCAGCCCAAAGCCGCCCGGGATTGTGCGCGGCCGCGATGAGGAAGATGACGCCGATCGCGATCACCGCCATGCGTTGCACGGAGCAGAGCGGACACGGATCTTCGCCCAAACCGTACTGCAGCCACAGGGCCCATCCCATCAGCGCCGCGCAGACGAGTGCGCCGAGAAAATAGGCGATCCGCCGAGGCGGCAGCAGGAGCAGCGCGAGACACGTCACTCCAATTGCCATGTAGATCATGCGGTAGGCAGTGGGCGCGAACGTCTTCGTGGGCCCCAGCGTCCCGAACAGTGCTTCCTGACCGATCAGCGTGAGTGCGACGGCAAGCCCGAGGAAAGGCCACGGAATGCCGGAATAGCGGATCATGATGCAGTCTTCTCCAAAGCCTGGTCGATGTCCCAGATGATGTCGTCGAGCGACTCCAGACCGACGGACAGGCGAATCATCTCAGGATTCACGCCCGCCGAGCGCTGCTCGTCCTCGCTCAGCTGGCGATGGGTCGTGGATGCGGGGTGGATGACGAGCGACTTGGCGTCGCCGACGTTGGCGAGGTGTGAAAGAAACTGCACACCTTCGATGAAGCGTTCGCCTGCCTTGGCCCCGCCACTAATGCCGAAAGTGAGAATCCCTCCGGCACCCGCGGGAAGGTAACGCCGGGCGAGCGATTCGTAACGATTACCTTCGAGAAGCGGGTAATTCACCCATTCGACTCGCGGATGTTGCGCGAGATGGCGCGCGACCGCGAGCGCTGATGAGCAGTGCCGAGGCATCCGGACATGCAGCGTCTCAACACCCTGCAACAGCAGGAACGCGGCCATCGGCGAAAGCGTTGGGCCGAGCGTGCGCATCATCTCCATGCGCGCTTTCATCGTGAACGCGAAATCGCCGAACGTTTCGTGAAACCGCACGCCGTGATAACCGCGAGAGGGCTCGGTCATCTGCGGAAAGCGGCCGTTGTCCCACGGAAAGCGACCCGACTCGATGAGCACGCCCCCCATCGTCGTGCCGTGGCCGCCGAGGTACTTGGTGACCGAATGCACCACGATATCGGCGCCGTGCTCGAACGGCCGGCAGAGGAATGGCGATGCGAGCGTGTTGTCGATCACCAGCGGGACGCCTGCATCATGCGCGACCTCCGCGAGTGCCGCGATGTCGATGACATTGAGCTGGGGATTGCCGATGGTTTCGGCGTAGAGCGCCTTCGTCTGCGGCTGAATCGCACGACGGAAAGCATCCACGTCATCGGGATCGACGAAGGACGTCGTGATGCCGAAGTCCGCCAATGTCACTGCGAGCTGCGAATAGGTGCCGCCATACAGCGTGCGCGCCGCGACGATGTGGTCGCCTTGTCGCGCGAGGGTCAGGAGGGCCAAGGCCTCCGCTGCCATGCCGGTGGCCGTGGCGAGCGCCGCACGACCCCCCTCGATCGCCGCAAGCCGCTCCTCGAGCGCCGCGACCGTCGGGTTGGAGATGCGCGAATAGACGTTGCCGAACGTCTGGAGGTTGAAGAGGCTGGCAGCGTGGTCCGCGCTGTCGAAGACGAAGGACGTCGTCTGGTAGATCGGCTGCGCACGGGCGCCGGTGGCTGCGTCGGGAATCTGGCCGGCGTGCAGGCACAGCGTGTCGAAACCAAATGTGCGATCGCCCATTGGAGCGCAGCGGTGAGGTGGCTGTGTGCTCGCGCGAGACACCGATCTCGCGTGCGAGGCCGCGCGCTCTACGCGCGTGGGCGCATTGTGCCATGCGCGCGCCGTGCTCGCCTGCTATGCGGGGGCGGGGCGCCTCGCCGAGATGACGCCGGTGTTGACGCCGGCCCAGTTGAGTCCGCCAAGGATTCGGGCGTGCTCGATCTTGACGCAGCGATCCTGCACGACGGCAAGACCCGCGGCGCTGGCAATGGCCGCTGCCTCGTCGTGACGTATGCCGAGCTGCATCCACAGCACGCTCGCCTCGATGGCAACGGCCTCACGGGCGAGCGCCGGCATCTCTTCGGCCCGGCGGAAACAATCGACCACGTCGACGCGGAACGGGATCTCCTGCAATGAGCTGTAGCAGCGCTCGCCCAATATCTCCTGGTACGTGGGGTTCACCGGCACGATGCGGTAACGGTGATCCTGCATGTACTTGGCGGCGAAGAAGCTTGGCCGGTACCAGTTGGCCGACAGTCCGACGACCGCGATGACATGCGACGTCGTGAGGATGCGCCGGATCCCCGCGATGTCATCGACGACGCTCACGACGGACGGTGCCGCCTCGTCAGCCACCCCAGTTCGGTCGTTCGCGGTACGGATACTGGCTGCTGATGCGGCGCGCCGAGGAGATTCGGTTCGACAGCTCCGGCGGAAGCACGGCATATTCTCCAGGTCCGAAGGTGCGGCACTCGCCTTCGAAGTTCGCCTCACTGCAGAACATCCAGTAGCCACTTTCCACGCGCAGCGACTGTCCTCGATCGTTGAAGTTGAAGTCCTGGAGGTTGCGCACGACCGCGCGATCCACGGCGAGCGCGCGTCCTGCGAACCCGCGCTGTGCATAGAGCACGGCGCGTCCGGGGGGAGGTCCGGGAGGGCCGCCACGAACCACCGGTCGATTTGCCACGAGCCTTACCGAGCTCACGCGACCCGCAAGGTCACCCAGGTTCGGATACCGCCCGGGCTCGATGGTCATGCACGAGCCACGAAACTCTGAGTCCTCGCAAAGCTGCCAGCTTCCCTGCTCGACGATGGCCGAACTTGCCCGGTCGTTGTAGCCGAGCTGATCGAGGTTGACGACGTCACCGTCGACCGTCATGCCGCGCCCCCCGAACCCAGGGTAGTCATACAGCACGATGCGACCGCGGCCGGGACCCGGGGCGGGAGAGGGCGCTCCTGCCACGGGCTCGACGGGGCGCACCGACGAGATCTTCTGGTTGAGACCATACGTGCTGAGCGTCGCGTAATCGCCGGGGCCGAGTGTCGCGCATTGCCCGCGATATTCAGCGTCGCTGCACACCTGCCATGTGCCATTGCGCACCGATACCGACGCTGCCCGGTCGTTGAATCCGAAGTTGAAGAAGTCGGCTACCGGTCGGTTGACGACGAATGACTGGCCACGGAATTCGTTCAACTCGTAGAAGATGATTTCTGCAGCGGCCTGCGCGGCAAACCCGAAGCAGGCTGCGGCAGCCAAATAGCGGATGAAGCTCTTCAAGCGAATCAAGCTCTTCATGCTCTCCCCCGACGTGTCGATGCGTGAAATGGTTACACCTGTTAACCTGACAATATAGAGCAAGCGCGCGCGCCCATGATGTAAGACAAGGCGAACTTTGCACGTGCAATGCCGCTGACAGGGCTGAAGTGTCGCGTCGCTTCGACGCTGCTGCGGCATCATTGTTGTGCCCCTTGGCGTTTAGAAGTGACGAGCCACGCACCTCGTGGGTAGACCTGGACGTGTTCACCGCGCGGGTAGTGTTTCGCGCGCCGGAGCGCAGGAACCTCGGAGGCTTGATCCTTGCTTTCTGGGTGAATCCCGGCTTCCCGATTGTTGCCTTCCATGCATGGTGCAGCCCCTCTGATGTTGCGTCCGGACCACAGGCGTCGACCCTCATGGCTGTGAAACGGCCCGAGGCGGGCGCTCTCGCAAGCTCGGCACCGTCCAGCCCCGAGGAGCTCGTGGCGCGCATCGGGTTCCCGGCGCTTTCGCAGCGCAAGCTCAATGCGCTCGGCATTCCGGTGGCGTATGTCGATGACCGGCAGCGATACCGGTTCGCCAACCAGACGTTCCTCGAATGGACCGGCAAGCGCCACACCGAGGTCATCGGCCAGGAAGTGGTCGAGGTGGTCGGCCGGGACATCTACGAGCTCTATCACGCGTACCTGCAGGCGGCGCTGCGCGGCGAGCGCACGGGGTTCGAGCGTCAGCTGATCGGTCCGGGCCGACCTCCGTTCTGGATTCGGGTCGAGTACTACCCCGACCGCGCGGCGGATGGTGTGGTGCGTGGGTTCGTCGTGACCTATAGCGACATCGATCAGTTGAAGCGCATCGAGATCGAGTCGGGCCAACGCGAGCATCGCCTGCGGCTCGTCACGGACAACGCCGGGTCCGCGATCTTCTATCTCGATCGCCAGTTGCGCATCCGCTTCGCCAATCAGCCGTTCGCCGAGGCAACGAACCAAAGCATCACGGATCTGGTCGGGAGTCCGATCAATGACGTGCTGCTCGCCGATGCCTGGGCGGAGTTGCAGCGTCATCTCGATCGCGTATTTGCCGGATCCAAGGTGACCTACGAACGTCGCGAGCGCACCGTGCAGGAGGAGCCGCGCTGGACGCGCGTGTCGCTTCTGCCCGACCGGCACGGCGGACGCATCGTCGGTGCGTTCGCGGTGCTCACCGACATCGAGGACGATGTGCAGGTGCGCGAGGCGCTGCGCTCGCAGGAAGTGCAGCTCCGACTGTTCGCCGACAACATCCCGGGCCCGATCGCGTATCTGGATCGTGCATTGCGCTACACGTTTTGCAACCAGGCGTTCGCCAACGCCTTCGCGCGCACCCAGAGCGAGATCTACGGCCGCACACCTTTCGATGTCATGCCGGCAGACGTTGCGGCTTTCATCCAGCCCATCCTCCGCGAAGCCCAATCGGGCGAACAGGAGTACGAGCGCATCGCGACGACCATTCGCGGCGAGCGTCGCTGGATGCACGGGCGCATCGCACCCGACTTCGACGCCGGTGGCATGGTGCGCGGGCTGTACTGCACCGAGTACGACATCCACGACCTCAAGCTCACCGAGGAGGCGCTCGCGGCGCGCGAGGAGCAGCTGCGGCTGTTCACCGACAACATCCCCGAGCCGATCGTCTATCTCGATGCGGACTGCCGCTATCTGTTCGTAAACGAGGCCTTTCTTGCGCTCACCGGTATCGAGCGCGACGACATCATCGGCCGCGGACTGACCGATGGTGTTGAAGACGATTCATCGCTGCTGCTCCGACCGTACGTCGAGCGCGCGATGGCAGGTGAGCAGGTCACTTACGAGCGCGCGGTGGTCGATCGCGTCGGCCGCACGCGATGGATGCGCGCGCGCATCGTGCCGGACCTCAAGTTCGACGGCACGATCAACGGCCTTTACCTCGTTGCGCATGACATCACCGACGTGCGTGAAGCGCAGGACGCGTTGGCCGCACGCGAATCCCAGCTGCGCGCGATCATGGATGGCGTGCCGGCCCCGGTCGCTTACATCGACCCCGATGAGCGCTGTCACTACGTCAATCGGAGCTTCCTGCAGTACTTCGGTCTCGATCCGCGGCATGTTGCGGAGCTGCGCCTGCGCGACGTGGTCGGCCACGGCATCTATCAAAGTGCCCAGGCGATGATCACTCGCGCGCTCGAGGGCGAAGCGACGACGTTCGATCGGCTCGTGCCTGGCGCGGCCGGCGCCCGCCGCTGGATGACCATCCGCCTCGTGCCGGATGCGGCATCGGACGGCGAGGTGCACGGCGCATTCGTGCTGATGAACGACATTCACGAGCTGAAGCAGGCGCAGGAGGCGTTGCGCGCTTCGGAAGCCGAGCTCCGGCTTATCATGGACAACGTGCCGGCGCGGGTCGCGTACATCGACCGCAGCTACCGTCTGCGCTTCGTCAACGGTCACAACGAAGAGTGGCTTGGCGAGAGTCGGAAGACCCTCACCGGCCGGCTCCTCAGCGATGTCGTCGGTGAGGAGCGCACCGCCGAGCTGCGCCCGTTGTTCGAGCGCGTGCTGCAAGGTGACGTCGTATCGACCGAACGCCTCCTCGCTCAGCCTTCGGGAAACCCGCGTTGGGAGGCCATTCACCTCGCACCGAACCGCGATTCGGAAGGCAAGGTGGTCGGCATCTACGCCGTGCATACCGACGTGCACGAGGAAAAGGGCAACGAGGAGGCCCTCCGTCGGGCCAACTGGATGCTGTCCTCGCACATCAACAACACGCCGCTCGCGGTGCTAGAGTGGGACCGCGATTTCCGGCTGGTGCGCTGGTCGCCGCAGGCGCAGAACATATTCGGCTGGTCAGCCGAGGAAGTGCTCGGCATGCAGCTCACCGACAACATGCTCGTGCACAGTGATCACCGCGTGGAGCTCGCAAGCGTCGTTGCCAATCTCACCAGCGGGGTGGAGCCCCGCGCGACGCGCCTGATGCGCAACCACCGCAATGGTGGCGCGACGATCTGGTGTGAGTGGTATCACTCGTGCCTCATCGATTCGGAAGGGAGGCTGGCCTCGATCCTCTCTTTCGTGCAGGATGTGTCATCGCGCATCGAAGCGGAAGAGCGTCTGCAAATCCTCGCCACGCGCGACGCCCTCACGGGGCTCCCTAATCGGCTTTTGCTGCACGAGCGCCTCGCCCAGGCCATCGCGCAGGCCAAGCGCTCGGCGGGACGGGTGGGTGTGCTCTTCATCGATCTCGATCGCTTCAAGAATGTGAACGACACGCTCGGCCATCGCATCGGCGACGAGCTTCTGAAGCACGTGAGTCATGCGCTTGCCGGCGCAGTGCGCGAGTCCGACCTGCTGGCGCGCCTTGGCGGCGACGAGTTCATGGTGATCGTGGAAGACTTCGAGGACGCGGCGGTCCTCGCCAAAGTTGCGCAGAAGCTGCTCGACACCATCTCCCAGCCCTTCACGATCGAGGAGCACGACATCTACGTGACGTCCTCGATCGGCATCAGCGTCTATCCCGACGATTCAGAGGACCCGGAGCAGCTCCTCAAGCACGCCGACGTGGCGATGTACCGGTCCAAGGAACTGGGACGCAACACCTACCAGTTTCTGGATGCCAATCTCGCTGCCGATCGAGTCAAGCAGCACACGCTGGAGCACGCCTTGCGGGTAGCGCTCAAGGAGGAGGCGCTCGAGCTGCATTACCAGCCGATCGTGCGCATCGATGACGGCCAGGTGATCGGTGCCGAAGCGCTGTTGCGCTGGCATCACCCCGAGCACGGGGACATTCATCCGCCGGTGTTCATACCTCTCGCCGAGGAATCCGGTCTCATTCACAGCCTGGGCGAATGGGTCCTGTGCACCGCTGCACGCCAGTGCGCGCGCTGGCGGGCGGAGGGGCTCGCCATCAGGGTGTCAGTCAACATGTCTGCGCGCCAGTTTTACCGCGAGGACCTCGCGCAGCGCTTTGTCGACATCGTGAAGAGCGTCGACTGCGAGCCCACCTGGATCGAGCTCGAAGTCACCGAGACGAGCCTGCTGCATGATCTCGATGCCATCCGGAAGGTGCTGCACGACCTGCGCGACCAGGGATTCAGCGTGGCCATCGACGACTTCGGTACGGGCTACTCGTCGCTCACCCATCTCAAGCAGTTTCCGATCGACACGCTCAAGATCGATATCTCATTCATCGCCGACCTCGAGACGGATCCGGGCGACGCGGCGATCACCGAAGCGATCATCGGCCTTGCGCGTGGCCTCGGGCTGCGGGTCGTGGCCGAAGGTGTGGGCACGAAAGCGCAGCTCGAATTCCTGGAGAAACGGGGCTGTCACTGCTTCCAGGGGTTCTGGATCAGCAAGCCGTTGCCGGAGGAGAGCTTCAGGACCTTTGCAAGATCCCACCACGCCCAGCTGAGCTCGAGACGTAGCGTGTAATTAGCGCTTTGCGCCGCCGCTCTTTTCGGAGGCGGCCAGCAGATAGAGGTTGGCCGAGCGGGTGCCGCTGCGGCAGAACGCCACCAGTGGCCGCGGCTTGTCCTGCAGCAACTGTGCAAACTCGGTGACATTGTCGGCCGTCATGTGGCCCGACTGGACGGGCAGGTACACGTAGTCGAGACCCGCCGCCTGGGCCGCTGCGCGAAGATCGTCATTGCGTGGCTGTTGCGGCCCGCCTTCGCCGTCAGGCCGGTTGTTCACAACGGTGCGGAAACCTGCGGCAGCGAGCTCGTGCATCTGCTCGGGGGTGAGTTGCGGCGCAGCCGCGACGTCAGGGGCAACATAGTTGAGAGGAAGCGCCATTGAGGCTCCTTTCGAGAGAGCGGATCAGGTGAGGGTGGCGAGCCAGTCGGCAAGGATGCGCGCCGCGCTTTGCCATTGGCGTTCGAGCATGAGCATGTGGGCGAGTCCTTCGACCATTACCGGCTCGACCGAGTGATGACGCGCTGTCGCCTGAACGTCGTCGGGAGTGCAGATTCGATCTCCCATGGCGCCGAGGACGAGCACGGGCGACGTTGGAGCCGCCGAGCTTTGCCAGTGCAGCCGCAGCGACAGGTCGAAAAGTGCGCGCGGTGACTCCTGGCTGATGTGGCGCATGGCCTGGGCCATGATTTCCGGATCGACGTCGCGGCTGAAATAGTAGGGCTTCAGTGTATTCAACACCTGGCGAGTGAGACGCGCCGGGTCTGCTTGCATCATGCCCATCACGGACTCGGGGCGTTCTGCCGCAAGGCGCGCGGCGACCACGAGCAGTCCCGCCGGTGGCACCGGAGCCAGCAGGCCCGCCGCACGCACGGGTCTGGTGGACAGCAAGCGCTCGATCACGGCAGCGCCCATCGAATGGCCGATCAGCACGGGCGCTTCCGGCAGTTGCGCCGCGATGCGCTCGACATCCGCGGCGTAATCATCGAGACCGGCGACAAAGAGAGAATCCTTGCCGCCGGACGTGCCGTGACCACGGAGGCTGAGTGCGTGTGCGGCGTACCCTTGCGCTGCGAACCAGGGCAGAAAATAAGGCTCCCAGTACCAGCTGTCGGAGAACCCGCCGTGAACGAACAACAGCGGTGGCTGCGAGGGGCGCGGCCCCGAGGAGGGCAGGCGCGAGCGTAGTTCAAGATGCAATTCAGGGGGAAGCACGGCAGGAAACGGGCGAAGGTAAAGGTTTGACTTGGCTCGGAAGTTCGCGGCTGCAAGGACATTTGCCGCGTTGCTGGCAGAATTGCACCTTCCATGCCACACGCTGCCCGAAAGCAAGTTCCTATTTTGCCAGACGCATTGGTCCCGGCGAGCGCCACGTATGACGGCGCATGTCGCCGCTGCACGCGTCTCGCCGAATTTCTGGACGCAGTGAAGGTGAAGCATGCGCACTACTTCTGCCGCCCGGTGCCGCCGTTCGGCGCTTCGGGCGCCGCCCTCACGATCGTGGGCCTGGCGCCAGGACTGCACGGCGCCAACGCGAGCGGTCGCCCGTTTACTGGCGACTACGCCGGGATCCTGCTGTTCGAGACGCTGCATGCGTACGGATTTGGGTCGATGCCCGTGACGAGCGGCCCTGACGACGGTCTTACGCTGACCGATTGCCGAATCACCAATGCCGTGAAATGCCTGCCACCGGACAATAAACCCCTGCCGGCCGAAATCCGTGAATGCAACATGTATCTGCAGGCGGATCTGGCGGCGGTGCCGCACGGCGGCGCGATTCTCGCCCTGGGGCGTATCGCGCACGATGCGACGTTGCGTGCGCTCGGCCTGCGCGCAGTGGAGTTTCCGTTTGCGCATGCCGCGGCGCACCGGCTTGCGCGTAACGTCACGCTCTTCGACAGCTACCATTGCAGTCGCTACAACACCAACACGCGTCGGCTCACGGCGGCGATGTTCCGCGACGTGTTCGACGTGATCAAGGCTCATCTTGATGCCTCGATGTGCTCGGCAGTGAAGGTCGCCTGATGGACACGCCGGCCGAGGACGTAGTTCTTCGCTCTCCGCAGTCGGCGCCGGTGTTCGACGCGCGCGAGCTTCTTGCATCGCTGCCGCATCGCCCGGGCGTGTATCGCATGTTCGATTCGGCCGGTGAAACGCTCTATGTCGGCAAGGCGCGGGACCTCAAGAAGCGCGTCGCGAACTATTTCCAGAAGTCCGGACACGAGACGCGCATCGCCGTGATGGTGGCGCAGGTTGCGCGTGTCGAGACCATCGTGACGCGTTCGGAGGGCGAAGCGCTCCTGCTCGAGAACAATCTCATCAAGGCGCACGAGCCGCGATACAACATCCTGTTTCGCGACGACAAGAGCTACCCGTACGTGTGTCTCACCGGCGAGCAGTTTCCGCAGATGCGCTTTCATCGCGGCAAGCTCGAGCGGCAACATCGCTACTTCGGACCGTTTCCGGGCGCCGGGGCGGTGCGCGAAGGCATGGCGCTGCTGCAGAAGGTATTTCAGCTGCGCACGTGCGAGAACACGGTGTTCAACAACCGTTCACGTCCCTGCATGCTGCATCAGATCCAGCGCTGCAGCGCACCGTGCGTCGGGCTCATCGCGCCCGAGGAATACGCGAGCGACGTGCACAGCGCGCTCCTCTTTCTCCAGGGCAAGACCAACGAAGTCCTTGAGCACCTGCAGGCGCAGATGGAGGCCGCCAGCGCAAAGCTCGAGTTCGAGCGGGCAGCGCGCATTCGCGACAAGGTCACGCGTCTGCACACGCTGCAATCGCGTCAGTTCGTCGAAAGTGCAACCGCAGGTGATCTCGACGTGATCGCCGCGGCGGCTGATCAGGGGCTCGTCGCGGTCAACCTCGTGATGATTCGCGGTGGCCGGCATGTCGGGGATCGGACGTTTTTCCCGCAGCACGCCGATGCTTCGTCACTGGACGAGGTGGTATGCGCATTTCTGGAGCAGCATTACGTCGAGCGTCCGGTACCGCCCACGATCATCGCGCCAGGTGCGGGCGAGCACGAAACACTTGCGGAGGTGCTGTCGGCGCAGGCAGCACAGCGCGTTCAGATCGTCGGCAATCCCGGCGGCGAGCGGCGTGTGTGGTTCTCGATGGCGACCCAGAACGCCGAGTTCGCAATACGTCAGAAGCTCGCGCAGAAGGCCACTCAGGAGGATCGTCTCGCGTCGTTGCAGGCAGCGCTCGGGCTGCCGCCTTCCGCGCAGCGTATCGAATGTTTCGACGTTTCGCATACCATGGGAGAGCGGGCGGTGGCGTCGTGCGTGATCTTCGATCGGCATGCGATGCAAACTTCGGAATATCGGCGTTTCAACGTGCGGCCCGCAGCCGCAGGAGATGATTACGCGGCAATGCGCGAGGCGCTGTCGCGACGCTGCGCGCGCATCGTCGCAGGCGAGTACCCGGCGCCCGATTTGCTCGTGATCGACGGCGGCAAGGGTCAGGTGAGCGTCGCGTCCGAGGTGCTCGCCGAGCAGGGCTTGCACTCCACGCGGCTCGTGGGCATTGCCAAAGGGCCCGAGCGTAAACCGGGCGAGGAGGACATTATTTTTCCGGATCGCCCGCAGCCGCTCAACCTGCCGCCCGATCATCCTGGACTGCACCTTCTGCAGCAGATCCGCGACGAAGCGCATCGCTTCGCGATCCAGGGTCATCGCGCACGTCGCGCGAAGGCACGCACGACGTCATCGCTGCAGGAGATCGAGGGCATCGGCACGCGCAAGCGTCAGGCGCTGCTCGCGCACTTCGGAGGGCTGCGCGGCATACAGTCGGCGACCGTCGACGACATCGCCCGAGTGCCGGGTATCAGTCGTGCGCTTGCCGAGCGCATCTTTTCGAGTCTTCACTGATGACCACCGGCACGAGCGCGCACCGCAGAGCTGAGCCGCCGGTACCGCCCGAAGGGAGCGACCCGACGCGGCTGACCGTGTTCAATCTGCCCATCGCACTCACGTGGTTGCGTATCGTGCTGATCCCCGTCTTCGTGGGCGTCTATTACCTTCCGCCCACGCTCCTGTCGCCATCCGCGAAGAACTGGACAGCAATGATCGTCTTTGCGCTCGCCGCGATCACCGATTGGCTCGACGGGTATCTGGCGCGGCGACTCGGCGAGACAAGCGCGTTCGGTGCGTTCCTCGATCCGGTTGCGGATAAGCTCATGGTGGCGGCCGCGCTGATCGTGCTGGTGTGGCTCGACCGCGCGGAGGTTTACCTCGCCATCATCATCATCGGCCGCGAAATTGCGATCTCGGCGCTGCGCGAGTGGATGGCGCGGCTCGGCAAAGGCCGCAGCGTTGCGGTGGCGCTCGTCGGCAAGGTTAAAACCGCCGCACAGATGACCGCGATTATCGCGTTGCTACTGTGGGACCCGGTGATCCCGGGGATTTCCACCGCGCTGGTGGGGGAAATCGCGTTGTGGGTGGCGGCAATACTGACCTTGTGGTCGATGCTGCATTACCTGCGCCTGGCCGCACCGCATTTTTCAGATACACAGAACTAGCGGCCGTTGCGGCCGAGGTTAAGGTGCGTTGACCCGCTGCGGCGCAAAACAGTAAAATGGCTGGCTGTTCCCCGATAGCTCAGCTGGTAGAGCGACGGACTGTTAATCCGCAGGTCCCTGGTTCGAGCCCAGGTCGGGGAGCCATCTATTCAATAGCTTGCACTGCTTCCCCGGCTTCATTTTCTGGCGGTGTAAACGAAAATGTAGCCAGTCTATCTGCGGCCGCGCGCAATTGCTCCGGCGCGAAGTGCGCATACCGTCTTACCATCTCCGCAGACTTCCATCCGCCCAGCTCCTGCAGTTCGGCCACTGTGGTGCCAGCCATGACGTGCCACGTGGCCCACACATGCCGCAGTCATGCCAGCGGAAACTTCTGATCCCGGCACGCTCGAGTGCATGCCTCCAAGCTCGCGTATTCGCCTGCCGTAGAGGTCGACCTTTAAACGTGAATACGCAGAGCGGATGCTTGCCGTGCTCCTCGCGGAGAACGGCCATGGCATCATCGTTTAATGGCACGCGAATAGCCTCACCGCCTTTGGCTTCGTCGGCGTGAACCCAGGCCGTCCGGCGCTCCATATCGACGTTAGGCCACTTCAGTCCGAGCACGTTGCCTTGGCGTAGGCCGGTTGCAAGTGCAAACCGCATGAGCTGCTTCTGATGCGTCGGCAGCGCTCGTAAGAGCCGGGTCGCGTCCTCCTTGTTCAGCCACCGGACCCGCCGTTTCGCCTCCGGATAAAGGCTTAGGGTGGGCGCTTTCTCGATCCATTGCCACGGACCTGCGGCTCGCTTCAACACGGCACACACGAGTGCAAGATACCGATTGGCCGTTGCTCGCGAACTCTCACGTGCTTTGGCGGCCCCTATGTTCTGGACGTCATCGCGCGTAATGGTATGCAGCAGCCGACCGCCAAGATATCCATCAAGCCACTGGAACTTCACTCGAGTCTTCACGCGCGGTGGCCTTATCGGCCTTGTCCTCGCACCAGCGCACTACCGCTTCCTGCCAGGTGTGCGCAGGACGTTCGCCGAGGCGATGGACGCGCCATAGGCCGGCGCGCGTGTGGTCGAGCCATTCCTGTGCTTCTTGCCGTTTCGCGGTACCAGTAGAGCGGCATACGCGGCGTCCGTCTGGTAGGTGGATCTTGGCCCACTAGTAGCGGCTATTTGGACGTTTGTAGAGCGACATGAACTCTCCTTGTCACCCACGGCATCCGCGCGCGAATAGTATGCGCGGGTCGATGCGAGGAGGTCAATTTCGACGAAACGCCAGACCCGTCCAATCTTGCAGGCGGGAATGCGACCAGACGCGGCCAAGGCGCGCACCGTGACCGGATGCAGCCGCAGCAGGGCGGCAGCTTCCGTAAGTGTGAGGAAGCTTGTATGCATGACGTGTCTACCCGCAGCCGGTAGTGTCTGAATGCCTAGCTACTGCCGACCTGCGCGCGGTGTGTTCGATGTCCAAGAGCCGGCGCTTGTAGTTGCTGTAGGGCTCGCCTGGTCGTGGTGCCACATTGAGCTCTCGACCTTTGCGATCGATTCCGGCCTCTGTTGTCCACCAGGGTGCCGCGGCAGACCAGGGCGGTTCTTGAGTTTGCCGGTTCTGACCGTCGCTTGCACGGGTTGTGGATATGTGTGGTGCGTTTTGGCAGTTCTGGCTGTCGCTTGCACGGGTTGTGGATATCTCTCGCGCACCTGGCAGTTCTTGGGGATTTAATGGCAGTTCTTTTTTAACTTCAGGTGCACGCGGTGCATGTATTTCGTCCGTCGCGTGCACCCCGTGGTGCACGTCACGCATGTCCGCATCACCGTCCTGCACGGGTGATCCAGACGCCGGAGCACTACGCTCGCATAGGTGCAGCCGCAGAATCGTCGTCGCACCACGCCGTTCCTCCCGACTCACGGAGTGCGCTTCGATCAATGCGTTCAGGTGGTACTGCAGCGTGCGTCGCGCGAGGCCGGTGTCCTTCGCCAGCGTCTCGAGGGAAGGGCAGCATTCGCCGGCCTCGTCCACGCGCGAGGCGAGCGCGTATAAGATGACCTTCTCAATATGCGAAACCGCCAGTTCGCGACTGCATGGATGTGTTGCCAGCCCATGATTGTTTCTTCGCAGAGTTGTCACGTGCAATCGTGCTCGCAAATTCGTAACCCACAAACCTGCTCCAGCGTAGTCCAGCGTATTCAGTCGTAAGTGACAGTGTCCTTTACGCTGCACGACCCCATTAGACATCTACAGGCGTATCGGCGACGACGTGAAGCTCGGCGTCGACCAGATCAGCGGTTCCGGTTTCTGCGTGCCGTCCGGCATACGGTTGAGCTTTGTGTTTGAGGAGATCATGAATAGGCATGGCGGACGAAGATTCGATCAAACGCCGCTGGAGCCCGGAATGAAGCCCCGTTGCCATAGCGAAGGTGCTAACGCGACGAGCTCCGGCGCTGGGAACCGGCGCGTTCACTAGTCGCGTTCGGCGGCCGAGCGTTTGGCCAGCGCATCATTCGCTCAAACAGTTCCGCTGCCGCACGCCGAAGAAATGCGCGCTCAATGATCAAGCGTGGAAGGCGGAGAAGGAATGAGCTTTGCCCGAGGAGATGCCGCGAAAGGCGCGGAAAAATGAACGCAAGATAAAAGGCGCGGCACGCCGCGCACGCAAAGGTTTGTCTGCACATGAGAAACCGCGGCACGCCGTTCTTAGTGCGCGTGCTGCCACTTTGTGGGGAGTGGCACTGGTGCTCGCGTTCAGGCGTGCTGCTTACGCCTTAGTACGCTGGAGCCCTACTGACTACGATCCATTCACGACCGCGCCGAAGAGCAATCTCGGGCTACGCCGGCGCCGCCCCCAACGCGGAGCAGGGCGACCTACTGAGCGCTTTGGGTCAACGAAGGGCATATGTCGGAGTATGGGTCTGCGGCAGGCGAGCGCTGGACGTCAGCAAAGTGCAGTTCGTTCGACGCCTAGATACACGCCGCAGATCTAGTCGGACATGCTCGGCGGGCCACTCGCGCAGCGAAGCGGGGTTGCTGACAACATGACCAAGAGCCAGATAAACTGATGGGCCGCGGGAACTACCGCACGTACTTTAGGAGGTGATCATGTCCGCAGGAAAGAAGACGACAACTCGGGGCCGAAGCCAGGACCGCAAGCTCGTAGCGACCATGGAAGATTACGAAATTCGCTATTTGGCGCAGAAACACGGCGTAACGCAGACGGCAGTAAAAGGTGCTGTAGCAAAGGTCGGCAACTCGCGAGCAAAGGTCGAGGCCGAACTTAAGAGAAACAATGGCTGATGTCCGTGTAGCGCCACAGAACTGCCGCCATAGAAAACTAGCGCGAATACTTGCCCGCGGATACACCCATTGGACACGCGATGCCTAGCACGCCGAGGTTAGCATCCGGAACATCCAACCGCCCGCTGTAGACCGTGTCGCACATGAATCGAGCGCCCAAGCGGCATTCATTCGTTTCTGGACGATGAGCGGTCGCCCTCTCCAGGGGGAACACGGCGCTTCCTGCCGCGCGGGTTGAGGCGAAGCTGGCAGTGCACCTGCAACACCGCTTGTCGTTCCAGGCGTAGCGTTGGACACGCAGCCGGTCATGGCGCTTCCAGAAGCCCCAGCGCTGCTGCCTTTTCAGGGCGATCGCCTGCGTGCCTGCGACCACTCGCCGTTATGTGGGGCTTCACGGAAAGGCGCCAAGAGGCCGCTGGGTGAAGCCATGGCAGCTGTACAGGCGTTGCGGACCGCCGCGCCCTTGCCGAGATATTTGTGCATCCTGAGCGCGCATTTGTGGCGCCGAGCGCAGATGGGGGAAGCACGTGGCAGTGAGCGCGCGTGCGCGTCCGGAGTGTTCACCCCGCACGCGGGTTTTTCGTTATGATTCGCGGAATTCCTGACAGCCGTGCAGCATAAGGAGACATGTTGACGGTCGACACCGAGCTTGGCTTACCGCACACGACACGGGTTGGTGTCGTTCAGGGGCGGTTCGCAATTGCAATCGTCGCCTTCTCGACTGCCTTCTTTGTCGCAGTCATGCCGTTCGTGCGCGAGCCATTAGCTGCCGTACCCGCATTCATACCGGCTTATGAGTCCGCACTCGCGCTGCTAGACACCATCACAGCGGTCCTTCTTTTCGCCCAGTTCGTGCGAACCGAACGGCGCTCGTTCTTGGTGATTGCGGCAGGCTATCTGTTCAACGCGTTCATGATGATCCCTCATGCGTTGACGTTTCCCGGCGTGTTTTCTGCGACGGGCATGCTTGGCGCCGGAACGCAAACTACGGCGTGGTTGTACTCCTTCTGGCACGGGGGCTTTCCGCTCTTCGTGATCGCCTATGCGTTCATGAATAAAGAGGAGCGCAGTCCCAACCGCGTGGAAGGATCCTTCTTCCTCGTGGCGATGACGGTGTTGGCGGTGCTGGTACTCGCGGTTTTGCTAACCGTTCTGGCGACCATCGGTGAGCCTTTGCTTCCGCGGGTCATCGAGAACGGCAACTACTCCATGCTGGTGGCGAAGGGTGTTAGCCCTTCGATGTTGCTTCTATGCGCCCTTGCCCTTTGGCTGCTTTGGAAGTGTACTGAACACGTCGTCATCGATGTATGGCTGATGGTGGTGATGTGGGTGTGGATGCTGGACATCATGATGTCCGCGGTCATCGGCTCTGCCCGGTACGACTTGGGATGGTACGCAGGCAGAGCTTTTGGGCTCATTGCAGCGACCTTTCTCCTGGGTATCCTGCTGCTAGAAATGAGCCGTCTGTATGGTTCCTTGGAGCGTTCCCTCGACCTCGCCCGCGCTCAGGATCGAGAACTGCTCCAATCCCGTGCTGATTTGGCCCACGCGCAGCGGCTAGACGCCATCGGCAAACTGACTGGCGGTGTGGCGCACGACTTCAACAACGTGCTGCAGGTAATCGCGGGCAATCTGAATCTTTTAACCAAGGACGTGGCCGGCAATGACAACGCCGAACAGAGGCTTCGTCGGGCACTGACCGGCGTGGCCCGAGGCGCGCGTCTCGCATCACAGTTGCTGGCTTTTGGCCGCCGGCAGCCACTAGAGCCGAAGGTCATCAATCCGGGGAAAATGTTGCGCGGCCTCGATGAAGTGTTTCAGCGTGCGCTGGGCGACGAAATTGAGATTGAGACGGTGGTGGCTGCCGGCCTGTGGAACACCGTCGCGGATCGCGCGTTGCTTGAAAACGCTTTGTTGAATCTGGCAATCAATGCGCGCGACGCGATGGCTGCCGGGGGCAAGCTCACGATCGAGGCGGGTAACGCCTTTCTTGATGAGGAGTACTGCCGTGCCTACGCCGACGCAAAGCCGGGGCAATACGTTCTGTTGGCCGTCTCTGATACGGGTAGTGGGATTTCAGCGGATCAGCTTCCGCGGGTGTTTGAACCATTCTTTACCACCAAAGACGAGTCGCAAGGCACCGGTTTGGGGCTCAGTATGGTGTACGGCTTCGTCAAACAATCCGGCGGGCACATCACCATTTATAGCGAAGTCGGACAGGGCACGACGGTCAGGCTGTATCTCCCTCGTTCGACGCTTCCTGAACCGGTGGCGGCACCCCGTAGCCAAGAGAAGGCTGTGGGTGGGGCCGAGACAATCTTGGTAGTGGAAGATGACGACGCGGTTCGGTTTACAGCGGTGGAGACGCTCATCGGGCTCGGCTACCGGGTATTGCATGCACCTGATGCGATGAGTGCACTGGCCATCGTGGAGAGTGGGGCTCCAATTGACCTGGTATTTTCTGACGTGGTGATGCCTGGCGCCCTGACAAGTGCAGACATGGCTAAGAAGATTCAAACGTTAGTGCCGGGCGTTGCGGTGTTGTTTACGTCGGGATATACCGGCAACGCCATCGTCCACGGCGGCAAACTTGATGCAGGCGTCGACCTCATTTCCAAGCCCTACCGGCATGAAGATCTCGCTCGCAAGATACGGACGTTGCTCCAGCAGCGGCCGATTAGCGCGAGTGACGACGCCGTCGGCTCAACTGAGCCTTCTGCCGCCGCCGGTGAGCTTGAAATTCTGCTGGTCGAGGATAACGAAGATGTGCGGCAGTCGACGGCCGATGTGATCGCCAGCTTTGGGCATCGTGTGACTCCCGTCTCCACGGGAGAAGGCGCACTGGAAAAGCTCATTGCATTTCGCTACGACGTCTTGTTCGCCGACATCAGTTTGCCTTCGATGTCGGGCCTTGAACTCGCTCGGGAAGCGATCCAGGCGTACCCCGCGATGCGGATCATCATTGCCAGCGGCCATGATGTTGAAGAAGGCCGGATTCCAGGGGTATACGCTTGTCTGAGGAAGCCGTATGAGCTGAAACAGCTTGAAGAGATGTTGCAAACTGCCAGACCACGAAACGCTATCGCAAAGGGTTGAGCACGCCGGTCCGTCGCCGCTAAAGCTCTGGTCCGTACCGGTCACCCGGTGCCGTACACACTGACCCAGCGCGCGCTTTCACGCGGATGCGATTTCTACGAGCAGCGGGCGACATAGTGGAGCCGTCGGCGTGGCGTCAGCAAGATACCGGCGACCCGGTTCTGATGTTGGCAACGCGGCTTCTATGCGTCTTGCCGGCACCATTGCGGCTGTTGTCACTAGCTGCTTCTCGTAGCCGGTGAGCAAGCGTAGGAGTACCGTCAGTTCTGTCGTCTTCACCACGTGGTGGTTGAAACCGGCCTCCATGGTCCGCTGCCGTGCCCCCTCGTGTCCCCACGCGGTATGCGCGATCATCAGCACATCTTCACCTAAAACGGCACGGATCTCCCGAGCGGCAGCGTAGCCGTCGACGCGCGGCATAGCTAGATCAAGTATGACGATCGACGGCCGTAACGCGCACGCAGACTCTATGGCTTGCCTTCCGTCGTAAGCCACTGCAGTTCGGTAGCCGACGGCCTCCAAGCACCAGCCCAAGCTGTCTGCCAGATCGGCGTTGTCGTCCGCGACGAGAACGAGAGGGCAAAGGCGGACCGGGACCATGACCGCTTACAGCACGATCAGTGCCAGCTGTTCTAAGCGGTGTATGGACGCTTGGTAGTAGCGCCAGCACCGCCTCAGGTAGGGCGACGTGGGGTTCAGCAGATCCAGGAAGCCGGGCCGAGTTCCGAATCAGCTACGATCCTTCTTACAAGTTCCGCGAGAGGGCGACGCTCGTGTCGTGCTGGGCTCCGTGACCAAACGACGGTGAGTTCGTACGCTGTGCTATACGCGTTCCCACGACCCTTTGCGTCCGACTGCGACCTCGGCGTCGCCGAGATGCCACGACGCAGTCGCTTGCCCGAAGCGCGCTTGAACGCCCACCGTCGTTCAAATATGGTCCACGCCAACGCGCACCGGCCTTGTCGCCGTGCGCAAGAGTGGAATCATCGACAGGCGGGGCGCTTTGCACCTGTCACTCGCCGTCGGCAGGGTGCAGCGTAGTCCCCGGAGTTTCCTGGGGTAGCCTGAGCGCTGCCATCCGTTGTGGGGGAAGGGTCCCCATGCGCTGGGCTGGCTAAGGGGGCTGCTGGTCGAACAGCGCTAACACTTGGCAGCATGGGCCCCTACGAGGGAAGCCAAGTAAGAGAAGTCCACGCCCTTCGCCACATGGTAGTCAAAACCAGCATCGCTACAGCGCTGCTTCGAGGCTAAATCAGACCAGGCTGTGTGCGCGATCAGAAGAACCCGCGCCCCCAGTGCCTCCCGAATCTGAATGGCAGCCTGATAGCCATTTAAAACAGGCATTTGCAGATCGAGTATCACTGCCAGAGGCCTGCTTTCGAGCGCTCGCGTTATGGCGGCCGCGCCGTCATACGCAAGGCAGGTCTCATACCCAGAAAGCTTAAAACACCACCCGAGCGACTCTGCAGCGTCGATGTTGTCATCCGCGATCACGACACACGCGCTCTGGTCGGGTTCACTCAATGGTTGTCGATTGCAAGGTCCAGTATTTCAGTAAGTTACCAGCGAGGCCACCGAGTAGATGTAGGAAGTGCTGAAGACGAGCGTCAGACGAGTCTGACGTCAACCAAGACAGCCAGAATAACGTTTACACATGGAGCTATGCGATACCGAGCTCGGCTCGGCGAGGAATAATGGCTTGCCTGCCGTGATTCTGGAGAGGGTGTCGAGTCAGCCGAGCGGCGATTAGGTTTTCAACCACTCCGAACTCGCAGCCCTTCACGATGTGACGGTTGAAACCCACGCTTCGGCAGCGGTCTTTAACAGCCTGGTCGGTGAGAGCGGTATGCGCAATGAGCAACACACTCGGCCCCAGGGCACACCGAATCTGCTGCGCCGCGCTGTAACCGTCCATGACCGGCATCTCCACGTCCAGAATTACTGCTGCAGGTCGGTGCCTGGCACTTACAGTCACGGCGGCATAGCCGTCATGCACCACGAGCACAACGTATCCGGATGCGCAAAGACAGAGAGAAAGCAAAAACGCGATGTCGCGATTGTCGTCCGCAACGAGCACGCAATTACTCAGGCGTTCCATGCGGGGCGATGCGTCGACACGTGAATTCGGCATAGCCATGAATGCACCGTACTCTGAGCAAATGATAAAGCCAGTAGGATTCGCATACCTCGCACCGTAGGACCACGCTGCAACTCGTACACTTCAAATGCGCCTCGCCCAATTCATTCTGCAAAACGTCGAGCCGATTCTGATCCAGTGGGAAGCGTTCGCGAAGGCGCTGCCGCCGGGGCTCGGGATGAGCTCCAAGGAACTTCGCAACGACGCGGAACGAATGCTGCGTTTTGTGGCTGCCGACATGGAAACACCGCAGTCGCTGGAGCAGCAAGCCCGCAAGGCGCAGGGGCATGGCCCTGACTCGCCAGAGGGCGTGAACACTGCAGCCCATGATCACGGGCTGCAGCGTCTTGCTCAAGGGTTTACCCTAGACCAGATGATTTCGGAATACCGAGCGATACGGGCTAGCGTGACGTACCTCTGGACCCGTGTTCATGCGGCTGATGGTGCCATGTCTGAGTTGATCCGTTTCAATGAAGCAGTCGATCAGATACTCGCCGAATCGGTGCTGCGCTTCAATCGCAAGCTGGACCGCGATAAAGATCTGTTCATCGCGATACTGGGGCACGATTTGCGCAATCCATTGCAAGCCGTCGGGATGTCCGCTGAGGCCTTGGTCAGAGACGCGACCCTGGGCACTTCAGCCCGTGAAAGTGCGACTCGCATCGCTCGCAGCAACAAACGTATGCAGACGATGGTCAGCGACTTGCTTGATTTCACCCGCACCCGGCTGGGCGCGGACCTTCCGTTGAGGATCGAAGAGTGCGATCTCATAGATATTTGTCGGCGAATCGTGACTGAGCTACAAGTGGTCCATCCCGATCGTTCGCTGCACCTTCATGCGCAGGGCGACTGCGGTGGCGACTGGGATGCTTCCCGTATCGAGCAGTTACTTTCCAATCTCGCTGGCAACGCTATCCAGCACGGTCTCGAAGGCTCGCCGGTGGATGTGACCACGCATTGTGAGCCGGACCATGTGTCCGTCAGCGTTCACAATTTTGGGCCGGCCATCCCTGCGGACCGGCACGAGGCGATTTTTAACCCGCTGAATCGTCCAACAACAGAAAATGGGGGCGATGACAACGGGAGTCTCGGATTGGGGCTCTACATCGCACGCGAGATCGCGCGCGCCCACGGCGGCAAGGTGACTTTCACTTCAAGTGACGAGTCTGGCACCTGCTTTACCGTCCGGCTACCGCGACGTCTACCCGCCGGGCCGCGGCCCTCGATTCCAGCGTCCAGTGCAATCGTGCGCTAAATGCTCGGAGTCCTTTGCGAGCAAAATCCAAATGCTCGTTTGTAGCGCCCCTCCGGTGCACTCCCTTGAACATCACTTCCGGCGCTGGCCGTGTTGCGTGAGCAGATTTTTCACCACGAAGGTTGGCCTGTTCGCTGCCAGAAGGGGTTGCCCAACGATCGATCGCACTGGTTAGCTGGCGAAGTCTCCGCGGACCAGGTCGGCGCCGACCTGCGGCAACGCCACTGACCATGATTCGTATACGGCGTCGGGAGGAGCCTTCCATCGCAGCATCCAGATATCGGGTCGCTGAAAGATCAGCTCGCCGTGTTCGTTATCCTCGCCCGAGAGAACAAAGCCTTGCGTAGCCTCGCCCGGGACGCCGCAGAAGCGGACAAATGGGTCCCACCTCGCGACGTACGAGTAGGTCGTCGACAACGCAATCTCTAGGCAGCGCTGCTCGGCCGTTTGCAACACTGCGCCGCGCCATGAGTGACCTGGAAACGTGCGACCCAGCGCCATCCAGGCGGCGTCGGCGGCACTGTCCCACCCGTCGAAGCACGTTTCACGCTGCTGCGATCGGCCGCGACGGGTAGCCGCTTGCACTGTTGCCCCGTCGCTGGTCGCAAGTTTCAACACGCCTGGCGCATCAACTGAATAGAAGGACGTGCGGACGACGGGCATCCCTTGCCGCGTCATGCCGATCATGACGTACGTGTGCGTTGGACAATCGGGTTCAAATTCGTACCCGAACAGCCCATTCTCGATCAGCGGCCGCAGTTCGAGGCGCAGGGAGGCTCGGACCTGATGCCGTGTGGCCGCACGGCTGAGAAGCAGCCTGAGCATCGGCAGAAAGTGCATAGCTTCCGAGATGCGCGGGTACCACGATTCGACCACGATCAACACCCCGGTAACAGACGAAAGCAAACCTTACCGTGATTGCCCAGTAGTATTCGCTGAACACACTGCGGAGCCGCCGCGTGGACAAAGCAGGGCGGTTAGGTAGGTTCGAACAACACGAACCTTGGCGAGAGGCTATGCGAAGGCCGTCCAGTTAAGTCAATCGGACCGTAGTCAGAGGCATTGGTTTCCGAGCCTCGCGATCTACTGACGTGTCGCGGACGGCGCTCGACCAGACCGGTAGAGATGATGGAACGGAAGGCGTGCATGCGCTTTTCCGCGCCATCCAGCACGGGTTGGGTCGGTATCGCGCTACTTCGAACGCGCCTGTTCTATGCTTTGTGAAGATGGGCCGCACACGGCAAACTGGTTGTCTTAGGGGACTGGCTACAGCTCCGCCGGTGTGTCCGGGTTTGGGCAACCGGAGGGCGCCACACGCGTTTATTGGTGTATCCGGGAAAATGTAGCCTGGACGTTTTACATGCCACTGTGTTGCACTGCGTTCGACTGCAATTGCGACGTTGCGCGGACGACGTAGGCAGTTGATATTGCAGTGGAAATTAGGCTTGCTCCTCCGCGACTGTTAATCCGCAGGTCCCTAGTTCGAGCCCAGGTCGGGGAGCCAAGTATCCAAAGGGTTGCAGTCACTGCGGACCCTTCACTCCTCCTCCTGGGGCAATCTTGGGGCACTCCCCGCGATTGCTTCAGCCCCACGCTGCAGCCTCGCGCCACAACGGCAGCAGTTGCCCCCGCGTGGCAGTGCAATCTTGCACGAGCTCTGACAACAGAGCGTATTTGCGGCATGGTGCGACCGCGCGGGCGCAGCTATCGTCATCTCCTTGTCGGGGAGCCTGTATGGCGATCGAAAAGCGCGTCTCGCGTGCGGGACGAGTCAAATACCGGGTGCGGGCGCGCCTGCGGGTTCTTGGTGAGGATCGCGCACCTTTGGTCGACAGGTTGATGCGCGGGCCTATGCAGCCGAGATGAGCGTCGCTGCGCGCAGCGGCATGCACCCACCGGCCCGAAACCTGACACTCGAGATCCCACGCAGTCTTTGGGCATACTTACCTGATCACGCTTGGTCTTGTTTGCGTCAATGTCGAACCGCCCTCGTTCTCCCAGCGCTCGGTTGCGCGCCGGTAAGCATTTCCATCTCGAACGGAGGACTGTTCGACCGCGTCGTCGGCAGACGCAAATCGGCGCGGGGAAAGATAGCGCAACACCCACCAGCCCACTACGACCATGCTCGTGTAAAAGAGCACCTTGGCTGCTCTGTTCATCGGCGGGGTGCTTGTGACATCGGTCATTTTTCGCAAACAACATCGGCACTCGGAGGTGGTTCTCCGGATGGACGATGGGACCGATCCCGGTCCTGCCAGACAACTTCATCGTCACCAGGCAAGCCTTCATCGCGGAGTATCTCCAGGTGCACGAGAACGAGTCTTACGCGAGGCAGATCATCGCGTGCGCGAGGTCGAACTTTCTACGGGCTTCGCAGCCGGCTGGTCGACGTGGGTCGTGCGTGCCGCCGATTGCCCGGTTGCGTTCGGCGCGCCAGTAAGCGTTTCCTTGAGCGCCACGACGTCGGAGTTGTGGCTGCTGGTGACCGCTCCCAAGGCGTCGTTCGCGGCGATCCGTTGTCGCCCGTAGAAAGCGGAGGTCTCGTCGCCGTCGTACGTCACGTCCGTGAGGCCGAGATTGACTCCGGCGAGCAGCCCCTTGGCATCGGACCACATCGTGATGTCACCATGACCCGTGGAGGTCTGCGCCACCTGTGACCAGTTGACCACCGTCAGGCCGGCGTTCGCGTTGAGCGACCAGTTGTTGGCCTGCAGAAAACTCTGCACCGCCCTGTCCGTATTGAGGACCAGCACGAACGAGCCAGCCTCCACGCCGGCCTGCAAGCCCACGCTGACGCCGCCGAAGTCATAGAACGCGGGATTGCTCCAGCCATCGCTTCGTCGCACCATCAGTACCCCGACCCCGCCACGTACGCCAAAAACCCCGAACGCTGCGCGTCCGAACTCCGGCACCACGAAAACACCCTTCGCCTGGTCCAGCAGCGCCGTGGTGCCTGCAGCCTGCTGCATGCGACGCAGCACGTCGGCAGCGCCCTGCGCATGCTTGATCCCGTCCTTTGCTGCGTCGCTCACGTTTCTACTCACGCGCTCGTGCGGTGTCGCCGTCGTGTTTGCACCCGTGTTCGTTTCGTATCCGGCGGCCTCGGCTACGCCGATCCATGATGTGGTCGCGATCGCGCACGCGATCATCGTACGTTGCAAGTTATGGCTCATACTGTCTCCATCTGAGTAAAGGAAGTTTGAGGCGTCACCCGGGGGCATAGTTCAGTGCGAATGGGTGCGGAAGAAAACAAGGACCGCAATTGATGCGCTGAGGTGAACTCAGTTGGCAGTCTAGGCGCAATATGATTCCCGTCCGTGCGGCGGCGCACCGACTGAAGATCCCGACGCGCATATGTTGATTCGAGTTGCGGCAATGTGCGGCAACAACCGAGCAACGCGAATCGCGGGGTCTCACATGAAGCTCAAGAACCAATCCTCCGGCGCATCGCGCGCTCGTTTCGGCGCCTGCCTGATTCTGGCTTTTCTGATCGGTGCTGCCGATCCGGCGGTGGCCGCAAGAACGACGCATTCCAAGGCGGATGCTCTGTCACAAGCCAGCGAGATCGCCGAGCAGCTGAGCGAAAACGCGCCGACGATCGACGCGGCCGCGTTCGCCAAGTCGATGTCGGCCATCAGCACGCTCGATGCGCGGCTCTCGACCTCCCTGCCACCCGACCGCA
>JALYXY010000200.1 GCA_030946875.1 Pseudomonadota bacterium | reverse complement strand
TCGCCCACTCGGACAGCGTCGGGATGGTGCGCGGTGGCAGGACGGGCGGGGGCACGCCGCCGCCGGTGTCCTGGCGCTGCGCGTAGTCCGTGGAGAGGTCTTCGATCAGGAAGCCCGTGCCATTGGTAAGCGGCATGTCGCGCACGAACGCTCCGGTGGTGCCGTCGAACACCTTGATCAGCGAGCCGTGTACGAGCGAGACGTAGAAGAACGTTCCGTCGTACGCGATCCCCGTCGTGTCATTGGCGAAGTTGATGAAGGCCGACGTCAGCAGGTTACCGTTGGTGTCGTAGATGTCGAACGGGCCGACCGCGTCACCACGGTTCGAGATGAGCTTGCCATTGAAAAACTCGAGCCCGTCGCAGAACCCCGTGCAATTGACGAGCGAGATCGTCTTCACCAGCGTGCCGGTCGGCGTGTAGTAGTACGCCTTGTTGGTGCCCGAATAATCGCCGATCCAGAAGTTGGTCCCGTCGTAGGCGATGGTCGAAAGCCCCGAGGCGCCCGCGACACTGAAGGCGATACCGAGGTCCGCGCAGGTGGTCATATCCATCTTGTAGATGGTGTTGCTGCCCGCTACGGTGTGGTACGCGATGTTGCCGACAACGACGATGCCCCGACCGTTGCCTTTGGCAGGCGAGCAACTGCGGATGAGGGCGCCGGTGTCGCGGTTGATGACGTCGATACGGTTGGACCCGGCACTGTTGCCGTAGATCAGATTCTGGGCTCCGGCGGCTACGCTGATGGCGCTTATGACCAACCCGAGGATGATGCTGAACGTGTGACGCATTGACGTTTCTCCTTATGGATACCCTGCCGCAATCGCGGAACTCCTGAACTTTAGGGATTCTTTGCGCTCGCGTCCAGCGCGACGATCACGCGCACGCGGCCGCGCCGGGCACCGAGGACATGGGGGGATGGTACCTGTCTACCACAAACCACCCGCAGGATACCGTGCACGCACCGCGCCGGGGCCGTATAAGGATCGTTAAATGTCTTGGACAAGAGGTCACCGCGCACTGCGGCAGCCTTGCAACAGCCTTGCAACAGCCTTACAACAGCTGACAGCCAACCCCACCCAAGCCATGCCGCCAGGCTAGGCCTCAATACCCGCACATCGCGGCACGTACGTGCAAGAGTTGGCCGGTTGGGTGGAGCGCCCGCGTGAGCACCGACGCGCGGAACATCGGGCGCGAGGACTGAGGCGACCACGAAGATCGCATTCGGGCACGCCCTCCACCCCGTGGGCGTGCAACAAGTTCGCGTTGCGGCGACGTGCAGCACTTGAAACCGAGATGCAGCGCGTTATGCAGCGCGAAGCGTCGCTCACGTTGAACGCGCCGGCCTGAACTCCGTGATTGTCGCTCCTGCCCGACGCACCCACGCGCATCAAACGCGTTTCGCCACCAAGCTGCGTGCAGCAACGGCGGGTGTGCGTGCGTACGGCGCCAGAGTGTTAGGAGGTCCGCTTTCATTGGGTTAAACTGCGCGCTTTTGCGTAGCCCACATGTTGACCGGCAGCATCGTTGCGATCGTGACTCCAATGCGGGGCGAAGGGGAACTGGACCTTGCCGCGCTCGGACGACTCGTCGACTTTCACGTGCGTGAAGGTTCCGCCGGAATTGTCATCGTCGGCACCACCGGCGAATCCCCGACGGTCGACATCGAGGAGCATTGCCGGCTCATCGAGGCGACGATCGCCCATGCGAGGGGACGCATTTCGGTCATCGCTGGAACCGGCGCCAATTCCACCGCCGAAGCCGTAGAGCTCACTGCGTTCGCGAAAAAAGCGGGTGCGACAAGCGCGCTGTCGGTGGTGCCTTACTACAACAAGCCTACGCAGGAAGGACTGTATCAACACTTTCGCACGATCGCGGAAAAGGTCGATCTGCCGATCCTCCTCTACAACGTGCCGGGGCGCACGGTTGCCGATCTTGCGAACGAGACGGTGCTTCGGCTGGCCGAGGTGCCGGGCATCATCGGCATCAAGGATGCGACGGCTGACCTCGGGCGCGCCAGCGAGCTCTTTCGCGCGCTCAAGCTTTCGGCACGACACAACTTCGCGGTGTACAGTGGCGAGGACATCACCGGCCTGCCGCTCATGCTGCTGGGGGCGCAGGGGGTGATCTCCGTGACCGCCAATGTCGCGCCCGGGCTCATGGCGCGCATGTGCAAGGCGGCCCTCGCCGGCGAGGTCGCGGCCGCGCGTGAATGCAACGACCGCCTCCTCCCGCTGCATCGCACGCTGTTTCTCGAAGCCAATCCCATCCCGGTGAAGTGGGCGCTCGCGCAAATGGGCCTCATAGAAAATGTTCTCCGCTTGCCCCTCACACCCTTGTCACAGACACAGCACGACGCGGTTCGGGGAGCCCTGCGCGATGCCGGTTGTCTCCATTGATCAGAAGGTCCATCGCATGAATGCTGTCGAAAGCCCGCGTTTGCATCGCACTCACCCATCGACGTATCGCCGGTCCGCTGTTGCTGCCGGTGTGCTCGCCGCACTGCTTCTCAGCGGATGCGAGTCGCTGAGCCTCTCGTCGCTCGGCAAGAAAATCGATTACAAGTCCACATCCTCCGCACCGGCGCTGGAGATCCCGCCCGACCTGTCGACGCCGCAATACGACGAGCGATACAACGTTACGACTGCCTCGGGGCTTGCGGCGCGCGACTCGGCGCGCCCCGCCACAGGCACCGAGATCGCACCGAATGCGACCGGTGAAGCGCGGATCGTGCGTGCCGGTACCGAACGCTGGATCGTCGCCAAGGCCACACCCGAACAGGCAATGAATATCGTGCGCCAGTTCTGGACCGACAACGGCTTTGTAGTTGCGCAGGATTCGCCGCAAACCGGCATCATCGAGACCGACTGGGCGGAGAACCGCGCCGAGATCCCGCAGGATTTCATCCGCCGCTCCCTGGGCAAGTTCATCGACGTGTTCTACACGACGTACAAGCGCGACAAGTTCCGTACGCGCATCGAGCGCGGCAACGAGAGCGGAACCGTCGAGATCTACCTGTCGCATCGAGGCATGGAGCAGATGCCCACCGCCATGAGCCAGGGCTCGCCGGTGGCGTTTGCGTGGGCAGTGCTGCCGCCGAAACCTGACCTCGAGGCCGAATTCCTGACGCGCCTTCTCGTGCGCTTCGGGGCGACCCAGCCGCAGGCCACACAGTCTCTGCAGGCGGCGGTGCAGACGCCCGACAAGGCACGCCTCGAGAATGCGCCGGACGGAACGCCGCGTCTCGTCGTCGATGATTCGTTCGACCGCGCGTGGCGTCGTGTAGGGCTCACGCTCGATCGCATCGGCTTCACGGTGGTCGACCGCGACCGATCCAAAGGTCTTTACTACGTTCGCTACGCCGATCCGGATTCGGAAAAGAAGAATGTCGGATTCCTGGACAAGCTTGCGTTCTGGCGTGACAAGGCGGAGAAGCCGGAGCAGTACCGAATCGTGATTTCCGAGGCAGGCAATGCGAGCGCGGTGCTGGTCCAAAACCCCGAAGGCGTTGCCGAAAAATCGGCAGCGGGCGGAAAGATCCTGGCGCTGCTGCGTGACCAGCTCAAGTAACCAGCGGCGCCTCACCGTGCGCGCGACAAAAATCCTGAAGCACCCGCGAACGATGCGCTGATCGTGCGATTTGCGTCTCTTGGCAGCGGTAGCGAAGGCAATGCATTGGTGGTGCAGGCCGGCGCGACCTGCCTCATGATCGATTGCGGCTTCGGCGTGCGCGACACGGTGGTTCGGCTGGCTCGCCACGGCCTGGAGCCGACGGATGTCAGCGCCATTCTCGTCACGCACGAGCACGCGGATCATGTCGGCGGCGTGCCGGCGTTCGCGGCCAAGTACGGAGTGCCCGTGTGGGCCACTTTCGGCACGTTGCAGGCTGCGGCTGATCGCTTCGATGCTTGCGAGCGCATCTACGGCTTCGACAGTCACGATTGCTTCGCGATCGGTGACCTCGAGGTGCGCCCGTTTCCGGTTCCGCACGATGCGCGGGAGCCCGTGCAGTTCGTGATCAGCGACGGTGCGAGCCGAGTCGGCGTGCTGACGGACATCGGCGTCTCGACGCCCTTTGTCGAAGCGAGCCTCTCCGGATGCGATGCGCTGGTGCTCGAGTGCAACCACGACCGCGCTCTTCTCGCCGACAGCGATTACCCTTTCATGCTGAAGCAGCGGATCTCGGGACGATTCGGTCATCTTCACAACGAAGCCGCGGCCGACATTCTGAGTCGCATCGACTGCTCCAGGCTGCAGCATCTGGTCGCGGCCCATCTTTCGCGCCAGAACAACACACCGGAGCGTGCGCGCCTCGCGCTCGCGGGCGTGCTTTCGTGCGCGCAGGAATGGATCGGTATCGCCGATCAGCAGAGCGGCTTCGCCTGGCGTGGATGCTGACGGCGGGCGCCAACCGGCTCGCGAAAATCGTGCACTGACTGCAGGAGAACCGCATGGAAAAGCGCCAGGAGCTCTACCGTGGCAAGGCGAAGACGGTCTATGCCACCGACGACTCCCACCGCCTCGTCATGCATTATCGCGACGACGTCTCGGCCTTCGACGGGGCAAAGCTTGCGAAGCTCGATGGCAAGGGCGAGACGAACAACAAGATCAACGCATACGTCATGGGCAAGCTCGCGTCAGCGGGCGTGGCGACTCACTTCGTGCGCCTTCTGAACGAACGCGAATCGCTCGTCAAGGCGATGAAGATGCTGCCCGTCGAATGCGTCGTTCGCAACGTGTGCGCCGGGTCCATGGCAAAGCGTTACGGCATCGAGGAAGGCCGCCGTTTGCCTGAGCCCATCTTCGAGTTCTTTCTGAAGAGTGATGCGCTGCACGATCCGCTCGTCAACGACGATCACATCCGGGTACTGGGCTGGGCCGACGCCCAGGAAATTGCCGCGATGAAGCGGCTGACGCACGAGGTGAACGGCGTTCTGACGCCGCTCTTCGCGCAGGCGGGAATCGATCTCGTCGACTACAAGCTCGAGTTCGGGCATCTCGTCGAGGACCCACAGGGCCCCATCGTGCTCGGTGATGAGTTTACCCCGGACGGCTGTCGATTGTGGGATGCGAAGACCGGCGACAAGCTCGACAAGGATCGATTCCGTCGCGACCTCGGGAGCGTGATCGAGCATTACCGCGAAGTCGCGCAACGCATCGGCGCTCCGCTTTAGGTCGGCCGCGCGGCCGCGCCGGGGTCGGATATGCGCCGTCGTGGCGGTAGAAGCGACAGCAGGCGCAACCCTGCTGCATGTGCCTTGGTCCGGCGCGTTGCGCGCGCGCCTCGTTACTTCGCTTGATCTGCCTTTGCAGGTTCACTCGATGCCGGCGCCGGCGCCGGCGCGGGTGCCCTCGGTGCGGGTGATGCGCTGGACTCAGGACTCGGCTTGGGCGGCGGCGGCTTGCGCTCGCTGCAGCCTGCAAGTGCCAGGACCGATGCGGCGATCACGACGAAGCTCCTGTTCATGGCTGCTCCCGGTGAATCGTTGCGCTGGAGGCAGGCTCCGCGTCGCGTGTTCATTCGCGTGCACCTGAACGGCCGCGCAAACTTTAGCACGCCGGGCCCCCGTCCTCGGGTGCGAGCCGGTTCCGTTGAATACAGCGCGACGTGCCTCTTCAAAGACCCAGCACATCGCCCGTGAGGCCCGGCTCGCCCGTCGCCCAGATCTCGTCGAATCTTTGTACGAGCGGTTTCGCGAGCCCTGGCTGGTCGATGGCGACCGCAGCACGTGGCTGGGTGTAGTGAAAGCGATGCATGAAGTGCCTGTCGTCGACGATGAGAAGCGGGTCGAACGCACTACGTGCCTCACTCCCCGCGCGATAGATCGTGATTGCAGCGCTGAAACGCCGCAGCAGTGATGTGAGGCGCGGACACGAGGTCTCGAGATAACGCACGTCCTGAACCACGACCTGCAGCCGCGCCTCGCGCGAGCCAAGCAGAAAGCGCGCGAGCGCGTCGGCCCGTCCGGCGCTGCTCCACCCGGTGTGCTTGAGATCGAAATCGAACACCCGCACGCGTGCGTTCGCGAGTCCGAGGAGCACATCGATGCACGCCGCCTGCTCGGCGAACGTGTCGACCACCCGATACGACGGAGTCCCCTCGTCAGATGCCGAGTCGTACATAACCCTGGACGTACCAGTCGTAGAAATGGCGCAGCGAAATCGCGTCCGCGCAGGCGACCGCGTCTGCGGCGAGACGACGGTGATCGGCGAGCGCAGTGACCTCGCTGCCGAGCCCGCTTGCGTCGAGGGTCATGCCGTTTATGTACACCGAAGTGGCGTCATAAAGCATCTGTGTTCGCGGGTCGAGATGAATGCCTTCGCGCCGCGCACGCCGGGTGAAGCCGTTGCGGGTCAGGTCCGCCGAAGGTGAATCGAAGAACACGTTCGCCTTGGGCTCTGTCAGCCACTCACCGGTGAAGCGGCGGACGTCCTGCGCATTCCAGCGTAATTCGCGCAGCATCCGCGTGATCTGTCCTTGCATCTTGGGTGCGATTCGTGCCGGGGCGGAGGTTGGCATGAGTTCCGGATCGCGGTAGCGACCTGCTGGTGCCAGATGATCGTGCAGATAATCGAGAAAACCCTGTACCACCTCGCGAGTCGACGGTGCCCGAAAGCCGATCGAGTACGTGGTGCAGGCATCGAGCGCGACGCCGTCGTGCGCGTACTCAGGCGGCAGGTAGAGCATGTCACCCGGCCCAAGCACGGCATCGTGCTCGGGGGTGAAGCGGCGCAGCACACGGAGAGGCAAACCCTCGCGACATTGCGTGTCCCGCTGCAGCCCATATTGCCAGCGTCGTCTGCCGAACCCCTGCAGCAAAAACACGTCGTAGGCATCGATGTGCGGACCGACGCCTCCGCCAGGCGCTGCATAGCTGACCATGAGGTCGTCGAGACGCGCATATGGCACGAAATCGAAGCGCCGAAGGAGCGCGTCGGCGGCTGGCACGTGCAGATTGACGCCCTGCACGAGGAGTGACCAGTTGCGCTCGGGCAGCCCGCGCAGCATCGCCCGCGTGAAGGGGCCCAGCGTCAGAGACCAGCCCCTGCCCTGACGTTGCACGAGCCTCGATTCGACGTCATCGCGCATGGCCAGAGCGAACAGCTCCCGGCGGCTCAACGGCCCCTCGAAGGCCGGTATCGCCTGACGAACGAGCCATGGTTGCTTCTGCCAATGCGTGCGCATGAAGCGCGCCGGCGAGCTCCCCCCGAGGAGAGGGCTGGTGTCGGTAGGGGCGGCGGCTCGCGCGGCGCGCGGCGTTCGCGGAAGAGCGCGTGCGGGCCCCAGGCGATGGGGAGCGGACATCAGGCGATTATAGAAGCGACTTCGCTGCCGAGCGGTTAGGCCAGGTGCCTCGGCAACGGCAGCGCCGGCCCGGAGCAGCACCGCGACCTGGTGCGCGGGGTTGCCCGCAGAGTCGACCCGGCGTGAATCGCACCCGCCGGGGGCTGCGGTAAAATCCGCCGGTCGCTCGCCTCTGCGCGAACCATTGCCCGGTTTGCGCGTCTGTCGAACTGTCCCCTATACGAGGCTGTCATGAATGTCTTCACCAACACCATCGTCAAGCTGACGTTTCAACTGTACGACAGCGATGGCAACTTGCTCGAGGAGACGCAGGAGCCCATCGAATATCTTCATGGCGGCCACTCGGGCATGCTGCCGAAGCTCGAGGAAGCGCTCAATCACAGGAAGGCCGGTGACGAAGTCTCGGTCAAGGTGGACGCGTCCGAAGCATTCGGCGAATACGATCCTGAGCTCGTGAAAATCGAGCCCGCCGACCGCTTGCCGGCTGAAGTGCAGGTCGGCATGCAGTTCGAGGCCTACGACAGTCCCGAGGAGCGCGAGGGTGAGGGCACCGTGTTCACCGTCACCGACGTCGCCGAAGGCAAGGTGGTGCTCGACGGCAATCATCCGTGGGCCGGCAAGAGCCTGCGTTTCGATTGCCACATCCTGGACGTGCGCGCCGCGACGGACGAGGAAGTGGCCCATGGTCACGTGCACGGGCACGGCGATCATCACCACCATTGAGCAGGCCGGCCGCAAAACTATGTATGTCGCGCGCGGCCGTTGCGTGCGTTCAGCAGCGCCCAAAACCGCACAGCAGTGAGGTCCCGGTCGGATGTGCCGGATATCTCCAGCGAGCCTGATCACAGCAGGTTCTTGAGCTCGTAGAGCGCTGCCAGGGCATCGCGCGGGCTCAGGGAGTCCGGGTCGAGCTGAGTGAGTGCGGAGAGCACCGGGTGCGGCTCGCGATCCTGAACGTCGGCCACGGCCGCGACATCGCCCTCCTCGCGCGAGCTGAACAGATCGGGCTGCCCGGATTCGCGCACCGTGAAGCGGTCGATGCGCGTGAGATAGCTCCTCGCGCGTCGCAACGTCTCTGCGGGCACACCTGCGAGGCGGGCGACCTGCAGGCCATAACTGCGATCGGCCGGCCCGTCCTGCACGGCGTGAAGGAACACGATGTTGCGGCCGTGCTCGACCGCATCGAAGTGCACGTTTGCGCAACCCTGGGTCTCCGCGGGCAATGCGGTGAGCTCGAAGTAATGCGTCGCAAAAAGTGCGAGGCAACGGCTGCGCTCGACGAGATCGCGCGCGATGGCCCAGGCGAGCGCGAGCCCGTCGTACGTCGAGGTGCCGCGGCCAATCTCGTCGATCAGTACGAGGCTTCGCGGCCCGGCGCGGTGCAGGATCGCCGCCGCTTCCGTCATCTCGACCATGAAAGTCGAGCGACCCCCTGCCAGGTCATCTGCGGCGCCGATGCGCGTGTGGATCGCATCGAGCGGGCCGATGGTCGCGGACTTCGCCGGCACGAAGGCGCCGCAGTACGCGAGCAATGCGATCACCGCAGTCTGGCGCATGTAGGTCGACTTGCCGCCCATGTTCGGTCCGGTCACGATCAGCAGGCGTCGGTCGCCTCCAAGCTCGAGATCGTTGGCGATGAACGTATCGATCTGCCGCTCCACCACCGGATGCCGGCCGCCGACGATCGTCATGCCCGTCGACTTGGTGAATGTAGGCGCGACGAGGTCGAGCGCTTGCGCCCGCTCTGCGAAATTCGCGAGCACGTCCAGACGCGCGAGCGCCGAGGCGACGCGCTGGAGGTCAGGGATCGCCGGCGCCAGATCGCGCAGCAGCGCATCGAAAAGCTGCCGCTCGCGCGCAAGCGCGCGCTCCTGCGCGGACAGTGCCTTGTCCTCGAAAGCCTTGAGCTCAGGGGTGATGTAGCGCTCGGCGTTCTTCAGTGTCTGTCGCCGCCGGTAATCCACAGGCACCTTCGCCGAGTGCGTGTTTCCGACCTCGATATAGAAGCCATGCACGCGGTTGAACTCGACCTTGAGCGTGGCGATGCCGGTGCGCTCGCGTTCACGGCTCTCCAGCGCCACCAGGAAGTCGCCGCAACGCGTGTCGATCGACCGGAGCTCGTCGAGCTCCGCGTCGAAGCCGCTCGCAATGACACCACCATCGCGCACCTGTGCGGCAGGTTCGTCGGCGATGACGCGGCCGAGAAGATCGGCCCAACGATCATCGATGCCGAGGTCGGCTGTGAGCTCGCGTAGCAGCGGCTGCCCCGAAGCGCTCAGGAACACGAGCGATGCGAGATCAGGCATGCGTCGCAAGGTGTCACGCAGCCCCGCAAGATCGCGCGGGCGTGCGGTGCCGAGCGCGATACGCGCAGCGATCCGTTCGACGTCCGAGGTGCGCGACAGGATCGAGCGCACCTGACGGCTTTCGCCTGACGCACCTTGAAGCGCCGCTACGGCGTCGTGCCGGCGGCCCGCTTCGGCCTGGCTGCGGAGAGGGTGCGTCAGCCACTCGCGCAGCAGCCTGCTGCCGGCCGATGACGAGCACTCGTCGAGCAGTGAAAGCAGCGTTGGTGCAGCTTCGCCGCGCAGTGTGGCGGTGATCTCGAGATTGCGTCGTGTCGCAGCGTCGAGATGCAGCGCCTCGTCGGCCTGCATGACGCTGATCGCGCGCACGTGTCGGAGCTCCGACTGCTGCGTTGAGACGGCATACTGCAGCAACGCTCCGGCCGCGCCGACGGCGAGGTCCATGTCGTGCACGCCGAATCCGGCGAGATCATGGGTACCGAAGTGGCGCGTGAGCACTCTCAGTGCAGCGCCGGGCTCGAATTGCCATATGGCCAAGGAGCGCGTGGGTACCTGCAGCTTCGCTGCGCGCGCACAGTTGTCGGGCAACAGGAGCTCGGCGGGCTCGACACGCTCGATGGTCGCGTCGGCCTCGGCGTTGCTCACCTGCTCGATCGTCAGTTGACCCGAAGCAAGATTGAGGCAGGCAATGCCCGTGCGATCGCGCCCGGGATTGGCGGCGACGAGCCAGCTGTCGCGGCGCGCATCGAGGAGGTTTGCATCGGTGAGGGTTCCCGGCGTGACGACACGCATGATCTTGCGCTCGATCGGACCCTTGCCCGTGCCGGGCTCGCCGATCTGCTCGCAGAGCGCGACGGCCTCGCCGAGCTTCATGAGGCGCGCGAGATATTGCTCGACGGCGTGGTACGGCACACCCGCCATCGGGATCGGCGCGCCGGCGGACTGTCCGCGCGCAGTCAGCGTGATGTCGAGCAGACGCGCGCCGCGCTCGGCGTCGTCGTAGAAGAGCTCGTAGAAATCGCCCATCCGGTAGAAGAGAAGCTTGTCCGGATGCTCCGCCTTGAGACGCAGGTACTGCTGCATCATCGGCGTATGCGCTGCAGGCGCCGACGCGGGCTCCGGCACGGGCGACTTCGCCGATGCGCCCGACACTACCGCGGGAACGTCAGCGAGATTGGGCGGCACGCACGAAAGTCATGGAGGCGACTGGCCCGGCCCAATGCGCGAAGGGGAGGCGCCACGTCGTAGCGCTTGCGGTCACTCGCCGAAGGGAAGCGCCACGCAGTTGCGCTTGCGGGCACTCGTGCGAAGGCAGCATCGATGAAGCGAGCTTCGGCAGGGACGGGAAGATGGTCGGGGTGAGAGGATTCGAACCTCCGGCCTCTACGTCCCGAACGTAGCGCTCTACCAGGCTAAGCTACACCCCGATGGCCGGTCATTCGCTGCGAAATCAATAGGAACGCTGCGCTGCGAAGGACGCCAATTCTAGCAGAGTTTTGCGATCGGGCGAGTCCGGGAGCGTCTGCGCACAGCTGATCGCGGCTGCGCTTTCGCGCGTTGCGCGTTCGCGTGCATAGTCGAGTGCGCCGGTGCGCGCGAGCACGTCGAGCACCGGCTTGAAGTCGGTGAGGTGTCCGCCGGCAATTGCACCGCGCACCACGGCCGCGTCCTCGGGCGAGCCGACCTCGAGCGCGCGAATCAACGGCAACGTCATCTTTCCTTCCGCCAGATCGTCGCCAAGGCTCTTGCCGATCGTGCCCATATCGCCCGAGTAGTCGAGCACGTCGTCGACGAGCTGGAACGCAGTCCCGAGGTGCGTGCCGTAGCGCGCGAGCGCCTCCTCGCATTCGGGCGATGCGCCGGCGATCACTGCGCCGATCCGGGTCGCGGCTTCGAACAGCTTGGCCGTCTTCCGCTCGATGACATCGAAATAGGCGATCTCGCTCAACCCGGGGTCCCCCGAGTTCATGAGTTGCATCACCTCGCCTGCGGCAATCGTGTTGGTCGCATCCGACAAGACGGCAAGGACCCGCATCGAGCCCACGCCGACCATGAGCTGAAACGCGCGCGAGTACAGAAAGTCACCCACGAGAACGCTGGCGGCATTGCCGAAGAGTGCGTTTGCGGTGGCGTTGCCGCGGCGAAGCTCCGACTCGTCGACCACGTCATCGTGCAGCAGCGTGGCTGTATGGATCATCTCGATCACGGCGGCAAGCGTGTGGTGATGGGCACCCGCGTAACCGCAGGCGCGCGCGACGAGGATGAGCAGGGCAGGGCGCAAGCGCTTCCCGCCCGCGTTGATGATGTAGTCAGCGACCTGACTGACGAGCGAAACGTCGGAGTCGAGGCTCGCGCGCAGGACGCGATCGACCTCGGCCATTTCGGGCGCGATGGCAGACGTTGCGAGATGGGTTGGCACGGGAGGACTACGAGGCCCGACAGCACGGCCGTCGAGTGAAATTGCGCCGGATTGTACCCGAGCCGGGCGGCTCGCTCCGCAGCTCCCGCCAATTTTGACAAAAGGCCCCTTAACACTTTATAATCTAAGGCTTTCCACGGCTCGCATGTCTAGCCGGGCGTGGCGGCGGGTGCGTCAGGCGCATTGTCCGCGAAGCTCAATGAGGAGTACCAATTCATGTACGCGGTCGTTAAAACTGGCGGCAAGCAATATCGGGTTGCCCCCGGCCAAAGCATCAAGGTCGAGCTCCTGCCCGCCGAGGTAGGCGCAGCGATCGTTCTCGACCAGGTGTTGATGGTCGGCGAAGGCGAGGGCGTGCGCGTTGGTCTGCCCATCGTATCGGGTGTGGCGGTCAAGGCCACAGTCGTCGCGCATGGCCGCGGCGAGAAAGTGCGCATCTTCAAAATGCGCAGGCGCAAGCATTATCAGAAGCATCAGGGTCATCGGCAGGGCTACACCGAACTCAAGATCGACAGCATCGAAGGCTGACGGAGCAATCTATGGCACATAAAAAGGCAGGCGGCAGCTCACGCAACGGCCGCGACTCTCATTCGAAGCGCCTTGGCGTCAAGACCTATGGCGGCGAGACCATCAACGCCGGCAGCATCATCGTGCGCCAGCGCGGCACTCAGATCCATCCGGGCCCGAACGTCGGCATGGGCAAGGATCACACCCTGTTCGCGCTGGTTGCCGGCACCGTGCAGTTCGCGGTCAAAGGCAAGGAGAAGCGCACGATGGTGACGATCGTTCCCATGCAGGCCGAGGCCGCAGCGGCGTGATCGAAGCACTCATCGAATCAACCCGCGCGTAGAAGCAGCAACCGCGCGGAGCACATTCACCGTGATGCTGCGCGGAGCTTCAAGAGCCACGAGACCCCGGCCCGAGCCGGGGTTTTTGTTTGGTGCGACCGCTACGTACCGGTCCCGACTCAGCGACGCTCGAGATACCAGAGCATTGACGTTGCGGCAGCCACGAACACCACCAGCGGAAACACCGCCGAGAAGAGCGGCGGCCAGTCGTTGAGCAGCCCCAGGTTGGTGAAAAGGCGGCCCAGCAAAAAAAACGCGAGCCCCAGCATGGTGCCGGCAAAGATCCGCGCGCCCACACCTCCCGAGCGCCGCTGGATGTAGGCGAACGGCAGCGCAAGGATCATCATGACGACGACGCCCGCGGGATAGAACACCTTGTTCCAGAATGCAATCTCGAAGCGGCTCGTTTTCTGCGAGCTTCTGCCCAGAATGCGCATGTTCTCCCACAAGGTGTTGAGCTCCAGGCGTTCCGGCGCGACCTGGTAGACGGTCAGAAGGCTGGGGCGAAGAATCGTGTCCCAGGTCTGGCTCGGGGCGCTGCTCACCCGGGTGGCCTGCGCCTCCAGCGCCGTGGTGCGCACGTTGACGAGCCGCCACCTTCCGTCGTCGCCGAACTTTCCGGAGTCGGCGACCTTGATCGTGTGAAGCTGCATCTCGTCGTCGAACTCGTAAATGCGCACACCCACGAGCGTCATATCCGACAGCACCCCGCGGATGTTGACGAATGTCCGGTCCTGCTTGAACCAGAAGCCCGAGCGAAACTGCTGCGCAACCACGCGTGGCGCATCGCCGCGCGTCTGGAAACGCAGGTGTTGCGACAGGCGCTCGGCCGGCGGCGCGACGTACTCACCTGCGAGGAAGGTGGCAAGCGCCAGGGGGAGCCCGATGCGCACCAGGGCCCAGGTGACCTGCAGCAGGGACGCGCCCGACGCGCGCATCACGGTGTACTCGGAGTTGGCGACGAGCTGCGCCATGGCGACGAGCGTGCCGATCAATGCGGCGACCGGAAACAGCTCGTACATGCGCGATGGCAATTGCAGAACGACGAAGAGCGCCGCACTCCCGAGCGTGTAGCCCCCCTGGCCCACATCGCCGAGCTCGTGGATGAGATCGAAAAAGGCGAAAAGCGACACGAGGCCGGCGAAGATGAAGAGCACCGCGCCCAGCACTTCGCGACCGATGTACCGGGTCAGGAGCTTCATGCCTGCGAACTCGCATGCGCCCGTCGCGGACGCAGCGCCATGCGCAGCTGCCGCGCATTGAACAGCGCGAGCACGACGCCAGCCGCAATGACGTGCGGCAGCATGAGCCCGATCCAGAAATCCAGCCGGCCCTGCGCAATGAAGCTCTGCACGATGTTGAGGCAGTTGCTGTAGATCATGTACAGGAGCGCCGCTGCGATGATGTTGAACGAGCGGCCCATCCGCGGGTTCACGTAAGAAAGCGGAATCGCGAGCAGCGTCAGCACGAAGGCCGAGATCGGAACGGAAAGCCTCCAGAAGAGCTCGGCGCGTTCAGGGCCGGTGGCACCCGTGGTGAGTACCGGCGTCGGCAAGGCCTTGGTCGACGTCGGAATCGTGCGTTGCTCGGCGGGCTCGATGCGTCGGCCGAGTTGCTCGAACTGCACCACCCGAAGTTCTGCGCTGCCGAGCAATCCCTCGTAGCGCCGGCCGTCCTCGAGCACGATGAAGCGATCGCCATTGGGCATCTCGACGAGCTTGCCGGACGTGGCGACGGTGGTGACGTCGCGTCCTTCGTCGATGGAATGCAGAAACACGTTGCGCACGACACCGTTCAAGGGGTTGAGGCTCTCGATGAAAACCACGAGGTTGGCGCGCCGAAACTCCTTGAAGAGGCCCGGTGCGAGGAGCACGAGCTCGTCACGCGATTCGAGCTGGCGCTCGTATTCGAGCTTGCGTTGCTCGGCCCACGGTGAGAGGTACAGCGAGAGGACGACGATGGCGACCAGAAATGGCGCCGCGAACATGAGAATGGGCGTGACCCACGACATGGCGCTCTGCCCCGACGTCGCCCACACGATCATCTCACTGTCGCGATACGCGCGCGAAAGGGTCAACAGCACCGTCAGGAACAGCGTTACCGACAGCAGGATGTTGAAGTAGAAAAGGGCATTGAAGCCCAGGAGGGCGACGATCCCTTCAGGCGCGACTGCACCTCCGGCGGCGCGGGTCAGCAGCCGCAGGACCAGATTCGTGAAGAGGATTGCGAGGAGGACTACAAACAGGCCGATCGCGGTGGCAGTGAGCTCGCGGATCAGACTGCGGCGGAAGATGATCACGCGGGCAATTTTTGACTTTTATTGCTCTTTTTGCCGATAATGCTGGCGTACCGGCCTTACGGCAAGCAAACCTAACGTCCAGAGACGCGTGGAGCGATGGAATTTACCATAAAAAGCGGCAGTCCCGAAAAACAGCGCAGCGCCTGCGTTGTGGTCGGTGTCTTCGACAATCGCAAGCTCTCGTTGTCGGCCGAGCTCGTGGATCGCGCGTCGAACGGTTATGTCAGCGAAATCATCCGCCGCGGCGATATGGAGGGCAAGCTCGGCAGCACGCTCCTCCTGCACAACGTGCGGGGGACGCG
>JALYXY010000226.1 GCA_030946875.1 Pseudomonadota bacterium | reverse complement strand
CGCGTACACCTTGCGAGTCACTTCTTCGAGCGACGTGATCGCGCCGGCACCCCCGATGATGTCACCGCTCGACAGGAAAGGCGCGTTGATCTGGGAAAGGAACTCCTTACGCACCTCGCCACCAACGGCCATGGCCACCGCACCGGCCGGAAGGTTGAACAGCTCCTTCGAGAGCTTCGCGTCGGCGCCGTAGTTCTTCGCCTTGTTGTTCGACGCGTCACCCGTGATCTGGGTAGCCTGCATCTGCGCCAGTACTGCAGGCGAGTTGAAGCCGAACGGATTGATCACGCCGGACCGGAACAGCGGTGCGAAACGCGCCTCGCTGATATAACCGCCCTTGTACGTGTCGATCTGCTTGTTGGCCGTGTAGTTGGCGCTGATGGCGTAATCCCAGTTGTTCCAGATGGTGCCCTGGAAACCACCGACCACGCGCTCCTGGTCGACCTTGGCTTCGTCGGTACGCGGGCCGAGCTCCAGCGCACGGTAGCTCACGAGGAGCGGCAGCGACGTGTTGCCCCCCGGCAGCCCGGCAACATACGCGGTCGGGTAGAAGGGCGAGGTCGGCGGCAGCGAAATGGGCGTTTGTGTGAAAGCGCTCGAAACCGGCGTCGGCGAGATGCGCTGGATGAACTTACCGCGGTAGTACGTGCCTTCGAGGAAGAACTGGTGATTCGGCGAGAGCTGCGCGGTGATGCGGCCGATCACGTTGTCCTTCTCGGACTCGGGGATGGTCTCGATGACACTGGCAAAGTTGAACCGGCACTGCCGGGGTGACGCGACGGTGGGAAACGAGAACGGGGGCAAGCACGACGCGGCGGTGGCGCCGGTCAACGGGATCGTCGGATTGCGGGTGCCCGAGAAGCCGCCCGGTTGGCTGATGTTGCCGGGAAGCGAGTTGCCCGAGGTGCGGTCGAGCCCCAGTCCCGGAAGATACGCCGTCTCGGAGATCGTACGCTCGCCGGCCTTGAGCGCCTTCTGCTTCAGATGGTCGAACGTGACGAAGGCATTGATGCGGTCGCGGCTCAGGTCACCGAAGCCGAGCGTCGCATTGGCGCGCCACGAATCGCCGCCCCGTTCATCCGTGCGCAAATACGTGCCAGCGACTTCGGCCCCGGTGAAATCCTTGCGGGTGATGAAGTTGATCACGCCAGCGATGGCATCCGTGCCGTACACCGCGGACGCGCCGTCCTTCAGGATTTCGATGCGCTCGAGTGCGGCGATTGGAATGCTCGACAGGTCGACACCCTGCCCGCCCGACAGCGCGTAGGGGGCGATGCGCTTGCCGTTCAACAGCACGAGGGTGCGGCTGTAACCGAAGCCGCGCAGCGATGCGCCGGTGAAGCCGACCAAGGTCGAGCCTTCGCCCTTGGCTTCAGTGAAGTTGCCGAACGACTGGTTGATGCTGACGCGCTCGAGCAGCTCCTGCGCCGTCTGAATGCCGGAACGCTGCAGCTCTTCACGCGTGAACACGGTCACGGGCACGGCCTGCTCGCCTTCGACCCGCGGAATGTTGGTACCGGTGACGTCCACCCGAATGTCGCTGGCGGCCAGAACATTGCCTGCCAGCATGGCGCCGCTTAGACCGAGCGCACAGCCGAGCGCAGTCGCGACTTTCTTTCGCTGAAACTTCATTTGGAGAACCCCCAGAGGAAAGTGAAGCAGAAAAGGGAATCGAATGTTCGCCTTTCGGCACACAAGGCCACCTTACCTCAGCCCCGTTTTGAGCCGCAACAGAATGCCGGGGTTGTTACAATGCGCCCTGTCCAGGTGTTGCAAATCTGCCAAAGTGCACATTCGGCCCGCCGAAGCCGCTCAACTTCCCGCGATCGTCGACATCTACAACGCTTCCATTCCCGGGCGCCTGGCGACGGCAGACACCGAGCCGGTCACGGTCGACTCCCGTCGGGCCTGGTTTGCGGAGTTCCACCCTTCACGCCGCCCCTTGTGGGTCATGACGGACGACGATAGCTCGGTCTGCGGCTGGGCGTCGCTCCGGTCCTTTTACGGCCGGCCGGCCTATGAGACGACCGTGGAGATCGCCGTCTACTGCGCGCCTCGGGTCCAGCGCAGGGGCGTCGGCCGCGCGCTCGTGCAGCACGCCTTGGTGACGGCGCCCGGGCTTGCCATCCGGACGGTGCTCGCCTTCGTCTTCGCCCACAACGCCCCGTCGATATCGCTTTTCGAGAAATTCCGGTTCGGGCACTGGGGACGCCTGCCTCGCGTGGCGGTGCTCGACGGCGTCGAGCGTGACTTGGCCATCATGGGCCTGCGCCTCGAGTGAGGGATCCTGAGCAGCGCTCGCCCGGGGCTGAAGGGTCGCGTCCGCAAGCGCAGGAGTCTTTGCGGCTCCGCGCGGCAGAGCGCGCCGATGTAGGCGTCGTGCTGGAGCTCATCCGCGAGCTCGCTCGATTCGAGCGGCTCGAGCACCTGTGCGTCGCGACCGAGTCGGATCTCCTTGTTGCGCTCTTCGGTGAGCCTCGGCGCGCCGAGGTGCTGCTGGCTTGTCAAAACGACGAGGTCCTCGGGTTCGCACTGTTTTTCCACAGTTTCTCGACCTTTCTCGGTCGGCCAGGGTTGTGGCTCGAGGACCTTTTCGTGCGCCCGCAGCATCGGCGGCAGGGCTGCGGTCGCGCACTCCTGCGAGCGCTTGCAGCGATCGCTCGCGAACGCGGCTGCGGCCGCTTCGAGTGGACCGTGCTCGACTGGAATGCCGACGCCATTGCCTTCTACCAGTCGCTCGGCGCCCTTCTGTTACCCGACTGGCGCATCGTGCGCGTCACCGGCCCGGCGCTCGCCGCTCTCGCTGACCCTGCTTCCCAAACCTCCACGCCCTGACCCCACACCATGACCCCACACCATGCCTGATGCCGACACCCTGATGCTCGACCCTGCCCGCGCGTTGCCGCCCGGCTTCGATGCGGAGTTCTGGTCGGTGCGCTACACGGAAGAATCCAGCGAGAGCTATACGGTCCGCAAGAACGTCGCCCTGCCGCTGCAGCGTGCACTCGACCGCGGGGCGATGGTCACGGTCTATGCCGCCGGAGGACACGGTTACGCGGCGACGAGCGATCTCTCCAATGGCGGCCTGCAGCGCGCCTTCCAGCGCGCGGCAAGCCTCGCCCGGGCGACCGCGGCGCACGCCCTCCTCGCCACGGCCATGCTGCCGAGATCGTCCGCGCGCGGCACCTACACCTCACCGGGCGTGGATGCTCCGCGGCGCAGCGCGCGTGCCTGGTACGAGCTGCTGATGCAGGAATCCGTCGAGGCGGGCATCGACCCGCGGATCGTCGACTGGGACGTGAGCATCGAGATCCGCGATGCCATCCATCGCCTCGTCACCTCGGCGGGGGGAGACGTGGTGCAGCGTTACCGCCTGCTGTACCCCGGCTGCTCGGTGACGGCGCATGCGGGCGGCGATACCCAGACCCGCACCCTCAACGGATACCGCGGCATCTGCCAGCAAGGCGCGGATGAAGTGCTGGACCGGTTCGGATTCCAGGGCGCAGGGCGGCGGGTCGCAGAAGAAGCCCTCGAGCTCGTCTGCGCACCCAACTGCCCGTCCGGCCGCATGGACGCGCTTTTCATGCCCGATCAGATGATCCTGCAGATCCACGAATCGATCGGACACCCGCTCGAGCTCGACCGCATCCTCGGCGACGAGCGGAATTTTGCCGGCACGAGCTTCGTCACGCCGGAGATGTTCGGCACTTACCAATACGGCTCCAAGCTTCTCAACATCACGTTCGATCCGACTCGGCCCGAAGAGCTTGCAAGCTACGGCTGGGACGACGATGGCATGCAGGCGAGCAAAGTCCACCTCATTCGCGACGGCGTCCTCGAGCGCGGGCTCGGCGCGGCCATTTCGCAGAGCCGTTCCGGGTTGGCGGGTACGGCCAACGCGCGCGCGGACAACTGGAATCGTCCGCCGATCGATCGCATGGCCAACCTGAACCTCGAGGTCGGTGATGCATCGCTCGAAGACATGATCGGCGGCATGGATGAAGGCGTGATCATGCACACCAACCGCTCGTGGTCGATCGATGACTCGCGCAACAAGTTTCAGTTCGGCTGCGAACGAGGCGAGCTCGTGCGTGGCGGCCGACGCGTCGGTGTCGTCAAGAACCCGAATTACCGCGGCATCAGTGCGAGCTTCTGGCGCAGCCTCGCTCGCGTCGGCAACGAGGGGACGCTGCAGGTACTCGGCACGCCGTACTGCGGCAAGGGCGAGCCGGCGCAAGTCATTCGCGTTGGGCATGCCTCACCGGCTTGCCTTTTCACGAATGTGGACGTGTTCGGGGGAGTGGACGCATGAGCACGCCGGTTCTCACCGTGACCTCGCCCTTCACGCAGGCGTATTTCGAAGACCTGGCGGCGGTGCTCGACCGGTCGCTGCGCGCGGGCGAGTTCTATACGGCCTGCCTTTCAGCGGAGACGTCGGATTTCGTGCGTCTCAATCACGGCAAGGTGCGCCAGCCGGGCAGCGTCTCGCAGTGCTATCTCGACATCGATCTCATTGCCGGGCAGCGTCACGCCACGCAGCGCCTTGCGATCACGGGGATGCTCGGTCACGACAGCGATACGCTCGCGCACCTGTTGCGCGAGCTGCGCGACGTGCTGCCCGGCATGAGCGAAGACCCGCACCTGCTCTATTCGACGACGCTGGCCTCGTCCACGACGGTGCGTGACGCTCCGCTGCCGCCGGCCGAGATCATTGTCGACGAGGTGCTCGAAGCCGGGCGGGGCCACGATCTCGTCGGCATCTACGCCGGCGGCCCGGTGATGCGTGGCTTCGCCAACGCACTGGGTCAGCGCAACTGGCACGAGAGCACCTGCTTTGGCCTGCAGTGGAGCCTCTATCACCGCGCCGACAAGGCCGTCAAAACGGCGATCTCCGGCTTCACTTGGGAACCGTCGGTCCTCGGCGAACGCATGCGTGAGGCACAGGCGCAGCTCTCGATGATTGCGCTTCCGGCGCGCGCGTTGGCGCCGGGCGACTACCGCGTCTTTCTCGCACCCGCCGCGATGGAGGAGATCGCCGGGATGCTGCAGTGGGGAGGCTTCTCCGCGCGAGCACTCGCGACACAGCAAAGCAGCCTAGCCCGCATGCGCGGCCCCGATGGCCTCAGGCTGGATTCGCGCGTGACGATGCGCGAGGACACTGGCAATGGCGTGGCGCCGGCTTTCCAGAGCGCAGGCTTCATGCGGCCTGCTTCGGTGTCGCTGATCGAAGAGGGCAGGCTCGTGGGCGCGCTCGCTTCGCCCCGCAGCGCACGCGAGTTCGGCATCGAGGGCAATGGTGCGAACGTCGAGGAAATGCCCGAATCCCTTGCCATCGCGGGCGGTGATCTCGCCGCCGCCGAGGCACTGGCAGTGCTCGACCGCGGCCTCTACGTGGGAAACCTCTGGTATCTCAACTACTCGGACCGGCCGGCGTGTCGCATTACCGGCATGACGCGCTTCGCGACGTTCTGGGTCGAAGGCGGCAGGATCGTCGCACCCGTGGACGTGCTGCGTTTCGACGACACGCTGTTTCGGATGTTCGGGGATCATCTCGAGGCGCTCACCCGCGAGACGGAACTTCGGCTGGACGCAAATACCTACATGCAGCGATCACTCTCGAGCACGCGCGTGCCGGGTGCGCTGCTCTCGAAAATGACGTTCACGCTCTGACGGGTTGGTCGTTCGGCCATACAGTGGCGGAGCCGATTCGCAGACCAGTCGCGCAACCACACGCAGGCGCAACCCGGGCCTGCGAATCTTCGCTACGGTGTGGCCGCGAGCTGCGAGACGCCGCTCTCACGCTGAGCGTCCCATCCCTTGGGAATCGATGCGAGCAAGCGCTGCGTGTAGGGGTCGCGCGGATGGTGATAGAGCTCGTCCGAGTTGCCGATCTCCACGATCTCGCCGTTGTTCATCACCATGATCTCGTCCGAGATGTATTTCACGACGGCAAGGTCGTGCGAGATGAAGATGTAAGACAGATGGTATTCATCCTGCAGGTCCTGCAGCAGATTCAGAACCTGCGCCTGAACTGAAACATCGAGGGCGGAGACCGACTCGTCGCAGATCAGGATGTCGGGGCGCATGGTGAGGCAACGCGCGATCGCGATGCGCTGGCGCTGGCCCCCCGAGAACTCGTGCGGATATTTATAGAACGAGCTTTCGGGAAGGCCGACGCGATGCAGGAGCTCGAATGCCTGATCGGTGCGCTCCTGCGCGTTGGCGCCGATACCGTGGATTTCCATCGGCTCGGTCAATATCTGGCCCACGATGAAGCGCGGATTCAACGACGCATACGGATTCTGGAAGATGATCTGCATGCGTCGCTTGTAGCGCATGAACTCCGAGCGCGGCATGCGCAGTAGATCGCGGCCCTCGAACAGCACCTCGCCCGCCGACGCTTCGTGCAGGCGCATGAGCGTCAGCCCCACCGTCGTTTTGCCGGAGCCGGATTCGCCCACGAGGCCGAGCGTCTTGCCTTTGGGGAGCTTGAACGAAACGTTCTTCACGGCTTCGAACGTGCGCCGGCCGAAAATGCCCTCTCGACTGTAGAAGCTCTTGCTCAACCCCCGTACCTCGAGCAGGATCGGATCGCTCGCGCTGATGCCGCGCTGCCGCTCGGGCAGCTTGTCGGCACGCTCGGCATGCCCCGACATGAAATCGTCGATGACGGGAAGCCTTGCAAGGCGCTTGTCGAGCCGCGGTCGGCACTTGAGCAGCGCCTGGGTGTAAGGGTCGCGTGGCGCCTCGAAGATCTGCGCCGCCGGACCCTGCTCGCGAACTTCGCCGTTGCGCATGACGACGACGAAGTCCGCGATCTCGCCGACGACCGCAAGATCGTGCGTGATGAAGAGCACGGACATCTGATGCCGGCGCTTCAACTCGGCGATGAGATCGAGGATCTGCTTCTGGATCGTCACATCGAGCGCAGTCGTCGGCTCGTCGGCGATCAGGAGCTTGGGTTCACAGGCGATAGCCATCGCGATCATCACCCGCTGCTGCTGACCGCCCGACATCTGCGACGGATAGGCGTTGATCTTGTACTGCGGGTCGGGGATCCCGACTTCGTCGAGAAGCTCGACGGCACGTCGCCTCGCCTGCCCCGGGGACATTCCGCGATGCAGGCGCAACACCTCCGTCAGCTGGAAACCGACGGTGAACACCGGGTTGAGCGATGTCATCGGCTCCTGGAAGATCATCGAGATATCGGCGCCACGCATCTCGCGCAGCGCCCGCGCGGGCAGCTTCAGGAGGTCGGTGCCTCCCATCCGCACCTCGCTCCCCGGCGCGATGATCGTGTTCTCGGGTGGCAGCAGCCCCAATGCGGCCAGTGCGGTGACGGACTTGCCGCTGCCGGACTCGCCGACGAGCGCGACGGTGGTGTTGCGCGGTATATCGAAACTCACGCCGCGCACCGCTTCATAAATCGTGTCGCGGCCGATGCGAAAGCTGATCCGCAGGTCGCGGATCGAAAGCAACGGATCCGAAGTTGGGGAGGCCGAAGTGTCGTTCACAGTCCGGCCCTCCCGCGTAGCTTCGGATCGAGCGCGTCGCGCAAGGCGTCGGTGAAGAGGCTGAACGCGGTGACGAGCACCGCCATCGCAGTGCCCGCGCCCGCGAGCTGCCACCACTTGCCCAGAATGAGCTCGTTCTGCGCCTCGTTCAGCATCGAGCCCCACGACACCACGTCCACCGGAACTCCAAAGCCCAGGAACGACAGGATGACCTCTGACTTGATGAACGCCACCACGAGGATCGAAAGCTGCACGAGCACCACGTGGCTCACGTTGGGAAGAATGTGGACGAACATGCGGCGCGGGTTCGAGGCGCCGATGGCGTCCGCGGCCTGCACGTATTCGCGCGACTTGTGCTTGAGATACTCGCCTCGAATGAGCCGGAATACGCCGGACCATCCGGTGAGGCCGAGGATGAGAATGATCGTCATCGTGCCCTTCTGCTGCAGCACGGCTGCGACCGCGAGAATCAGCAGCAGATATGGAATGGAGCTGAACACGCTGTAGAGCCAGTTGAAGAAGTCGTCGACCCATCCGCCGAAGTAGCCGGCGAATGCACCCATCAGCGTGCCGATGCAGGTGGCGAGGAGCGCCGAGGCGAGTCCCACGAAGATCGAGGTCTCGGAACCCTTGATCGTTTTCTTGAGCACGTCGCGTCCCCACTTGTCGGCACCGAGCGGGAGTGTGGCGGCGCGCGTTTCGGCAGCAGGAGCCGTGACGGTGCCCTGCTTGCTGTGGATGTCCGCCATCACATCAGCCAACGGATCGACCGTCCTGTCGTTCGCCGCGGGAGCCTGCTGCGCATTCTGGGTGTCGGCGAGCGGGTCGACGACCTTGCTTTCATCGCCGCCGGTTGAGCCTGGCGCAGAACCCTTGGGAATACCGCCGCGCAACGCTGCGAGATCATCGGCAAGCGGATCGACCACGCTCGAATGGAATTCCTCGCCTCGCCCGGGCGCGGAAGGCACGTTGCCCGCCGGCGCAGATGGCGAAAACACGTCGGGAGCCGATGAGGCACCCGCGAAGGACGGCGGCGCGTAGTTGACGCCGACCTCGCGCGCCCAGTCCTTGGCGACAAGACCGGTGGCCGAGAGCACCATCATGATCAGGAATGCGGCGACGATGAGGAGCGACACCATGCCCACGTAGTCCGAGCGCAGCCTCTGCCAGGCAAGCGCCCACAGTCCCGGTGATACCTGATGCGCTATGTCGGGCCGAGGCGTCGGCAACGCCGCGCTGCTCACTTGAACTGCACCCGTGGGTCCACCGCCTTGTACATGAGGTCGGCGAGAAGGTTCACGATCATCGTCGCCGCCGCCACGTAAACGGTGAGCGCCTTGATCACCGGGAAATCCGAGCGTTCGACGGCGAGAATGACCTCGCGCCCGATCCCGGGAATGGAGAAGAATCGCTCGATCAGGAAGGCCCCTACAAGCAGGCCGGGCAAAGCCGCCATCACGTGCGTAATGATCGGGATCGAGGCATTGCGAAGCACGTGCACCCACATGATGCGGTTCTCGGACAGGCCCTTGGCGCGCGCGGTGCGCACGTAATCCTGGTTGATCTCGTCGAGAAAGA
>JALYXY010000192.1 GCA_030946875.1 Pseudomonadota bacterium | reverse complement strand
GATCAGCACCGCGACGCCGGCGAGCCCGCCTTGATCGTCGGCATCGTCCGGGAGGTCGCCTCCACCTGTCGCATCGATGACCGGCGCGTCTATGTTGCGGGTTTGTCCGCAGGGGCGGCGATGGCGGTGGTGCTGGGTACCGCCTACCCGGACGTGTTCGCCGCAGTGGGCGCGCATTCAGGGTTGCCGTATGCGGCGGCTCACGACATGCCCTCTGCGTTCGCCGCGATGCACGGGGGCGCCCCGGTCGCCGGAGTTGCCGCAAACCCGCGCGCCTCGCGCACGGCTCTGCGCACGCCGACGATCGTGTTCCACGGGGACGCCGATCACACCGTGCAGGCGCGCAATGGCGCTGCGATCGTCGATGCCGCCGCGCATGGGCGCGCGGAGGAGACCCAGTTGCGCATGAGCGCGCAGGAGAACGGGCACGCAGCAGGGCGCGGGTACGTACGCACCGTCTATACCGATGCGGCCGAGCATCCTATCGTCGAGCACTGGGTCGTACGCGGCGCTGGGCACGCCTGGTCGGGCGGCAGTCAGAAAGGCTCGTTCACGGATCCTGCCGGACCCGATGCGTCGGCCGAGATGGTGCGCTTTTTCTACCGGCAGCAACGGCGGAGCCTTTCGTAACAGCAAGCGCAGTCGGCCGGGTCGCGAGCACGAGGGTGGGGTGTTGCAGCGCATGAGGGCTGGCGGCTCACCGCCTCCACGGCGCGAAAGCGGACTACGCACGAAACGGCAATGACCTACAGTGCCGGCTGGGCCGCCTCCGTACACTTGTGCACGCAAATTGATGCGACAGGAGGACACACATGAAGCAGGATCAGACGAAAGGCTCGAGCAAGACGACGGGCACGCGCAAGACCACGGGCGCGAGCTCCGCTGCCGGTGCAGCAGGCAGGCAGCAGAACGCTTCGGCGGCGCCGGACGCGATCACCTTGTTGATCCAGGATCACGACGAGGTCAAGAAGATGTTCAAGGAGTACGAGCGGCTTGGCGACAGTGCGCAGGCATCCAAGCAGGAGCTCGCGGAGCAGATCTGCGAGGCACTCACGATCCATACGCAGATCGAAGAAGAGATTTTCTATCCCGCATTGCGCGAGGCGCTCGACGATGACGACATGATGGACGAAGCCGACGTGGAGCACGCGGCGGCCAAGGAGCTGATCGAGCAGATCCAGGGTATGGACGCGAGCGAGTCGCATTACGATGCGAAGGTGAAGGTACTCGGTGAAGAGATCGAGCACCACGTCAAGGAAGAGCAGAACGAGATGTTTGCCAAGGCCAAGAAGACGAAGCTCGACCTGAAGCAACTGGGTCAGGAGATGTTCGAGCGCAAGGCGGAGCTCAGCGCCGATTCCATGGACGAGTGAGCTGTTCAGGCATGCGACGGCCAGGTGTCGTCGCATGCAGACCGATGTCACGACGCGCACCCTCGACCTCACCCGGTCCGGGGTGCAGTCACGACGGCCCGTGGCATGATCCGCGATAGCAGCGCGCGAGGATCCGTCGTTCGAAGCCCGATGCAAGCCCTTCGCAAGATCAAGCCCGGCCCGGGCATTCAACTCGACGCATCGGTGCCGGCACCGACACCGCGCGATGGTGAAGTCTTGCTGCGCGTTCATTCCGCGGGCATTTGCGGCACCGACCTCCACATCGATGACTGGACAGCCAGCTACCATTTCGTAGCCGCCGCTCTGCCCGTCACACTCGGTCACGAGTTCAGCGGCCAGGTCGTCGCGGTCGGTCCCGGCGTGGAGGGACTCGCACCTCAAGGCTGGGTCGCTGTGCGGCCGTCGACCGTATGCGGTATGTGCGCCGCCTGCACCGCGGGCAACTCCGATGCATGCACGCGCCGGCGCGGCATCGGCGTCACGCGAGACGGTGGCTTCGCTTCGGTCGTGGCGGTTCCTGCCCAGAATTGCGTGCCGGTGCCTCGCGGACTCCAGCCGGAGATCGCCGCGCTAGCGGAGCCTCTGACCGTGAGCTTCGAAGCGGTGGCAAGTGGAGGCGTTACGCGGGGTGATCGTGTGCTCGTGCTCGGCCCCGGTAACATCGGACAAGGCATCGCGCTCTTCGCGCGCGAAGCCGGTGCAGCAACAATCGTCGTCGCGGGCTACAACGATGCGAGCCGAATGGCGATCCTGAAGCAGATGGGCTTCACCGATCTCATCGACTTTGCGTCGAGCGATGACATGATTTCGGCGCTCGAGCCGTATGTGGGCGGGGGCAAGTTCGACGTCGTGTTCGAGGCCTCCGGTGCGGCTACCGTGATCCAGCCCGCACTGCGCTCGCTGCGTCTGGGCGGCACACTCGTCGTCGTCGGCATTCATGCGGCCAAGGTGCCGATCGATCTCACCTGGCTCGTGCGCAACCAGCAAAGCATCCGGGGCTCGTATCGTGCGCCGGAAAACGCCTGGCCCAAGGTCCTGGACTTCGCACTGCGCGAGCAGGCCACGCTGCGCCACATGATCACTCATCGTCTTCCCCTGTCGCGCGCCACGGAAGGGTTTGCACTGGCGCACGAACGAGCGGCGACGAAGGTCATGATCCAACCGCACCTCGACCCGTAGGTACACGATGGATGCTCAAGCCGTCCCGGCGCGGATTGCGATTCGCGAGCTGATAGAAAACTGGGCCATCTGGCGCGATGCCGGTGATTGGGAGCGCTTTCGGACCGTGTGGCACGACGACGGCCAGATGATGGCAACATGGTTCCAGGGCTCGGCCGCGGAGTTCATCCGCGTGAGCCAGGAAGGCTTCGCGCGCGGTGTTCGCATCCTGCATTTTCTCGGCGGATCGAGCGTCGATGTGAGCGGCACCCGTGCCATCGGTCAGACCAAAATGACGATCTCGCAGCGCGCAGAGGTCGATGGCGTGTTGTGCGACGTCGTGTGTACCGGGCGCTTCTTCGATTTTTTCGAGCAGCGAGCCGAGCGGTGGGGACTGGTGCTGCGCCAACCCATCTACGAGAAAGACCGGCTCGACCCGGTCGACCCATCGGCGAAGCTGGTGCTCGATTCGGCCGTGTTGCGGCGCTTTCCCGAAGGCTATCGCCATCTCGCCTATCTGCAGTCAGGCCTCGGCTACCCGGTCAAGCCCGACATGCCGGGACTCACGGGTGCGCAGGTGGAAGCGCTGTACGAACGTGGCCGCACGTGGCTTGGCGGCGGCGCGTTGTAGACGGCGAGCACCTTCGCGGATGCAACGCAATCGAGTTCGATGAGTCTTCGCGGAAACGTATTCCTCGCGCTCTGGAACGACGTCACGCGCTCGCGCGAGCCCGAATACGATCGCTGGCACACCCTCGAGCACGTGCCCGAGCGCGTGGCCGTGAGCGGCTTCAATGGTGCACGCAGGTACGTGAACCGTACGCGGGAGACGCATCGGTACTTCACGCTCTACGAAGTCGATGACGTTGCGACGTTTGACCATCCCGAATACGTGGACCTCGTGAAGCATCCCACAACGTGGACCGCGTCCATGCGGAGCGACTTTCGAAATGCGGTGCGTGCAAGCTGCACGCTTGCGGTGTCTCGCGGCGAAGGGATCGCGGTTGCGCTCGGGATTCTCTGTTTCAACGCGGCAGCGCTCGACGACATCACGCGGGCCATGGACCATGTGCTGGCCGATCCAGGCGTGACTGCATGCCATCTCGGACGCGCCTGCGACGGCGGTGTGCCGATGGCATGGATGCCACCATCAGACGAGCACGGTGTTCGCGCTTTCGACCACGTGTTCCTCATCGAAGCGCTCGAGCGTGAGTCCGCCTTGCAGGCGCTGACCCATGCTCGCATCCTGATGGGCCTCGCAAACCTCGCCGTTGATTTCGGCAACGACGTCTACGACCTCGCCTTCGTGTTCCCCGGCCATAACCCGGACGAGCGCAGGGTCCATCGCCGTCGCGATTGGCCTCCCGAAGGCTGATCACGTGCAGCAGGTAAAGAACACCGCACGGGCTTGCGTCAGGAATCTCCTACGTTGGATTCGGCGGCACCGACTGGATTGCTGCAGTGCAGCAGTCCACTATGTGTCTTGGACGGCCGCAAAGAGCCGCAAGGGGGCGCTGACCGAAATGAAAAATGACCAACTGGCAGGAATGGCTCTATAGCAGTGATGTCCGACGCAATTTCACGAGCATCGACTCAACATTCGCACCTCGCAGCGCGAGCGAACCGGCAGGAAGCCTCCCGACCTGGCGAGACCTCGACCTGCAAACCGCGGGCGGGCGGGTGCGGGCAAAGCTCTTCGTTCCATCTCTGCCGGTGTCGCGGGCGCCCCTGCTGTTGCTGCTGCATGGCTGCAACCAGACGAGCGATGAGTTCGCCATTGCGACGTCGATCGCCCGGCACGCCGAGACCGCGGGTTACGTGGTTCTGGTCGCAGAGCAATGTGCATCACGTCACGCCGCACGGTGCTGGAACTGGTTCGACGCGAGTCACCAATCCCGTGGCGAGGGCGAGCCTGCCATGCTGGTCGACGCCGTGCGACAGGTGTCGGGCGATATCGCGGACATCGACCGCGGCCGCGTGTACGTAGCCGGCCTGTCGGCGGGCGGTTCCATGGCTGTGATCCTCGGCCACACCTATCCTGATGTCTTTGCTGCCGTCGGCTGCCACTCGGGTCTGCCGTACGGGCGCGCGGAAAGTGCCTCGAGCG
>JALYXY010000176.1 GCA_030946875.1 Pseudomonadota bacterium | reverse complement strand
ATGCTGGACATCGCATTGCGCCTCCGGCTTCCCGTGATGCTGGTCGTCGGGGTACGCCTTGGCTGCATCAATCACGCGCTGCTGTCCGAGCTCGCCATCCGCGCGCGCGGCCTCGAGCTCGCCGGATGGGTGGCCAACCGCATCGAGCCGGAGATGGAACGTGCGGACCAAACCATCCTGACGCTCGAGGCTTCGATCGCTGCCCCTTGTCTCGCGAGCTTTGGCTGGGGAGAAGCCGAGTGGCCCGGGCACTCGAGGGTGCCGCCGACGTGCTAGACCGCGGGGCCGGCCAAGGAACGCAATCGCGTTTCGAGCCATGAGCCGCAACCGCCGTCATCCACCCCGGCCTCCGCCAACGACTCAAAGCCGTGCTTTTCACGGGATGCAAAGCTGGGTCGCCCGGGCGGCCGTGTTAACATTTCAGGGTTCTGTCGCACTATGAGATCAGGTACGGGATCAGCCCGTAGCAGCACCGAACAACATCGCGCCCATACGCTTCTCTCGATCGAGTGCGCTGAATGCGCGACCCCGTATTGCCTCCGCTGCCCGCCAACTCCGAATTCTGCATCGTTGCTCGATCCGGCAGCGCCTTGCCAACCCGACAAAGATGGCTATCCTTCGGTATCCTCGCGGCTGTCTCCGCGTGCGCGGGCTTCACGGTGGCCGCGTGGGGCGCGTGGCTCGTGCTGCCGTACACGGCGCTCGAGATTGCGGCGCTCGCGGCGGCGTTCTGGTGGATGGAGCGGCGATCCCGCGACTGGGAACGCCTTACGGTTGCGGAAAACCGCGTCATCATCGAGCGCTCGATGGGCGGCAGGCGCGACAAGCGCGAGTTCAGTCGGCACTGGGTACAGGTCAACATGGAAGAGAGCACGGCCTGGCCACCGCGCTCGCGGCTTGCATTGCGTTTCGCGGGCAACACGGTGGAATTCGGAGGCGCCCTGGGATCTGCCGAACGCGCCCGGGTTGCGCGCGAGCTGCGACGGGTTCTCACGGCACGAAATAACTAGCGCGAAGGCGTAGCGGCCTCTCGGCGAACAAATGGGGACAACGTTGGACCGAATCAGAGCTTGCATGAACGGTACGAGCAAAGCCCGGGCGCTCGTCAGGCGCGCGCTTGCCTCCGGCATCACGGTGCTTCTCGCCTTACCGCTGCTCGCCGCCGCGCAGGCAAGCGCACCCGGCCCGGACTCGCCCTCACGGCTCGCACCGTCCTCGCTGCCGGTGCACTCGACGCCCTACAACCTGCAGGATCCGGTCACGCCGATCGCGCGGGAGATGTACGCGCTCCACAACTACATCGTGTGGATCTGCGTCGCCATCTTCATCGGCGTGTTCGGCGTCATGGGATATGCGCTCTACAAGCATCGCCGCTCGACAGGACACCAGGCGTCGCACTTCCACGAGAACACCATGGTGGAAGTGGTCTGGACCGTCATTCCGTTCCTCATCCTGGTATTCATGGCATGGCCGGCAACGAAGACCATCCTGCAGATGAAGGACACGTCCGCGCCCGATCTGACCATCAAGGTGACGGGCTATCAGTGGAAGTGGAATTACGACTACCTGCACGACGGCTTCTCCTACTACTCGAACCTGACCACGCCGCTCGCCCAGCGCGAGAACCGCGAGCCCAAGGGTCCCAATTACCTCCTCGAGGTCGACAACCCCATGGTCGTCCCGCTGGACGCCAAGGTGCGGCTGCTCATCACCGCCAATGACGTGATCCACGCCTGGTGGATTCCGGCCTTCGGTGTCAAGCAGGATGCGATACCCGGATTCGTGCGCGACACCTGGTTCAAGGCCGAGAAGGTCGGCGTCTATCGCGGTCAATGCGCCGAGCTTTGTGGCAAGGAACATGGGTTCATGCCGATCGTGGTCGAAGTAATGGCGCCCAACGATTACAAGAACTGGGTCGCGCAGCAAAAGCAAAAGAATTCCAGCGCCGCCGAGGACCCCGACAAGACCTGGGACCCCAAGGAGCTCGCGGGGATGGGCGAGAAGATCTACCAGGGCAACTGCGCTGCCTGTCATCAGGCGACCGGCCAGGGCGTGCCGGGTGCGTTCCCGGCGCTCGCAGGCTCGAAGGTGGTCAACGGCCCGCCGGCCGACCAGATCCAGGTGGTGCTCAATGGCCGCCCGGGCACGGCGATGCCGCCCTGGAAGCAACTCTCCGACACTGACATCGCCGCGGTGATCGACTACACACGCACGAACTGGGGCAACAAGGGAGATCCGGTGCAGCCCAAGGACGTGAAGGCCGGACGTAACGGCTGACCATTGCGCCGGGCGCAAGCGCGCCTCGCGACCGACACAGCAGTCAGGAGATCCTATGAGCAGCATCCCCCACGATCACGCCGCCGGACACGACGTCGCTCATGACGATCATGGCCATCATCCAACCGGCATCATGCGCTGGGTGACGACGACCAATCACAAGGACATCGGCACCCTGTACCTGTGGTTCTCGTTCATCATGTTCATGGTGGGCGGCGTAATGGCGCTCACGATTCGCGCCGAGCTCTTTCAGCCGGGCCTTCAGATCGTCGATCCCGAGTTCTTCAACTCGCTCACGACCATGCACGGTCTCATCATGGTCTTCGGCGCGATCATGCCGGCGGCGGTCGGGTTCGCCAACTGGATGATCCCGCTTCTCATCGGCGCGCCCGACATGGCGTTCGCGCGCATGAACAACTGGAGCTTCTGGCTGCTGCCCCCTGCGGCGAGCCTGCTCATGCTTTCGTTCTTCATGCCGGGTGGCGCTCCCGGTACCGGCTGGACGATGTACGCCCCGCTGTCGATTCAGCAGGGCATGGGGATGGACCTCACCATCTTCGCGATCCACATCATGGGCGCGTCGTCGATCATGGGGTCGATCAACATCATCACGACCATCCTCAACCTGCGCGCCCCCGGCATGACGCTCATGAAGATGCCGCTCTTCTGCTGGACGTGGCTCATCACCGCGTACCTGCTGATCGCAGTCATGCCGGTGCTCGCAGGTGCGGTCACGATGCTCCTCACGGACCGCCACTTCGGCACCAACTTCTTCAATGCGGCGGGCGGCGGCGACCCGGTGCTGTTCCAGCATGTGTTCTGGTTCTTCGGGCACCCCGAGGTCTACATCCTGATCCTGCCGGCCTTCGGGATCATCTCGCAGATCATTCCGGTGTTCTCGAGAAAGCCCCTTTTCGGCTACGCATCGATGGTCTACGCGGTGGCGGGCATCGCCATTCTGTCCTTCATCGTGTGGGCGCATCACATGTTCACGGTGGGGCTCCCTACGGCTGGGCTCCTGTTCTACATGTACGCAACGATGCTGATCGCGGTGCCGACCGGCGTCAAAGTGTTCAACTGGGTGGCCACGATGTGGAAGGGGTCGATCACCTTCGAGACGCCATTTCTCTTCGCGCTGGGGTTCCTGTTCCTGTTCACGCTCGGCGGCTTCACCGGCCTCGTGCTTTCCATCATGCCGGTCGACGTGCATCTGCAGGACACGTACTACGTCGTGGCGCACTTCCACTACGTGATGGTCGCCGGCAGCCTTTTTGCATTCTTCGGCGGCACGTACTACTGGCTGCCGAAGTGGACCGGCACCATGTACAACGAGCGCCTGGGCAAGTGGCATTTCTGGCTGTCCTTCATCACCTTCAACATCACGTTCTTCCCCATGCACTTCGTCGGTCTTGCCGGCATGCCGCGGCGTATTCCCGACTACGCTCAGCAGTTCGCGGACTGGAACATGATCGAATCGGTGGGTGCGTTCGGCTTTGGACTGTCGCAGCTCGTGTTCCTGTACGCGGTCCTGAAGTGCATTCGCGGCGACGGCGAGAAAGCACCCGCGAAGCCTTGGGATGGCGGACACACGCT
>JALYXY010000163.1 GCA_030946875.1 Pseudomonadota bacterium | reverse complement strand
TCCGTACCCAGCCCGTGCTGTCCGGGCGCGTTGTTGAAAAAGCTCGTGAACTCGTTATCGGCGAAGCCCGCGTTGCGGAGCGCGGCGCAGGTGCGCTCGGCGTCGATCATGGTCTCGAAGACCCCGGCAATGATGCGTGACATGGCAATCCTCGCGCTGGTTGGCGCGTGACCGAAGCAAGCCGCGTTCCGAAGCGCGTGCAGGCCTGCAGAGCCGGCAGGGCCACCGCCCAATGGGCCCACGACGCACGGCAACGCATTTACACCGGCGCGAGAAAAGTTTACGGACGCGTCAGCACACGCCCGAACGGGCCGCCCTCGCGTCACGCGCGTGACGAAGCAGGCAGGCTGCGAGCCGCGCGGGCCGAGTCAGCGTTGGTGGCGAACGAGTGCGTCCGCCCAAGCGAAGTGCGGGCCGACCCCGTAGAGATCAGCCCGCGTGCAGCAGCAAGCGAAGCAGGCCGACCCGTAGAGATCAGCCCGTGTGCAGCAGCGTCAGCGCGTGACGAGCCGGCGATCGATCATGAGCCCGTGTTGTCGCGGAAGATCCGCATGGCGTCCGCCTGGCTCAACATGCCCTTGTTCTGCTTGTCCATCGCGTCCCAGCGTTTCTCCATCATCGCCATGAAGTCCTTCTTGGTGACCATCCCGTCCTTGTTGGCCATCTTCTTCATGTCCGTCGCGAAGCTTTGCATGCCGTCGCCGTCGGCGGCAAACACCGCCGTCGACATCGAAGCAAGACCCAGCATCGCAGCAACCGTTAGTGCCCGCGCGGTATTCTTCATGTTCATGGTGCTCTCCTGTGATGGCTCACGCCGATGGACGTGAGACGAGGTTGCGGCCACGGCATCGATTGCCGCGGCGAGCGCAGTGTAACGCTCAACGTGTTGGTCGTGGAGCCGGAGCCGGCACTTACAGGATGCGGCGCCGCGGCGACGGCAGGAGGTTGCACTCGCGATGCGGCGCGGGGCTCTGCCGGTGACCGACGCATGGGCCAAGCCGCTCACCAGGCCGACTCGCCAGTGCCCGGCGCGTCTCCATCCTGTGGCAAAGCCAGGCCGGGCGCCATCAGCAGGAGGAGCGGCAGCAACATGAGCGGCAACGCCCGACCCGCAGGCTGCCGTTGCACTGCTGTCTACCAGATGCGCACGCGCTCCTCAGGCGCAAGGTACATGCGATCACCCGGTCGAACCTCGAAGGCGTCGTAGAACGCGTCGAGATTGGCGAGCGAGCCGTTGCACCGAAACTTGTCCGGAGCATGGGTATCCGACTTGAGATACACGAGCGCCTGCTCCGGCCGAATCTTTTCGCGCCAGCCCTGCGCGTAGCTCAACATGAAGCGCTGATCGCCCGTCATGCCGTCGATGACCGGCGCCTGCTGGCCGTTGAGCGATAGCCGATACGCCTTGTACGCGATCTCGAGCCCCGAGTTGTCGGCGATGTTCTCGCCCAGCGTGAGCGCCCCATTCACCGTGTAGCCGGCGAGGGGGCTGAATGCGTTGTACTGGGTCACGAGCACCTTGGTCTTCTCATCGAAGCGCTGGTGGTCGGCCTTGGTCCACCAATTGCGCAGATTGCCGTCGCCGTCGAACTGCGAGCCGGTATCGTCGAAGCCATGACTGATTTCGTGGCCGATGGTGCTGCCGACGCCGCCATAGTTCGCTGCATCATCCGCCTCCGGATTGAAGTAGGGTGGCTGCAGGTACGCGGCGGGAAACACGATCTCGTTCATGCTCGGGTTGTAATAGGCGTTGACCGTCTGCGGCGTCATGAACCATTCGTCGCGATCGATGGGTTTGCCGAGCTTGTCGCGATTGCGCACGTACTCGAAGTCGACCGCGCGCATGACGTTTCCAACGAGATCGTCGCGACGAATCTCGAGCGTGCCGTAGTCGCGCCAGCGATTCGGATAGCCGATCTTGGTGGTGAGCTTTGCAAGCTTCGCCCGCGCTTCGCGGCGGGTCTCGGGCCCCATCCAGTCGAGTATGTCGATGCTTTGCCGGTACGCTTCGAGCAGGTTGGCAACGAGCTTTTCCATTCGCGCCTTGCTTTCCGGCGGAAAATGGCGCTCGACGTAGAGCTTGCCCAGCGCAAATCCCATTGATTGCTCGACCACCTTGACGGCGCGCTTCCACCGGGGCCGATTCTCCGGAATGCCGCGCAGCACCTTGCCCTCGAACGCAAAGGCCTCATCGACGAACCGCGAGTCGAGATAAGGGGCGTACGCACGCAACACTTGCCAACGGAAGTAGGCCTTCCATACCGGCAGTGAAGTGGAGTCGAGCACGTTCGAGAATCCGTGCATGTAGCTCGGCTGGGAGACGATGACCGTGCGCACGCGATCGTCGAGTCCCGAGGCATGAAGGTAGGCTCTCCACGCGAACGCCGGCGTGAGGCCGGCGAGCTTCGCGAGCGACATCTTGTTGTAGGTCTTGACCGGATCGCGGTTCGCGACTTTCGTCCATTGCACCCGGGCAAGTGCCGTTTCGAGCCGCACGATATCGCGTGCGTTCGCGACCGGTGCCGGATCGTTCGCGAGCATCAGTGTGCGTCTGATGTGCTGCTCGTACGCGGCGCGCGTCCCCGACAGTTTCTTGTCCCTTGCAAGAAGATAGTAGTCGCGGTCGGGCATGCCGAGCCCGGACTGGTTGAAGCCGGCGGCGTACTGGGTCGAGTCACGCGAATCCTGGTCGATCGAGAGCTCGAAAGGCACTGTCACGCCGATCCGCTCGAGATCCACCATGAGCGCGGCAAGCTCGCGCTTGCTCCCGATTCCATCGATGCGCCCGAGAAGCGGCTGCAAGGGCGCGAGTGCCAACGCGGCGAGGCGCTCCTCGTCCATGAAGCTCGCGTAAAGGTCGGCGATCTTTTGCTCGTCGGCCGCTGCCGTTTGCCCGGTGTCGCGCGTCGTCGACTCGATCAGCGCGCGCAACTGCTCCTGCGTCTGGTCCACCAGAACGTCCGCGGGTCCATAGACCGCCTTGTCAGCTGGTATCTCCGTGACCGTGAGCCACTTGCCGTTGACGTGCTCGTAGAAGTCGTCCTGCGCACGCCGCGAAGGATCGAAATACTGCGTCTCGATGCCCGATTGGGTGGGCCGCTGCGGTGAGGCCATGACAGCCGGGCTGGGCACGCCAGCTGCACCGGGTGCCTGGGCCCATGCACCGCTGCACGAAAGGATCAAAAGAACTGCGAATGCACGAATCAAGGTGAGCCTCGTTGCATGAGGTGAAGAAAGTGTAAGTCCAGCGGCGCAGTACCGTGGCCGGGCGAAGGCCGCGCGCACGGCCAGCCGGCGGGATGCAATCGAGTGGGGCGAAGTCAGCGCGATATACTGCGCCGCCGCCGATTCCCCTCGTTGTGACGATGGAAGCCGATCTTCTCTCCGCGTCGATCCTGCTGTTGCTCGTCATCGATCCGTTCGGCAACGTGCCGCTGGTCGTCGCCGCGCTGCGCAAGGTGCCTCCGCCGCGTCGGATCAAAGTGGTGCTGCGGGAGTGCCTGTTCGCCTATCTGGTCCTGCTGGCGTTCATGATCGGCGGCAAATCGTTCCTCAATTTGCTCGCCCTTTCAGAGACGTCGCTATCGATCGCGGGCGGGATTGTGTTGTTCATGATCGCGCTGCGCATGGTGTTCAACAGTGCAGACCAGGTCTTCGGAGTTTCCGGCGACGAGGAGCCATTTCTGGTGCCGCTCGCGATACCTGCCATCGCAGGACCCTCCGCACTCGCGACCGTGATGCTTCTTGCGTCACGCAACCCGGAGCGCGTCGGGAGCTTCGTCCTGGCGCTGTCAGTCGCCATGGGGCTCACGACGCTCGTGCTCGCCGCTTCGAACTGGCTCGAGCGGATGCTGGGTCCGCGCATCGTCATCGCGTTGCAGCGCCTCACCGGTCTCGTCCTGACGGCGCTCGCCGTCGAGATGTTGCTGAGTGGCGTGCGCACGTTCGCCCGCGAGCTGACCGGCTGAGGCGGCGCGTCGGCGAGCCCTCGGGCCCGCCGGGCACCATACGCTGGTGTGTAAAACTAGTCCTTCAGACCTTCGAAGTCGATCACGAGGTGGATGTCGTCGCCGACGGACGGGACGCCTCGCTTCATGCCGAAGTCCGAACGCTTGATGAGGCCGGAAGCGTCACCGCCGCAGCGTTCCTTGTTGTTCTGCTCCATGATGCAC
>JALYXY010000156.1 GCA_030946875.1 Pseudomonadota bacterium | reverse complement strand
GCCAGGGTTCATGCGATCGATCCTGCCACGATGGCCGTGGAAGCGAAGAGGGACATCCAAGAGCGCTTTGGGGTCGAGCCCGTCGACCTGGAGCCTAGGGTGTTCTACCGGATCACCGACAATTGGCTCGAGTTGACGGTGCGCTTCATCGTCGGGACCCATCTGATCCGCGCTGCGAAGGACGCGATGAGCCGCTATATCATCACCGAATTCGACAAGGCGGGCATCGGCATCGCCTCGGCCACCTACGACATCGTCGGCTTCCCGGCGATCGAACTGCATTCCCGCCACCGGCGCGATGCTGCCGGGAATGTCGAGAAGCCCAAACCTGCGGCATGAGCTTGCGAGTTCCTCGTCTGACAGCTGGAGGGCTTGCTGGTCAATCATGTTCTAGCGCTCGCTCAACGGGTCGAGCCTGTCACCTGGCTGCTGCGGCCATGGCTTCAACGATGCCCAGGTCCCTGATCGCCGCGAATCTCTGGAAGCGTTTCCGTATGTCGTCGAGATCGGCTTGGTTTGCGACGTTACGCCCGGCGTCGTCGAGCACCAGGTCGGCATGGCGTTGAAGCGTCTGAATTCTTGACGAATCGCGCTCACAGCTCAGAACCCAGGTGAGCACAGTCAAAATCCTCAGCAAAACGGCGGTGCTACCGCGCGCGTTCTGACGGATCATGTGGAACATCGAATCGACCAGGCCGTCGTAATCGATGCTGGGCACCACCAGCATCACGCGCTCGCCATCTAGCGAAACCCCGGTGGGCAGATGCAGCGGCACAAGATCGCAGAGGGTCGTTCCCAGGCGATCGAGCACGCTCATCGCGGTATACGGGTCGTTGATGCCGGGCGACAGCGCGCGCACGGCCACCTCGACCAGCTGCCGCACGGAAAAGTCGATATCCGCCGCGCTGCCGCGTTGCGGACCGAGGGCGGTAGCGTTACGTATGGCTGCGGCAATGTCTTCGGCGGCGGCTGTTGTCAATGCCAGTGCAATTGGTGCCCCGGGAAAAACGTAGTCACCCGGCCGCACAAGCAGGCGGAGGGCTGTGTTGTTCTCGGCAGCCCAGCCCGCAAGCTCTTCCTCGTCCAGATGCTGCAGATATCCACGTCGCGGGTCGACCACCGCGACCGCGTCGCGCCAGTGCGATGAAGGGGGCGGTGCAGGCTGCGCCTTCTCGACGGCGAGGTGCTTGAGCGCCGAGTGCACATCGTCGCTGACCAGTCCGATAACCGTGTCGACGTTGATGCGTCCCGCCATGTGCCCGACGAAGTAGACGAGCGTGGCGACGCACACGAACGCGAGCATAATTCCTACGCTCAACGCCAAATGCGGAATGAATTCGCCTTCGCTTTGGGTTCGCACGGACCGCAGTACCATCAGCGCGTACGAGAATGTTCCGAGGAATGCGCCGAGCGTGAACTGGTTACCGCGGTCGCGCACGAAGTTGCGCAGCAGCCGGGGACCCATCTGCCCGGCCGCGAGCGACAGTGCCGCGATGGTGATCGAAAACACGGTGCCGGCTACGCCGATGGTCGACGCGGCAACGGCGCCCAGCAGCGTGCGCGCGCCGGTGCCGCCGCCGTCGTAGAGCCACCGATTCTTCAGAAGCGAGTCTGGGAGAACGCCGCTGCGGTCCATGGCGATCAGGCCGATGGCCGCCAGCACCCCTGTCAACACCATGACACCGGGCAGCACCCAGAAGGTGTCGGCGAGCTGGGTCAAGAACTTGCGAATCCGGGCATTCAATCGCTGCTCCTCATTGCAAGGTCACGAAAGGCGGCTGCCGAGGCTGACGCCGGCGCCCCGGCGCGACGGGCCGGCTGCCGCAGAGGTCTCGCGGCGGTCGATGGCGTCGGCCTAGCGAATGCCTAGCCGGTCGCGATAGCGCAGTGTGAGGGGAGGCGAGCTCCGTCCAATCCTGGCGGTGATCGTGAAATCGAGCACTTCGTTGGGAAGATGGTGATACGTGCCGAAGTATGAAACCGAACGATTCTCCCGAACGGGCGAGAGTTGAATCTCCCGGGCGACGCCTGCAAGATTTTTCGCGCTGGCGGTGACGACTGCCGGCACGCTCTTTCTGCCCTTATTGTTTTTTGCGAACACCGTGACGTTGAGAATCGCGAGGTCGCGTTCGGGGGAAAAGCCGTGGGTTCGCGCAACGGATGGCGAGATCGACCGGCTCTCGACGGTGCTGCTGCGCAAGGTGAAGCGCCCTCGACTGAGCTCATGCGCCTGTCCGAACGCGAGTTGGGGCGCGATCGCGCCGAGCGCCAGGGCAATGCTGGCGACAATCTTCAGTCCGTTCATTGGATACCTCGGAAAGTTCTCTCTGCCGCGCCGCACCCGTTGCTCGCCCGCGATGCTCGCACGTTGACGTTGGGTACCTGCAGTGCGTGGACCAAGGCAGCCTCAGGGATCCGAATCTCCGACCGATGGCAGGTCGTCGAAACGAGGCGCCCCCTGGTCGAAGCGCGGCGGGAGCGGTGCAGCAGAAGTGTCGTGTTCAGTGTTGAGTCCGTTCGGCCCCTGGACGCGTCTTTACGTGGTGCACGTCCGCGAGCGCGGAACGATCGGCGCAATTCGACGTTGCCATTACGCTGAAGGTGCCACTCGTCTCGAGCACGACGGCGTGTACCTCGCTGACCGACACGAGCCCCTTGCCACGTACCGCCGCCAGCAGCTCGCCCCGCGTAACGCGCTCGCGCTCGAGAGCAGCGTCGAGGATGCGTCCTTCGTGCACCAGGAAAACGGGCTCGGCCTTGATCAGACGACGCACTACCGGGAAGCGAACCGCCATCCACGTCATCGCGAACTGCAGTGAGACGAACAGGCCGACGGCGACGACGCCCTGGGCTATGCTCGTCGTCGGCGACAGGGTCGCGGACGCTACGATCGAGCCGAGCGCGAAGGTCACGATCGAATCGAAGGCATTCCATTTCGACAGGGTACGTTTGCCCGATACGCGCAACGCCAGGATGAGCGCGAAGTAGACGAGGCTGCCGATGGCAAGGGTGTGGAGCATGCTCGATCCGTTTCCCAGTAGCATCGAAGCTCCGTTCACTTCAGTTGACGACGGTCGAGTCTTGCAACATCGGTTGACGGCGGTCGAATCTTGCCAGGTCGGGTAGGCTCGGTGAGTATCGGCTCGCGCACCGGTCACAATGGCGAAGCTAACCTGGGACCGTGGGGTGTTGCCGCTGGCGCAACCGCAGCTAGTGCTCTCCCGAACGGCCCTGCCGGTCGTTGCCTCGATCCTTCGAGCCTCGGCTCCCGCCTTGAGCACCGTGCCCCGCGTCGCCTCGGGCTGCTACAGGGAAAGCGGTCGCGTTGGAATGGCGAGTGGCACGCCCACCTTTGTACCCGGCCGCGCGCCGCCCGTATGTACGCCACCCCACATTGGTTGCTCCGAACCGCTACGTTATTGCGAGGTAAGAGCGAAGCCGCACATACGCCCCCGCGATGTCGTGACACACTCTCCCTCGGCGCGGCCATGCCACGCCCCATGCGCACCGCGGGTGGGACCTTATCGACGACCTCCTGCTTGCCGTTCCCGAGTCAAATCCTCCGAGGGCCAACACGATGCTCATCCAGTTCAATACCGATCACAGCGTGCACGGCTCCAAGGAGTTCGCCCAATCGGTGGAAGACGACTTGCGCGTCGCACTAGCGCGCTTTGCCGAGCGCATCACGCGCCTCGAGATACACCTGTCCGACGCAAACGCCGGCAAGGGAGGTGGTGTCGACAAGCAGTGCGAGATCGAGGCCCGCATCGCCGGTCATCCGCCGCTTTCGGTGACCGATGTAGCCGCGACCCTCGGACATGCCATCCACAACGCCAGCCGCAAGCTCGAACATGCGCTCGATCACACCTTCGGCAAGCTGGACGGGCCCCGTCACGTCGATGTGCGCCGCGTGCAAAACGATGGTTCCTGGGAAACACCTGAATAGCAGTATAGGCTCGAGTTTCCCGGCGTGGTGAATCGCCCATGAGACTGCGCGCCCTGGCGATTCCGCTCGGCCTGCTGCTCCTCGTCCCCGTCGCGCCCGGGCTGCGGTATTTCACGCCCGTCGGAGGGGTGTGGATCTTCCTCTGCGGCGCCGTTGCGATCGGCGTACTGGCCGACTGGGTGCGGCGGGCCACGGAACAGCTGGCGGTGAAGACGAATTCCGCCATCGGCGGCCTGCTCAACGTCAGCTTCGGCAGCCTCGCCGAGATCATTCTTGCGTTCTTCGTACTGGCCACCGGCAGTGTCGACGTGGTGCGCGCGCAGATTGCCGGGTCGATTCTCGGCACCAGCCTCTTCGGTCTCGGGCTGGCGATCGTCATCGGGAGCATCGGCCGCAAGCGGCTGCGGTTCAACCGCGACAAGGCCGGACAGCTGGCGAGCCTGCTCATCCTGGTCGTCATCGCGCTGCTGCTGCCGGCGGTGTTCGATTTTACCGGGCGACACCTCGCGCCGCAGGGTAACCAGTCCGTGACCGACGAGCACCTCAGTCTCGCGGTATCGGTGGTGATGATCTTGCTGTACGCCGCCAACCTCGTCTACACGCTGATCACCCATCGCAATGTGTTCGCCTCGAACCAAGCGGCCGAGGAAGGTCGTAGCGAATCGGCAAGTGGCTCGGCCTGGTCGGTGTGGGTCGCCCTCGCCG
>JALYXY010000150.1 GCA_030946875.1 Pseudomonadota bacterium | reverse complement strand
ACTCTGCGCGACGATGGCAACCCGCTCACGATCGAGCTCATCTACGCCGCCACGCTCCTGCTGCACCTCGGCAACGCCGGCAACTTGAGCCGCACGCAGATCCACTGGCTTGCCACGCAGCTCGAAGGGTGGTGTTCGCGTGTGCGCGTGTCGGTCACGTCGCCAGGACCGACCGCATTCTTCGTCGACGTCACCGAGGCTGCCGGCTTGCGACGACGCGGCGCCTCGCCGCTCGAGCGCAAGGTGCTCTTCGTCGACACCGAACCACTGCACGCGCTGCTGCAGCACTACGTCATGGCGATCGAGCAAAAGATCAGGACGGAGCCGCTGTCTCCGAAGACGTCGCGACGTGTCGAGCGATTGGGGCTGCTGACCAAGATCGCATCGCAGGTCGATACGCAATATCGACCGGTCGTGCGCCGCGGCGAGCGCACGGTCGCGGTAGGCAAAGTCGACGCGATCGTCGGGATGACGGCGATCTCACGCTATCTCAGGGAGGAGACGAGCTCGCCGATGCCCGAGCTCGACACCGTGACGACGTACAGCGCGACCCTCGATCTAGCGATCTTCGGCCACGCGCGGAACGAGCACGCGCGACGCAGCGAGCTCGCGCGCCGCAGGCTGGCGGCGTTCGCGACGCCCGGCGGACCCTGGGACATGAAGGACGTGAGCATGACCGGGTTCCGTCTCATGGCCTCGACCGAAGCTGCTTCGACGCTCACGCTCGGCATGCTGACGGCGCTTCGCATGCAGGGCGATCTCGTGTGGACGCTTGGCGTGATACGGCGCATGCGTCGCGTCAACGCCGAGCGAGCCGAGATCGGCCTGCAGCGCCTCGCTGACACGGTTGCGGTGGTTGATCTTGCAGCCCGGCAAGTCGCGCGAACCGATGCACCGGAGGACCGTGAAGGCGATGACGCCGACGAGACCCCGAGCACGCGTGAGCGTCGCTTTAGCGGGCTCTTCCTGGTGTTGCGGCAGAGCCGCCTTGGCAGCGCGGTGCAATCGCTCATCATTCCTGCTGCCGAGTATCGTGCCCGCAATCGCCTGAGTCTCATCGCGCGCGGCAAGTCCTATCCGGTCCACTGCGGAACGCTGCTCGAGGAGCATACCGACTGGGTCTGGCTGTCGCTCGAGCCCTTGCCGCTGAAGGCCGGGCCGGCTGCAGCGATGGCCACAGGCTGAACGCCCTCACGTCCCGGGCGCATGCTTGACGCAGTCCAACCCGCGGCGCGGCGCGGCGCGATCGCGTGATCGACATGGTCGTTGATCGCTATGCCGAGCTGCACGCCGGCCATCGCTGGGAGGTGCCCGCGGACTTCAACATTGCGCAGGCGTGCTGTCGCCGCTGGTCTGCCGATCGCGCGCGCTTCGCCTTGTACTGGGAGGATGAATCGGGCGAACGCGCGGCGTACACATTCTGGGATCTGCAGCGCGAAGCCAACCGGCTGTCGAATGCGCTCGCTGCGCGCGGCATCGGACGCGGTGACAAGGTCGCGATCATCCTGCCGCAACGGCCCGAAACGGTGATTGCTCACATTGCCGTATACCAACTGGGCGCAGTCACCGTACCCCTGTCGTTTCTCTTCGGCCCCGAAGCACTGGAGTTTCGTCTCGACAATTCCGAATGTCGCGCAGCGCTCGTCGACCCGCAATCACTGCCGAATCTCGCCCCCATCCGGGACCGGCTCACTCGCCTTGAACATGTCATCGGCACGGCGGGCGCAGAAGCTTCTTTCAGCGTCCCCTTCGCGCAATTCATCGCAGGCGCTTCGCCCCGGTTCACACCGGCCGTGACGTCTGCCGACGATCCAGCCACCCTGATTTATACGAGCGGCACGACGGGGCCGCCGAAGGGTGCCCTGATGCCGCACCGGTGCGTCATCGGCAATCTTCCCGGATTCGTTTGCTCGCACAACGGCTATCCGCAGCCCGGTGACCTCTTCTGGTCCCCGGCGGACTGGGCGTGGACAGGGGGCCTCATGGACGCGCTCCTGCCCACGCTCTACTTCGGGCAGCCCATCCTCGGCTACCGCGGCCGTTTCGAGCCGGAGCGCGCGTTCGAGTTGCTGGAGCGCTACCAGGTGCGCAACACGTTTCTGTTCCCGACCGCGCTCAAGCTCATGATGAAGGCTTTCCCGCGTCCCAGAGATCGCTTCGACATCGATCTGCGCACGATCATGAGTGCAGGTGAGTCAGTCGGCACGACCGTGTTCGAATGGGCGCGTTCGGCGCTCAACGTCACGATCAACGAGATGTTCGGGCAGACGGAGATGAATTACATCGTCGGCAATTCGCACGAGCTGTGGCCGGCAAAGCCCGGATCGATGGGACGTCCGTACCCGGGTCACCGGATCGCCGTGGTCGATGCATCGGGCCGGGAGATGCCGGTCGGCGAGATCGGCGACGTGGCGGTGCACCGCATCGCGCCCGATGGACAGCCGGATCCGATCTTCTTCATCGGCTATTTCAAGAACCCGGAGGGCACGGCGAAGAAGTTCGTCGGCGACTGGTGCCTGACCGGTGATCTCGCGAAACGCGATCCGGAGGGCAACCTGTGGTATCAGGGCCGCGCCGACGACATGTTCAAGTCCGCCGGCTATAGGATCGGACCCTCGGAGATCGAGAACTGTCTCGTGCGCCATCCAGCGGTCGCCAATGCGGCGGTCGTGCCATCACCGGACGAGACTCGCGGCCAGGTGGTCAAGGCCTTCATCGTGCTTGCACCGGGCCATCGTCCATCGGCTTCGCTCGAGGAGGATCTGCAGCGGCATGTCCGGCAGTACCTTGCGCCCTACGAGTATCCGCGCGCTATCGAGTTCATCGACGCGCTTCCGATGACCACCACGGGCAAGGTTCAGCGGCGGGTCTTGCGGGACAGGGAAGCAGCGGCGCGCGGCAGCGCCTAACCGGGTGCGTCGGTCGGCTGCTCTCGGATGCGCATGAGGAATGCGCGGTGGGTCACCACCCACACGATCGCGGGGATCACCGTCGGCAGGATGAGAGATCCGAACTGGTAGGCAAACGCGATGACCTCGCGCTGCGCCGCCGAAAAGCCAGCCTGTGAAGCCACCAGCCCGCCCGAAGTGATGGCGACGTTTTTCAGGAAGTCGGCGAGGACGCCCCACACCACGACCGGCAGAAGTGCGAAGTAGCCGATCGCAAGCACGCGGAACCGCCGCGCCTCGCGCGGAGCAAGCGTCAGTGCGGCGAACAGCGGCATTCCGAATGCGTACAGCAGCGCGTTGACCTCGACGGTGATGGCGCCTGTCGCGACGCCAGCGCCGGGTCGCAACGTCGTCTCGAAGATGAACACCGAGCGCGCCTGCTCGATGCTGCGCACGAGATCGCTCATGCCGATTCCGGCAACACCGCGTGCAAGCCATGCCGCCGGCCACAACAGAATCGGCGCTGCGAAATACCACACAAAGAAAGTGACGGGAAGCCACGCCAGCACCCGCAGCACGAACCGGGAGAGCGGGCTGCGCAGATGCACGCGCGTTTCAGGTCGCAGCGATTGCGACGTCTACAGGGCCGGTGCCCGAGGGGCCTGACCCATCCCCTCCGGAACGAGGTCCGCGACTCTCGCGTGGCAAGGTGCGAATCCAGACCAGCCACACGATCAGCACGTCCAGCATGATGAGCGCCTGCCACACGTACAGATGCGCCCACTCGAACGCATGCAGGTTCCACTGACCGATATAGAACAGGCTGATCACCCGCACGATGTTGAGCCCCTGCACGGCGAAGATCCCCGCGAGGAGCCCGATCAGCTTGTGACGCCAGGGCGCAGGGAATGCAAGCACAGCGGCGACGAGAACGATCGACGCCTCCACGCCGTTGCAGCCGGACTCGATCGAAACGGCGAATCCGTTCGCGGTGCTGCGCAGCACCTTGCCGACTGCCACGACGTTTTGATCGAACAGCGTGACGAGCCACGCGCTCACCGTGGCAAGGCTGTTGGTCCAGGGCTCGACGAAGTAGGTCTGTGCCCAAGGGGTCAATTCGGCACCGAAGAGCAGTGCCTGAACGACAAGAAAGAGGGCGAAGAACCGCACCATGGCGGCGTATTCTACAGCGGCTGCGACGAGGCGCGGCTACAGACGGTCGAGGCGTCCCCCGTCGACGCGCAATGCGCTGCCCTGGATGAAGCGCGCTTCGTCGGAGGCGAGAAATGCAACGGCGGCCGCGACGTCCTCCGGCTTGCCGACATCCGCCATGTCGATTTTTTCCGCGCCCGACTGCACGTTGGGATTGCTCCACAGCATCGGCGTGTCGATGGCGCCCGGGATCACAGCGTTCACGCGCAGCCCTAGCGCCGCTCCCTCGATGCCCCCGCTGCGCGTGAGCGACAGGAGTGCCGCCTTGGAAGCCGCATACGGCGCGACGAGTGCGCTCGTGGCAAAGGCATGCACGCTCGCAACGTTGACGATCGCGCCACCCGTGTCCATGTGCTGGAACCCGGCACGCATGAAATAGAACGCGCCGAGCAGGTTCACTTCGAGGATCGCCAGCCAGTCGGCGCGCGTCTGCTCCGCCAGCGGGCGAAAGTTCATCCTCGCGGCGTTGTTGACGATCACGTCGATGCGGCCGAACTGGGCGAGGGTCGCATCGACGGCCGCAACCACCTGCTGCTCGTTGGCCACATCGCAGGCAACGCCCAACGCGGCCGGCGCTCCGCTGCCGCGAGCGCTCTCCGCGGCCGCGGAGGCTTTCGCGGCGTCCAGGTCGACGACGACCACGCGAGCGCCTTCAGCGCCGAAGCGCAGCGCGGTGGCGAGACCGATGCCGCTTGCCGCGCCCGTGACGAGCGCGACGCGGCCCGCGAAGCGCTGATCAGCCATGACCGTCCGGCACGTTGGTCAATGCGGCGCGACGGCGGCCACGATTTCCGGCAATGGCAGCATGCTTGGGGTCGATGAGCGCCGACTCGCTCGGGCGCACTACCGGCACCCGCAGGCACACGCTGGAGGTCGGCAGGATGTACTGCCAATCCATCATCAGCTTCTGGTAGGCCTCACCGACTGGGCGGATCTTGCGATCGAGATCGAACAGCCCCAGCGGATTGACGGTGCCGTTGTTCTCCCGCAGCGCGGTGTCCCAGTCCACCTGGTCGATGAGCGAGTACCACGTGAAGCCCACCATCGGCACGCCGTCGTTACGGATACGCAGCACGTTCGCCCACTGCTTCCAGAGCCAGAACACGGCCTCGTCGCCGTGCCCGCCTTCCTTGAAGTTGGTCTCGGTGTGCATCACGGGCAGGTTGTAGCGCCGGTGATACTGACGCGTGATCTCCGCGTACCCGAACACCTCCCCTGCCGGGCCGCTGCTGCCGTCGGCCGCGACGCGATGCTCGTTCGTGACGTAGTAGTCGTTGCCCATGATGCAATGGTGCTTCAGGCGATGCTCGAGGAAGAAGTGGTACTCCTCGCGCGACATTCCGTTGTCCAGCAGATACTCGTACATCTCGGATGACACGCGGATGCCGTAGTTGAGATCGAGCGAGAGAAACCGCCGCTCGTTCAGGATCTCCGCGGGCCGGATGGCGCTGGGATCGGCGGCGTGGAAGTATTCCGAGGACTCGCTCTGCACGAAGATCGCATCCGGCCGCACCTCCAGGATGGCCTTCATCGCGAGCACGTTCGCTTTCACGATGTGCTTCAACGACGTGACGTATGAGGTGTCGTCAGCGAGCTGCTCGTTCCACCAGCCGAAGCGCGCCGAAAACAGCGAGCAGATGTACATCTCGTTGATCGGTGTATAGAGCTGCACCCATGGGTATCGCTGCGCGAACACGCGCGCGTATGTCTCGAAGAGATCTGGAAAGTCAGGGTTCTGGAAGTTGCCCACCCAGTCGGGCACCCCGAAATGACAGAGATCGACGATCGGCGTGATGTCGCGCCGGAAAATCTCATTCATCGTATCGTCCGCGAAACCCCAGTCGTAGCGGTCCGGACCGACGTAGGTCGTGTGTATCTGTGGGCCATAGCGCAGGAACGTGATGCCGAGATCCTCGACCAGCTGAAAGTCAGTGCGCCAATGCTTGTAGAAGCCGCACTTCTCCATCTCGTCGACGCGTGTGCGGCCCTGATTGATGGTGGGCGCACTGTTCTCGATGCCGGTCGCGAACATGAACGGAGGGGTGCGCTTCATTCGGGAGAACTCCATGAGCGTGCATGCGCCCGCGGCCGTGATCGATGAGCGTGTGACGACCGGTGCAGGACCCTCGATCGGACGGGTCGATGACTGACGCGGGGGCTACGGGGGAGGTGCGAAATGGATTCGCGCGAGTGTGAAAGGTGCACGTGGGCCGGGCGAATGAATGCGCTCGGGCGATGCGCAACGCGGATCATGGCGTCCGACGCACACGCCAATCCATGCAAGCGTGTCATGCTAAACGGCCGCCCATCAACGCGGTCACACCCGCTTAACCCGTGCCACTCCTGACGCGTGCGAGCGGAGGATTTTTGGAGAAATAACGACGAATGCCGTCGTGCATGGATTCGGCGAAACGGAGCTGGTGGTGATCACTGCGGAGCTTCTGCTCTTCCTCCGGGTTGGAGATGAACGCAGTCTCCACCAGGATCGACGGAATGTCCGGCGCCTTCAGCACCGCGAAACCCGCCTGCTCGACGAATGGCTTGTGCAAGGGATTGACCATGCCGATGCCGTCGAGCACCTGTCGGCCGACCTTGAGACTGTCGGAGATCTGGGCTGTCTGCGACAGGTCGAGCAACGTCCGCGCCAGGAGCGGATCGCGCACTCCGAGGTTCACGCCGCCGATCAAATCCGCGCCATTCTCGCGTCGCGCAAGCCACTTGGCCGCCGCGCTCGTCGCGCCGTGCTCGGACAGGGCGAACACGGAGGAGCCCCGCGCGCTCGATTCGGTGAACGCGTCGGCGTGGATCGACACGAAAAGATCCGCTTCGACATGCCGCGCCTTTTGCACGCGCGAGGCAAGCGGCACGAAGTAGTCGTCGTCGCGCGTCAGTACCGCGCGCATCGTAGGATCGGCGTCGATGAGCCGCTTCAGCTTGCGCGCAATCGACAGCACCACGTCCTTTTCGCACGTGCCGCGACGACCGACGGCACCCGGATCCTCGCCGCCATGCCCGGGATCGAGCGCGATGGTGATCCGCCGGCGCTGTTTCGAGGTGCTCGCGGGGGGCGCAACCTCACGCGATACGGACGCATGGCGCTCCTCCCTCGATGCTGCGCGGTTCTCGTCGAGGAGCGCCATCAACGGATCCACAGGATTCACCGGATAGAGATCGAGAACGAGACGATGCGCGAACGTCGCCACCGGCGGCAGCGCAAAGAGCTGGGGCGTCGTGGCTTGCTTGAGCTCGATGACCACGCGAACGATATCGGGAGGCTTGCGCCCGAAGCGGATCGCGGCCACGTAGGGATCACCAGGCTGCACCCTCGATGGGAGCTGCGCGAGCTCGCTCGAAATGTCCGCGCCCGCGATGTCGAGAATGACGCGCTCGGGATCCTTGAGCATCGACAGCTCATGCGCGATCGGTGCGGGGCCCTCCAGGATCACTCGCGTATATTCGGGCGAGGGCCACAATCGCGCCGACCCGATGCGACCCTGGCTCGTGGCGACGAGTCCCGGAACTGCAACGGCATGCGCATGCCAGATGAGCGCAGGTGCTGCGAGCCAACGGAGCGCGCGACGGCGCTCGATGGAGACCCCAATCAGCTCGGCGCCGCGAGCGCGGCGTTCAGGCATCGCTCGCCAGCAACGGAGTAGGCACGCAGCTGCAGGTCGCGCGCGTTGCTGTCACGACACGCGTAGGCGAGCTCGAGCGCCAGGTCCGGGGTCGGCAGATAGCCCCGGGCCCGCTCCGGCCATTCGACCAGGCAGGCTGCAGCGGGTGAGAAGTAATCGGCAAAGCCGGCGTTTTCCCATTCATGGGGATCATCGAGCCGATAAAAATCAAAGTGATAACAGTATAAGCTCGACAACGCGTAATGTTCAACCAACGTATACGTCGGACTCTTCACGGGGCCAGCCCAGCCGAGCCCGCGCAACAGTCCCCGCACCAGAGTCGTCTTGCCGGCTCCGAGATCCCCGGAGAGGGTGATCACCATTCCGCCGGCGAGACACGATGCCATCGCTGCGCCCACGCCGAGCATGGCATCGACGTGCGTCACCGTGCACCGACCCTCGCGCAACGGAGCTTCGTGGATCTGTTGCGGCCAATCGACTTGCGAGGCTCTTGAGTTCATGCAGGACCGGATGGACACGCCGCCCGCGCGCGACTTCCGCGCCTTGGCCGACGACATCGGGCGATGGGGGCGCGAGCTCGGATTCGCCGAGGTCGGCATCGCAGGCATCGAGCTATCGAATGAGGAAGAACGCCTCATGCGCTGGCTCGACGCGGGCCGTCACGGCGACATGGATTATATGGCTCGCCACGGTTCACGCCGAAGCCGTCCCGGCGAGCTCGTCGCCGGCACCATCCGAGTCATCTCGGCGAGCCTCGATTACTGGCCGGGCGAGGCGCGCGATGCCGCAGCGGTGCTCGACTCACCGGATCGTGCCTACGTGTCGCGATATGCGCTCGGCCGCGACTATCACAAGGTGCTGCGCAAGAAGCTGCAGCGACTCGCGGACCGCATCGGCGAAGAGGTCGGCGATTTCGGATACCGCGTGTTCACCGACAGCGCGCCGGTCATGGAGGTCGCGCTCGCGGCAAATGCCGGCCTGGGATGGCGCGGCAAGCACACGCTCCTCATCTCGCGGGAGCGCGGATCGTGGTTCTTCCTGGGTGAGATCTATACAGACCTGCCGCTTCCCATCTCGCCCACCAAGGCGGCGCATTGCGGCACCTGTACGAAATGTATCGACGTCTGTCCCACCGGCGCCATCGTCGCTCCCTACGAGCTCGATGCGCGACGGTGCATCTCCTATCTCACCATCGAGCACGAGGGCTCCATTCCGGAAGCACTGCGCCCGCTCATGGGCAACCGCGTGTATGGGTGCGACGACTGTCAGCTCGTATGTCCGTGGAACCGATTCGCACGCGCGGCCGCAGACCGGGACTTTGCCGTGCGTGAGGGCCTCGACGATGCGAAGCTCGTCTGGCTCTTCGGGTGGAGCGAGCCTGAATTCAGGCAACGCACTGAAGGGAGCGCGATCCGCCGCATCGGGCACGAACGCTGGCTGCGCAACATTGCGGTGGCTCTTGGCAACGCACCCTCCTCGCCCGAAATCATCACCGCATTGCAGAGTCGCGCGCAACATCCGTCCGCGCTCGTACGCGAGCACGTGGGCTGGGCACTCGACCGGCAGCGCACGCGCGCCGCCGAATGAAACGCACGAGCGCGTCGCACTGAGGCAGAGCGCCCCTCAGGACGCAGTGGGTGTGGCGAACCTCAGGAGAAAGCGCCGGATCGCGTCCTCGCTATAGCTCTGGCCGCTCTCCAGCACACTCGTGTCCTGTGAATGCACGAGCTCACCGCGTGCATCGAGCACGAAAAGGTGCGGATAGCCCGCGACTTTCGGCCACCGCTCGAGAAGCACCCGGTTGGGGTTCTCCTTCGAATAGTTGACCTTGAGCCAGACGTAATGGCGATCCCGCAGTGCCGTGAGGTCCGGGTGGCCCGCGAAGAACCGATCCATGATGTGACACCACGTGCACCATTCGCCGCCGACGTCAACGATCACGCGGCGCTGGGTGCGCCGGGCGAGCGCGACCGCGGACGCGAGGTCCGCAGCGGCATCGCGTGCTGCGTCGAATCGCTCGGGCAGGGCGGATCCATCGTTGAGGCGCGCCTGAGGGCCCGTTGCAGCAGACGCGTGCGCGACAATCGTGGCGAGCGCACATGAAGCGAGCATCACGAGCACGCGGCGGCGGAACGAACTGTCTATCTTCTGTTCCATGAGATCCTCATCGAACGAGCTGATTCATCGAAACGATCGGCAGCATCACGGCGAGCACGAGCACGAGCACGATCGCGCCCATGAGCACGATCAGCGCCGGTTGAAGCAGCGCCGCGAACCATGTCAGTCGACGCTCTGCCTCGCGCTCGAGTTCCTCCGCCGCGCGTTCGAGCATTGCGGAGAGCTGACCACTCGCCTCGCCGTTCGCAACGAGGTGCACGAGCACCGGAGGGAAGACGCCATGCTCTCGCAGCGCACGTGCGAGCGTTACGCCCTCGCGCACGAGGAGCGTCGCACCTTGCGCGGCCTGCCGTATCGGCAAGGACCATACGACCTCGGCGGCGGCGTCCAGTGCGCGCAGCAAAGGCGCACCGCTCGCGACCAGGATCGCAAGCGTGCTCGAGAACCGCGCCGTGTCGATGGCAACGATCAGGCGCGACGCGAATGGCATCCGCAACAGCATGCGGTGCCATGCGGCGCGGAAGGCAGGCCGCCGGTTGGCGAGCGCGAAGCCAATGATCGCCGCGCCTGCGCCGGTGATCCATACCCAGCCCGTCGCGCGAAAGAAGCCGCTCAACGCAATCAGCGCCCGCGTGAGCCACGGCAGTGTCTGCCGGCTTTGCTGATACACCGACACGACCTGTGGCACGACGTACGTCAGCAGCACCAGGATCACGCCGAGGGCTACCGCCGTCACCAGCGCAGGATAGATGAGCGCAAGCGTGAAGCGCTGCTTCAGAGCCTCGCGCGCATCGAGGTAATCCGCGAGGCGGCTCAACACGTCGGCCAGGCGGCCGGTCTCGGCAGCGACGCGCACGAGCCCGCGGTACAGACTGCTGAACGCCCGCGGCCAGCGCGACAAGGCCGTGGCGAGAGATTCGCCCTCCTCCACCTGCGTGCGCAACGACACCATCACACGCGCGAGGCGCGGCTCGTCGGCCTGTTCGGCAACCGCTCCGAGCGCCTGGTCGAGCGGCATGCCCGAGCGCACGAGCGTTGCAAGCTGCCGTGTGGCGAGGGCGACGAGCCATGGGGGCAGCGTCGAACGCTCGACGTGCGCAGGATCGTTGGCGGGCGTCGCGTCGACAGCGGTTGGAAACCAGCCCTGCGCGCGCAGTTGATCGCGCACCGTGCGCGCGGTGTCCGCGTCGACGGATCCGCGCTTCAGTCGTCCCTGCGCATCGACCGCTTCGTAGCGAAAGGCCGGCATCGCCGAGGCGCTGATCCGCGCTTCAGGCTTCGCGCGTCACGCGCACGAGCTCGGCCAGCGAGGTGACGCCGGCAGCCACCCACCGCGCACCGTCGCGCCGCAAGGGCAGCATGCCGCGCTCGACCGCAGCCGCACGCAGCACGTGCTCGGCGGCCTGGTCATGAATCAACCGCCGCACCGGCTCGTCGACCATGAGGAGCTCGTAGATGCCGGTGCGCCCGCGATAGCCCGCACCGTTGCACTGCGCACATCCTTGCGCGCTCGAGAGCGGCGTGTCGGCGTCGAGACCGAGCTCGCGCAGGAGCGATGTTTCGGCACCGACCGCGGCCGATGAGACGCGGCACGCCGGGCACAGCGTGCGCACGAGGCGCTGGGCGAGGACACCGAGCACGCTCGAGGCGAGAAGATACGGCTCGACGCCCATGTCGGCGAGTCGCGTGACGGCGCTCGCAGCGTCGTTGGTGTGCAAGGTCGCGAGCACGAGGTGCCCCGTGAGCGATGCCTGGACGGCGATCTGCGCCGTCTCGAGGTCGCGAATCTCGCCGATCATGATGACGTCGGGGTCCTGCCGCAGAATTGCGCGCAGGGCCCGCGCGAACGTGAGATCGATACGGGGATTGACCTGCGTCTGCCCGACGCCGTCGAGCGCGTACTCGACGGGGTCCTCCACGGTCATCATGTTGGCGCCACGCCGGTCGAGACGCGAGAGGGCCGCATAAAGCGTGGTGGTCTTGCCCGATCCGGTCGGACCGGTGACGAGCACGATGCCGTGAGGCTCGCGAATGAGGCCATCGATTTGCGCGAGCGTCGCCTCGCTCATGCCGAGCGTGGCGAGATCGAGCTGGGCGCTGTCCTTGTCGAGCAGCCGCAGCACCACGCGCTCACCGGGAGAGGTGGGCAGGGTCGATACGCGTACATCGACCGCCTTGTCACCGAGCTTCAGTGCAATCCGGCCATCCTGCGGAAGGCGCTTCTCGGCGATGTCGAGGCTTGCCATGATCTTGACGCGCGAAACGAGCGCGCCATGCAACGCCCGCGGCGGCTCGATCACGTCACGCAACACGCCGTCGACACGGAAGCGCACCACCGAGCGCGTTTCGTAGGGCTCGAAGTGCACGTCGGATGCGCGCTCGCGAACCGCTTGCAGGAGGAGCGCATTCACCATCCGGACGACCGGGGCCGCGGAGTCCGAATCGAGCAGGTCGTCGGCTTCAGGCAGCTCCTGCATGAGGCGCGCGAGATCGCCGCCGCGTGCGATATCGTTGGCGAGATCCGGTGGATCGGCTCCCGCGACGTTGTACGCGCGCGCAAGCTCAGTCGCAAAGCGCTCGGGGTCCACGGCGCGGGTGGTGAGCGGACGCTGCAATACCCGCTTGAGCTCTGCGAGTCCCGTCAACGTGGCGTCGGGTCGCGTGAGCACGACGATCGAGTCGGCATCCTCGGTGAGCGGCAATACGCCGTGCATCCGCGCGAACGTGTACGGGATGCGTGAGGCAAGCGAAGCGCTGCCCGCCGGGGACGACGCGAACGCGGTGGCCATCAGCGCGAAGCCGGTGCGCCGCCCGCCGATCCCACCGGGGCTGGTGTGGTGACGAGCGGTGCCGTGCTCGCCGCGCCGGGCACCATGTTCGAGGCCGCGGGCGCCGGCGACGCCCCAGTCGGCGATAGCGGCGGCAGCTGCGGCGTCGATAAGTCGCGCCAGAAGAAGCGCTCGGCCGGGCGCAGCCGCTCCTGCTCGCCCATCAGGTATTCGTAACGGTCGGTGGTCAGGCTCGCAGCCGTGGCGCCGCTTCGCACCACCGTGGGTTTGAGGAACACCATCAGGTTGGTCTTGCTGCGCTTGCGATTGTCGTAGCGGAAGAGCTGACCGAAAAAGGGCACGTCGCCCAGCAGCGGGACCTTGTCGGTACCGTCGCTGAAGCTGTCCTGGATGAGGCCCCCCAGCACCACGATCTGATTGTCGTCGACGATCACGGACGATTCGAGCGAACGCTTGTTAGTGATGATGCCGGCGGGATTGGTCTTGTCGTCGACGCGCGAGACTTCCTGGTACAGCACGAGACGCACGCTGCCGCCTTCGGTGATCTGCGGCTTGACGCGAAGCGTGAGCCCCACGTCGCGGCGTTCGATCGTTTGAAACGGCGCAACGCCCGTGACGTTGCCCGTGGTCGCGTACTGGCCCGTGATGAACGGCACGTTCTGCCCGACCACGATCTTCGCTTCCTCGTTGTCCAGGGTGAGGAGAGTCGGTGTCGACAGGATGTTGGCACTTGCCTCGGTCTCGAGCGCGCGGGCCAGCAGAGCGAGATTGGTGATCGTGCCCAGTCCTGGAACCGTCACCGATCCACGCACCACACCGAGATTGAGCCCGGGCGCGAGACTGGTCAGGCTCGCGGAGGCGTCGATGATGTTGGTGCCGCCGCCGCGTGTGCCGAAATTCGTGCCGCCGACCACGCTCGTGCTGTTGCCGTTGAGCGATCCGTTGGCGAGGTACTGCCACTGGATGCCGAACTCCGCGGCCTTGTCGGCATTGACCTCGACGATCAGCGCTTCGACGAACACCTGCGCACGACGGATGTCGAGCTTTTCGATCACCGCGCGCAGGTTGTTGTAAATGGGCTCGGGCGCGGCAATGAGCAGGGCGTTGTTGGCCGTGTCCGCCTGGATCGTTGCGCCGGCGGCGTTGAAGGCGCCGGCTGGCGCAGGCGATGCGGACCCGAGCATCGGCGCGGTCGTGCCTCCGGCCTGTCCCGTGGTGAGGCCGCTTGCAGTTCCGGTCGCGACAGGTTGCAGGCCCGACACTCCGCTTTGCGGTGCGGACTCGCCGCCGTTGAGAAGCGCGCGCAGCGTCTGCGCGACCCTCGTCGCATCGGCGTTTCGCAAATAGATGATGAAGATGTTGCCGCCTACGCGCCCGGGTATGTCGAGCTGCTCGATGAGGGCGCGGGCGCGCGCGGCACGCGTCGGGTTGTCCGCCCTGATCAGCACGCTGTTCGAGCGCGGGTCGGCCACGAGGGCCATGCGCTGCTGTGTGTCTGCCGCGGCGCCAGGTGCCACCGCGCCCGAGGGCTCCACGAGCAGCCGATTGAGGAGCGGCACGAGATCGAGGGCGGAGGCGAAACGCACCGGAACGATGATGGTCTCGCCCGAGGGTGGCTGATCGAGCGAAGCGATGATGCGTTCGATGCGCCGCAGGTTGTCCGCGTAATCGGTGATGACGAGCGCGTTGGCCGCGGGGAACGCCGCGATCGTGTTGTTGGGCGTGATGAGCGGCCGCAGCACCGCGACCATCTGGGTTGCCGACTCGTAGCGCAGCGTGATGACTTGCGTGAGGAGCCGATCGCCGCCCGTTGCGACCCGCCCGCTCACGACGGGACCGCCCTGCTGCTTGGCGTCTGCCTCGGGAACGATCTTCACAAGCCCGTCCGACTCGACCGCAGTGAATCCCTGCAGTCGCAGCGCGGAAAGAAGCGTCGGGTACACGAGGCTGCGCGGCACGGGTCGCGCGGACACGATGTTGACGACACCCTTCACCTTCGGATCGATCACGAAGTTGCGCCCCGTGATCTCGCTCACCGCCTTCACCACCGCGTCGATGTCGGCGTTGACGAAGTTGAGCGTGACCGTGTCGTCGCCCGTCGCAACGCTGCCGGAGGCTGCGTGAGCAGGCATGGCGAGAAGGAGCAACGTTGCAGCGCTGACGCAGGCAAGCCGCGCGCAGCGGAACAGAAGATGGAGAAGCGTCACGCGATGCGGTCGGGGGCGAATCTGCGCGCACGGGCGCAGGAATATGCTGGAAGCAGAAAAACTGCTCTTATAGGTCGCGCGGCCCCTGTTTGCAGCCGCCGCCGCGTTTCAGGAATAATAACGCACTTTCAGCGCGAGCAGGTCGCCGGCAGCGACCGTCAACAAGGCCGCACCGTGCTCCTGCAGCTCTACGGCGAGCCGCGTATGCGACACAAATCCCGAGCCGCGCGAATCCAAAACAGTTGCACGACGCATCCAACGGCGAGGAACCCTTGGAGAAATCGATAATGCCCGCCTCACCCCCCGCTCTGCGTCGTGTCGTGCTCGCATCCGCGCTGGTCGTCGCGCTCGTCCTTGCGGCAAGCCTGCGCGCTCCCTACGCCGGCGCTCAACCAGCGGGCGGTTCAGCGCCTACCGCAAGAAGCTCGGCGGCAGCCATTGCCCCTGATGCTCCAGGGGACGTCACTGCAGCGCCACGAGCACCCGAATCCAAAGAGGACGTGGAGCGCGATTCGGATCAGCACGCGATCGTGGTCGACAAGGGCGGCAAGCGGGTGCGCGTTCTGGGCCTTGGGGCAGATCGCGAATACAAGTCCGTCGATGATTTCATCCGCGCGGAGCCAGATCTCGCCGGCATGGTGGTGGCCGTCGTCGCGATCATGTTCCTGTCCCCCGTTCTGCTCGTGGCCCTGGTAATCGGCTACCGCTTTCGCAAGGCACGCCTTTTGAACGAGACGATGCTGAAGCTGGCCGAGCGCGGCGTCGTGCCGACCCCGGAGGCGATGCAAGCGCTCAGCGCGGGTCAGCTCCCGCCGACCCTCACCGAACCTGGCATGAGGGCGAGCCCAAACATGCCGTCGCTGATCGACCAGGCCCGGCAGGTGCGGATGAAAGCGGTCTCGGCGGACCTGCGCAAGGGCGCTCTGCTGGGCGCACTCGGTCTCGCGTTCACGGTGCATGAGTGGATCGAGGAAGGCGCGCCGGGCGCTGTGGGTCTCATCCTGCTTTTCATCGGCATCGCGTACGGCGCACTCTGGTACTACGAGACCCGCCAATTCGCGACCGCATCGACCAGCACCACCGGCCCAGGCGTGTGAAGCACTCACCTCCACTCATGAACCTCTGATGCACAGCCGATGGGAGAACCTGCTGTCACGGATGCGCAGCTCATTGCGCGCGCCGTCGTCCATAACGACCGCCATGCCTTCTCCGAACTCGTACGACGCCATCAGTCCGCGGTGCGCGCACTGCTGCGACGACTCTCCGGGGGCAATCAGGCGCTCGCCGACGACCTCGCCCAGGAAACCTTTCTTCTCGCCTATCGCAACCTTGGAACGTTCCGCCAGGAAGCGAAGTTCTCGACGTGGCTGTATCGCATCGCGACCAACGCCTTCTTCGCTCACCTTCGCAAGCGCACCGAGGAGCTGCTCGGCGATGATACGAACGCCGTCGCCGAAGACGGGGCGAAGCACGAGGTGGACGAGGCGAGCGCGCCCGATCACGCGCGCGCAGCGACGCTTTCAATCGACATGGACCGCGCGCTCGCCCTTTTGTCCGATGGCGAGCGCGCGGCCATCGTGCACTGCTACCATAACGACCTGTCGCACGAGGAAGCCGCCTACGTGCTGGGCTGCCCCGTGGGAACCGTCAAGACGCACATTTTGCGAGCGAAGCAGAAGCTCAAGACGAGCCTTGCGGCATGGTCTCCGGAGCTACAATGACTGACGATTCCAACACCGTAATCTCTGCCGACGACAGTTGGCTGGAGTCGCTGCTGCGCACGGATGGCGAGGCGCATCGTGGCGATTACGTGGCTGATGAGGGATTCACGGCGCGCGTCATGGATGCGATTCCCGCCCCGGCCGCCTTGCCTGCATGGCGCAAGCCGGCGCTGGCCGCCGTATGGGCCGTTGCGGGCCTTGGCATCGCCGTCGCGCTGCCTGGCGCAATCACCGATGTGGCGCAGGACGCGTTGCGCATTCTCTTCGCGCAGCATTTCTCGTTGCGCGATATCGGTGCCGGCATTCTGGGAATCGCGGGCCTCAGCTGGGCCGGCACGCTCTACGCGTTGCGACACGATCAATAACCGAACGACTCGACGGCCAAAGTCACGCCGGCCATCGGGGTCCGCTCGCGGCGAGTCCTTCGACGAGCCGAACCACACGAGGCCGGAGTCATCCGGCCCCGGTATCGCGGCTAGTCCTTGAGCGTGAAGTTGACCTCGATCTCCGCGGTGTACTTCTCGCCTTCGGCCTGGAATTTCCACTGCTTGAGAGCGTCGATCACGGCCTGATCGAACACGCCACGTCGCGGTTCCGCCGCGACGACGGTGACTGACGTGACGTTACCCTGCTCGTCGATATTGAGGCGAGCGACCACACGGCCCCGTTCGATGCCTGCCCGAATGGCTTGACGCGGATAGATCGGCTCCTCCCGTGAGATCGGCGTCACGCCGCGGCGCACGGCCGGCTTTGGTGGTGGCGGCGCAGGGGGCGCAGGTGGCGCAGGCGGGGCTACCACCACCTGCGGCGGTGCCGGCGGGGCGATCACGTACGGCTCGACCGGCACTGTCGGCGTCACGGCGGTGATCGTCGGCGCCTCGATCACCGGCGGCCGCACCGGTATGTCCGGCGGCGGCACGTACGGCTGCTGGATCGGCGGCGGCACGCGCGGCGGGGGTTCGATCTTCTTGGGGGGCGGCGGTGGCGGCGGGGGGGGCGGCTTCTTGAGCTCCTCCACGATCGTCGCCGACACCGGCTTCTTCACGACTTCAACGGCCTTGCGTGCGAGCCCCGACAGCAGCCCGTAGATCAGCAACGCGTGAAAGACGATGACGAACGTAAATCCGATGAGATGACGCTTCGGATCGCGTTGTGTGCGTGCGAAATCCATGACGACTCCGTGGCGTGGCGTGAACCGCTACCGCTCGATGAACTGCTCGCTGCCGACGATACCGATCTTCGTCATGCCGGTCCGCTGCGC
>JALYXY010000140.1 GCA_030946875.1 Pseudomonadota bacterium | reverse complement strand
GCTACGCGACCAGTTGCGCCACCCCGCGATGCCGGCTGCAATGCAGATCGCGAGCGCCACGACCTCGACCGAGGTGCAAACGATCCTGAGGTGCGGCCACAGCGGCGTGGCCAGTGGCACATCGTGCGGGTAGCAGGCGTGGCTCACGAGAGTCGAGTTGATGAGCAACTGCAGATTCCAGGCGAGTGGAGCGCCGACGATGGCGAACCAAGTCGTCCATCGGCCGACACGGTGGCGATGCGGCGACGGGTGCGGTTGCCGTCGTGGGGCGGCGTCGGCGGCAGCATTCATCGCACGAGATAAGGAGAGACGTAGAAGGTCAGGAAGACGGCAACCCACACCGCGGTGACGAAGTGCCAGTACATCACCCCGATGGCGATCGTGGAGTGGCGCCGCACGCCGAAGTAGCCGAGGAAGCTCCAGACGAAAAGCATGAGCAATATCACGACGCCGACGAGGACATGCGTCAGGTGGAAGCCGGTCACGGTGAAGTAGAGCGAACCGTAGGCGTGCGATGCCGGCGTGAAATCCTTGCGGCTCCATTCATAGCCTTCCAGCCCGACGAACGCAAGGCCGAGCAGCATCGAGGCGGCGAGACCGATCAGGAGCTGGCCCTGCTTGCCGGCGCGGATTCCTTTCTCGCCCCACCACATGGTGACGCTTCCCGCCAGCAGCACGATCGTGCCCGGAATGGCGAGGTCGAGCTTCGGCGGCCCTTCGGGGGGCCACGCCCCGATCCCCTGCGCGGCAATGTAAAAGTAGCTGAAGAGCAGGTAGGCAAACAGCGCGGCCTCGGTCGCGATCAGCGCGATCATGCCCCACCAGCCCGACGACAAGCGGCCCTTGCTGCCGACCGGCAGCGCTTCGCCGCGATAGAGAGCGTCTGCGTCAGGCATGGACGATATCCATCGTCTGCCCCAGTTTCGCTTCGGGCCACAGCCACACGATCGTCGCCACCAACGACGCGAAGAGCGCAATGCCGAAGATCCACCATGAATGCATCAGCATGCCCACGAAAACGATCGCCAACGCGATCGACAGCAGGAGTGGCGCGAGCGAATCCCCGGGCATGCGCAGAATCACGTCGGGGACGGCGTCGAGCGCCGTCGTGCCGATCGTCTCTCGACCGTCGTCGAGCAGGAAACCTTCGGCCGTCGAGCTGTCGCCGCTGTGGCCCTGCATGCGGCTCTCCCAGAGCGGATAGCGGCTGGCGACCGTGGGAATCACGGCAAAGTTGTAAGGCGGCGGTGGCGAGGCAGCGGCCCATTCGAGCGAAGGTCCGTTCCATGGATTGGCGCCGGCGCGCTCGCCGTGACGGAGGCTTCGCCAGACGTTGACGAAAAAGAGCAGCACGCCGAATGCGAAGAGGTAGGCGCCCAGCGTGACCACGAGGTTCAGTGGTCCCCACCCGAGCCCCGACGGGTAGGTGTAGATGCGTCGCGGCATGCCGAGCAGCCCGAGGATGTGCATCGGGAAGAAGCCGACGTTGAAACCGATGAACATGATCCAGAAGTTCCACTTGCCGAGACGCTCGCTCATCATCCGCCCGGTGAACTTCGGAAACCAGTAGTAGATGCCGCCCACCACTGGAAATACGTTGATGCCGATGAGCACGTAATGAAGATGGGCCACCACGAAGTAGGTGTCGGTGAGCTGAGTGTCGACCGGCACCGCCGCCGTCATGAAGCCCGAGACCCCGCCGATGACGAACACGATTACGAAGCCGGCAAAAAACAGGAACGCCGTTGTGAATTGAGGTCGCCCGGTCCAGATCGTCGCCAGCCACGCGAATACTGCAACCGCGCTGGGAATGACGATCACAAAGCTCGAGGCACTGAAGAACGACAGCGACAACGGTGGCAGGCCGGTCGCGAACATGTGATGAACCCAGACGCCGAAACCGAGCACCATCGTCGTCACGGTGGCGAGGGCGACCGCGGTGTAGCCGACCAACGGACGGCGGCAAAATGTCGGGAGACCGTCCGAGACGATGCCCATTGCCGGCAACACGATCGCGTAGACCCAAGGGTGGCCGAACATCCAGAACAGGTGCTGCCACAGCAGCGGTTGTCCGCCGCCGGCGACGTCGAAGAAGTGCATGCCGAAACGCCGATCCATCCACAGCATCAGGAAGGCGAGACTCACCGCGGGCACCGCGAACACATTCCCGACCGATGCGGTCAGTGTTCCCCAGATCAGGATCGGCACCCGGTTGATCGACATGCCCGGGGCGCGGGTGCGGATCAGTGTGACGATGAAGTTGATCGAGCCGACCGTGGTCGACACACCGAGCATGACCATGCCGAGCGCGTACAGATCGATGTTGATGCCCGGGTTGAAGGGGAGCGACGAATACGGAACATAGTTGAACCAACCGGCATCGGGTGCCTTGCCCAGTGGAAAGCTGCCGTACAGGAAGACGCCGGAGAACAGGAACACCCAGTACGAGAACGCATTGAGCCGCGGGAACGCCATATCGCGCGAACCGAGCAGGAGTGGCCAGAGAAAATTGCTGAACCCGGACAGCACCGGCAATGCGTAGAGGAAGATCATGGTGACGCCGTGCATCGTGAACAGCTGGTTGTATTGCTCCGGCGAGAGCAAGGTTTGGTTCGGCTGCGCAAGCTGCGCGCGCATCACCGCGGCCTCCAGACCGCCGAGGATCAGGAACACGAACGACGTGACGAGGTAGCGCTTGCCGATGGCTTTATGGTCGACCGAGGACAGAGCACCGATCCAGCCGGCGCGGGTTTCCCAGATGCGCTGCAGACGCGGCGCGATGCTCGAGTCGTCCGCGGGGCGCGCTATGACGGGGATGCGCAGGGCGTCGGTGTTGGCCACGTTCATTCCGTTCAGTGCAGGGTTTCGAGGTAAGTCACGACGGCGCTCAGGTCGGGGCCCGAAAGGGCGAGCGTCGGCATGCGCGAGCCAGGCTTCAGCGCCTGCGAGTCGGCGATCCATGCGGCGAGATTGCCGGGCGTGTTCGGAAGCAGTCCGGCGGCGATCGTGCTTCGGCTCATGAGGTGCGTCAGATCGGGGCCGAGGATTCCGCCGGCCGGCGTTCCGCGCACCGCATGGCAGGCAGCGCAGTGCGACAGGAAGGCCGCTGCGCCGCGTCGCGCCGGTTCCGAAGTGGGCGTCGCCGCATCCTGCAGTTGCCCCCGCATCCAGGCGAGATAGTCCTGCGGCGCATCGGCGACCACGTACATCGCCATGTGGGCATGCTGCGCGCCGCAGTATTCGCCGCATTGCCCGCGATACACGCCCGCCTGGTCCGCCTGCAGCCACATCGCGTTGGTCTGGCCCGGAATCACGTCCATCTTGCCGCCTAGCTGCGGGATCCAGAACGAATGGATCACGTCCTGACTGCTGAGCTCGAGGCGCACCGGGCGGCCGACGGGAATATGGATTTCGTTCGCGGTCGTGAAGATGCGTGCCGGCTCGTCGCTCTTGTAGCGCACGCTCCACCACCACTGCGAGGCGTTCACCTGCAGTGTCAGGTCGGCCGCGTTGAGCGGCATGGCGACCGCCGCGACCGTGAACATCGTCCACACTGCGCAACCGATCAGGACCACCGTCGAAACGCCGACGCCGATGTACACCCAGGCCATGCCGCCTTCGTCGCGATCCACCGCAAGCGCGCTCGGGTCGGCGGGTCGTGCGCGGCGCCGCAGAATGGCGGCGAGGAGCAGCAGCGTGATCACCAGCGTGACCACGATCGAGACGATGCCCAGGCCCCAGCCCAGGCGGGTGGCGGGGTCACCCGCCGGACCGAAGGTGCGGAGGTACGACATCGAGGGCTCCGCGCGCGCGGCCAGTGGCGCGGCGCAGAGAACGAAGGCCGTGGTGAGGCGACTCGCGTTCATGGGCCGGTGCCCGGCGGCGGCTTCACGTCAGGATTGGGAGCGACGCTCGGTGGGGTCGTCGAAGCGCCCTCGGGCTTCGGGCCGCTCGTCGCGCCGGCTCCAGCCGGCAAGGTTGCTTTGACTTCGGCAGGGACGTTCTGTCCTGGCCGATCGCCCTGGATCGACGCCTGAAACGCGTTCGCCGGATAGGTACCGCCCAGCGATTCGAGATAGGCGACGATCTTCCAGATCTCCTGCGGCGGCAACGCCGGGTTCCAGGCGGGCATGCCCTGCGGACGGCCCTCGTAGATCGACTTGAAGAGCGCGACCGGAACGCCGCCGTAGCGCCAGTAGCCGTCGGTGAGATTGGGCCCCATGCCGCCCTTGGCGGTATAGCCGTGGCAGCCGGCGCAGTTCATGCGGATATAGAGATCGTGTCCTTCGCGCACCGCCTGTGCATTGCCGCTGTAGGGATTGGGCACCTGTGTCGCGAGAGTGCTCTCGGCCGCCCCGGCGACGTCGCCGAGCGGAATGGCATTGATCACATCCATTCCGGGCTCGGCATGGCGCGGAGGTCCGGCCGTGCTGCCGCCGCTGAAGCGTTTGTCGCAGGCGGCGAGTGCCGTAACTCCCAATACCGCCATAAGCGCGATCCGAAGAAGTACCGTCGGCGGGTTCATGGCTTGCCACCCATGCCGTGGTCCTGGCGCGCTGCCGGCGCCTGACCCTCGGTCGTGAACATGCCGGCGCCCCCGTGCGGCGAATCGCCGTCGATCGAGAACACGTACAGCGAGCCGCCGCGCGGCGGGAACCCCGGCATGGACGAGCTCACCATCGCCGCGCCGCCGACGCCGGAGTAGATCGCGACGTACTGCCGCTTGTCCGGTCCGAGGTACGTCATCGGCTGGCCGATGATCCCGGAGCCCAATTTTTGCGACCACAGCACCTTGCCGCTTCTCGCATCGACCGCACGGAACCAGCCATCGACGGTGCCATAGAAGACGACATCGCCAGCGGTCGCCAGCGCACCGCTCATCGTCATGAACTGCTCCTTGATCGACCACGCCTTCTTGCCGGCGACGGGATCCCACGCCATGAACTCGCCCCAGTTGCCTCCGGGCGCCGAGTAGCGCTTCATCTCCATTCCGTCGTAGGGGGTCCCGGGAATGTACGACTGTGGGTGGTCCGTGACATCCATGCAGATGTTGAAGATGCCCGCGTAGACCAGCCCGGTGCGCGGTGAGAACGCGGCCGGCTCCCAGTCCTTGCCGCCGATGTCAGGGGGACACACGCGGGAGAGCTTGACGTTCGGTTTCGGCTGCATCTCAGGAATGACTTTTGGCATGCCGCTTTTCAAGTCGATCCCGCTCGACCAGTTCTGATAGGCGAACGGCTCGGCGACCAGCACTTCTCCGGTGGTGCGGTCGATGGTGTACGCATAGGCATTGCGATCGAAATGCACGAGCACCTTGCGCGGACGGCCCTGGAACGTCACCTCGAGCAGCACATTCTCGTTGACGCCGTCGTAATCCCACTGATCGTGCGGCGTGAACTGGTAGGCCCATTTAGCCATGCCGGTGGTGGCGTCGCGGGCGAACATGGCGCTCGTCCACAAGTTGTAGCCGGGGCGTTGCGCCGGCACCCGCGGGCCCGGATTGCTGGTGCCGTAGAAGATCAGGTTGGTTTCGGGATCGTAGGACACCCAACCCCACACCGAGCCGGCGCCCGTCTTCCACATTCCCGCCGGCCAGCTGGTCAGACCGAGGTCCTTGCCGACCATCCAGGAATAGAACGGCTTGAAATCGGCGCCGATTCGCACGTCGTTATCGGAGCCGGTGCTGCGCGCGCGCCAGACCTCCTTGCCAGTCTTCACGTCGAGCGCCGCCAGGTAGCCCCAGACGCCGAGCTCGCCGCCGCTGTTCCCCACATAGACCTTGTCGCCGACGACCAGTGGCGCCATCGTCATCGTTTCGCCGCGCGTCACGTCGCCCATCTTGGTGCGCCAGAGCTCCTTGCCGGTCTTCGCATCGAGCGCAATGGTGTGGACGTCCAGCAGGTTGTAGATCAGCTTGCCATCGCTGTATACGGCGCCGCGATTGACGGAGTCGCAGCACGCTTTGCCGATGGCGAGTGGCGTCGGACGCGGGTCGTAAGACCATTTGATCGGCGCCCCCGGCTTGGAGAGGTCGAGCGCGTAGGCAAGATTCGGAAACGGCGTGACGATGTACATCGTGTCGCCGACCACCAGCGGTGCGGCTTCGTGGCCGTTCGGCGTGCCATCGGAGAATGACCAGGCTACGCGGAGCTTCGCCACGTTCTCCGTGGTGATCTGGTCGAGCGGGCTGTAGCGCGTGTTCGCGTAGTCGCGCGCCTGACTGCGCCATTCACCGGGGGGATCGTTCGGCGCAAAGTTGGCACGTGCGTTGTTGAGAGCCGCGGCCGCCGCCGGGGCGCTCGTCGATGCTGCGGACGCAGGTGCTGCCGTGGTCGTGGACGCGGGAGCCTGTGCAGTCGCGACCACCGAAAGACCGAGCGCGACGATGACGGTCGCGGCGATGGTTGCGCTGAACACTCCGCGCGATGGTGGAAACGCTTTATTCATGAGGTGTTCCTGTTTCCCTCGAGTGGAAGATAGACCGCTTCATCGGAGCGACGCAACATACTCGGCCACCGCCTCGATATCGCGGTCGGACAGGCGGGCTGCGAGCTCGCGCATCATCGCCCGCGGATCGCTGGTGCGCCGCCCCGCGCGGAAGTACTGCAGTTGCATCACCACGTACCGTGCATGCTGGCCGGCCAGCCGAGGGAACAGATCGGGCAATCCTTCACCGCGCACGCCGTGGCAGGACGCGCATGCAGCGACTCCGCTGCCGGGCACCCCGGCGAAGAAGATCTCCTGGCCGCGCGAAGCGAGGCGAGCGTCCGTCGATGGGGTCGATCGCAGGACCTGATGCGAGAAGTAATTGGCGAGGCGCTTCATCTCGCCGGGGCTCAGATTCACCGCCATCGCGCCCATGATGCCGCTCACTCGTTGGCCGCCTTGTGCAGCGAAGGCGTGGAGCTGGCCTTCGAGATAGGCGTCGACCTGCCCGGCCAGCGACGGAATGTCGCCGCGCGGACTGTTGCCGTCGATGCCGTGGCAGGCGGCGCAGACCTGGACCGCGAGTTGAAGCGTGCCCACCGGCTGGTGTGGCATGGCCTGCTGCGCACGCGCCAGTGGAACGGTGGCCAGCACGGCGATCGCGGTCCAAAGGCGGCAATTTCGCATCGCCTCATCGCTCCGCGCGGTTGAGTGCACTGCGCGCCTTGGCAACCAAGGCGGCGTCGACGAGCGGGGCACGATTGCCCCACGCGTTTCGAATGTAGGTCACGACGTCGGCAATCTCCGCGTCGCCGAGCTTCCAGCCGAACGCCGGCATCGCGATGAACGCCCGCTGGCCGGTACGCGCGGGAACGCTCGCTCCTTCGAGCACGATGCGCACCACGGTAGCCGGCTCGAGTGCCTGGATCGCCGAGCTGTCCATGAGCGCCGGAAAGACCCCGGGCAGGCCGGCGCCGTCATGCATGTGGCAGGCAGCGCACTGATCGGTGAAGAGTGCCTGGCCCCGCTCCAGGCGTTGCCGCCCGAGTGGCGCCACGTCCGCCGTCGCGCGAGCCGGCAGCTGTTTCAGGTACACGGCCACCGCGTTGAGATCGGCATCCGTGAAGTGGCTGGTGGACTTGGTGATCACCTCCGACATGGGCCCGGCGGAGGCGGTGTGCGCATTGGAGCCCGTCTTCAGATACTCGACGATATCGGCGATGGTCCAGCCGCCGAGACCGGCGCGCCTCTCTCCCGTGAGGCTCGGCGCAAACCAGCCCTGCTCGATCCCGCCGCGGGTAAATCCGCCGGTCAGCGCCTGCCCGGCCTTTTGGCCACCCAAGATTCGCTTGGGCGTGTGGCACTCGCCGCAGTGGCCGAGCCCTTCGACAAGATAGGCGCCGCGGTTCCATTGCGCCGACTTTTGCGTATCGGGCTTGAATTCACCGGCGCTGAAGTTGACCAGGTTCCAGCCGGCCAGCATCGGCCGCCAGCTCAGCCACCAGTCGAGCGCCGGTGGCTTGTTCGCCTGCTGCACGGGCGCGACGGTATCGAGGTAGGCCTTGATCGCGTCGACGTCGGTGCGCGTGACCTTGGTGAACCACGGGTAGGGAAA
>JALYXY010000128.1 GCA_030946875.1 Pseudomonadota bacterium | reverse complement strand
TGAACGAATCCCGGACCACGTACCGCCGCAACGATCTCAGAAGCACCTCCGACGCCGAGCGGCGCGAGGACGCCTACGAGATCGCACGCGAAAGATGCAACGCCATGCGTGGCAGCGAAGAAGATCGATGCATCGACGAGGCGCGCCGATCCTATCTGCGGGCGCAATGATAGGGTCCGCGACGACGTCAGGTTACACGTCGCGCGGCGCTTACCCCGCGGCCAGGGTGCGACGGTCATATCGCGCCTGGCCGCGAATGCATACCGTGGCCCCAAGCCACCTGGCTCGCAACTGTACGCGACGCGTCCCACCCCACTCCCTAACAATGCCAAACATTTCGGGTTCGCTCTGGACGACGCGCTCGGCCGTGGTCATGCGCTGCGCGACGATTGTTCTGCTCGCCTCGGGTTTCTCAGGCTGTGGTGAAATCGCTCGCCTTTCGCTCGCAGCCGGGACCGGCCCCGATCCCGAGCTCCCGTCGCCCGTATCGGCGTTGATCCCGACGGTGCACATCGCGCCCGCGAAGGGGTGGCGTGACGGTGGCAAGCCTGTGGCCGCCGCAGGCACGGTCGTCCAGGCGTTCGCACAGGGACTCGACCATCCGCGCTGGCTGCTGCCGCTGCCGAATGGCGACGTGCTCGTCGCAGAAACCAATGCGCCCCCCAAGCCGGAGGATGGCAAAGGCATCAAGGGCTGGGTCATGAAGCTCATCATGCGCCGAGCTGGCAGCACCGCCCCGAGCGCCAATCGAATCACCCTTCTGCGCGACAGCAAGGGCGCGGGCGTTGCGGATTCGCGCAGCGTGCTCCTGCAGAACTTGAACTCACCGTTCGGCATGACGCTGATCGGCACGGACCTCTACGTCGCCGACACGGACGCGGTGCTGCGCTTCAAATATGCACCCGGACAGACGCAGATTACTGATCCTGGTGTGAAGATCGTCGACCTGCCTGCTGGACCTCTGAACCATCACTGGACGAAGAACCTTGTCGCGAGCCCGGATGGGTCGAAGCTGTACGTGACGGTCGGGTCCAACAGCAACGTGGGCGAAAACGGCATCGACAAGGAAGAAGGTCGCGCGGCCATCTGGGAAGTCGACCTCAAGAGCGGATCACATCGCGTGTTTGCATCGGGCCTTCGCAATCCGAACGGCCTTGCCTGGGAACCACAGACCGGGGCCCTGTGGACCGTGGTGAACGAGCGCGACGAGCTCGGCAGTGATCTCGTTCCCGATTACATGACCGCCGTCCGCGACGGTGGATTCTATGGCTGGCCCTACAGCTACTACGGTCAGCATGTAGATACGCGAGTCGCGCCTCCCCGCCCCGATCTCGTGGCGAGCGCTCTGGCGCCCGACTACGCGCTGGGACCTCACACCGCATCACTGGGGCTGACGAATTCCGAAACTGCAGCTTTGCCGGAACAGTTCAGGCACGGCATGTTCATCGGCCAACACGGCTCGTGGAATCGCAAGCCGCGCAGCGGTTACAAGGTGATCTTCGTACCCTTCTCGCAGGGCCGCCCTTCCGGCGCTCCCCTCGACGTGCTGACCGGTTTCGTGGACGACAACGGCGACGCTTCGGGACGGCCAGTCGGAGTCGTCATGGATAGCCGAGGCGCGTTGCTCGTCGCCGACGATGTGGGCAACACGGTGTGGCGAGTGAGCGGCTCGCAAGGAACCCGCTGATCTCGTGGTTCACGCGTAAAGGCAGGGAGTGTTGCTTTCGATCAGTCCTCGCGTGTGCATGCCAGGCACCGAGCGCGAATCGCGCCCTCGCGCGACGTACCGTTGTTGTGCGGGGCGGTGCGAGACGCGCGGCCGACAATTATCGCGCCGAGCCCGCGTTCAGCGGGTGTAGTCGCCGAAGCCTGCCTCGCGCGCGAGGTCGGACTTCACGTCTTCGCGGCTGCGCTCGTACACGATCTCGCGACCGCGGGCGTTGCCCACGTAAGCTGAGCCGTTGCGCGTGGGCATGAGATCGCAGCGCACGTTGTGCACGCCCTCCCCTAGCACGACCTGGATGCTGTCGAGGCGCTTGTGCAGAACGACCACCTCGAGCGTCTGCCCGCTGCTGGTGACGCGAACCTGGATTTTCTCTTCATTCATTGCGGATCCTCAATCTGGAACGCGGGGGCCGGCACGCATGTGCACAACCGTACATGAGGCGAAGCGTGGAGCATACGACGCATTCATCTCCCATCAAAGACCCGGCGTGCGCGGGCTTTCCGGCGCCTGACGAAGACCCATCATCGATTCACCGTCGCTCGATTGCATATGTCCGCTCAAGAGCACCGCTATGATGACGATCACGACGGCATGCATCGACGAGGCGCCTGCCACGGTGCGCGACTGCTTGGCTCGCCCGCTGCTTCCGAGTCGGTCGAGCCAATTTCCACGACCTGGAGGAAAAATGAGTCGCGCCTTCCATCGAATGATCACGACACTTGCGGCGCTCGTGATGTTCCTCGTCGCAGCGGTTGGGGCTGATCTCGCGTTCGCGGTGTACCCCGAGAAGCCTATCCGCCTCATCGTCCCGTTCACCCCGGGCGGCGGAACCGACATCATCGCCCGCACGCTTGCCTCGGGCATGGGGAAGGAAGTGGCGCAACCGGTGGTAGTCGAAAACAAGGCGGGAGGTGGCACGGTCATCGGCACCGACGCCGTTGCCGAGAGTGCTCCCGATGGTTACACGCTGCTTGTCGCCACCTTCGCCCACGCGGTCAACCCGAGCATGCAACCGAAGCTTCCCTACGTTTGGGACAAGGCCTTCGCGCCGGTGATCCTGATCGGTCGCGGCCCGAACGTGCTGGTCGTGCGTTCCGACGGTCCGTACCGGACGATCAGGGACATCATCACGGCCGCGACGCGCGATCCCGGCAAGCTCACCTACGCTTCGTTCGGCAACGGAACCTCGGCGCATCTCGCGGGAGAGATGTTCACCAACCTTGCGCACGTGCAGATGACGCACGTCCCATATCGAGGGATGGGCGCTGCGGTCACGGACATCATGGGTGGCCAGGTCGACATGATCTTCGGCACTGCGGCCGGGGTCGCGGGATACCTGACCAGTGGCCAGCTACGTGCCATTGCCGTCACCTCGCCCCAGCGCTCGGCCTCGCTCCCCGCAGTGGCCGCGACCCCGGCCTGTATCTTCGGCCAGCCGTGCGGGATCAGCATGAGGCCCACCGTGGCGCGGATGATCAGCCACGCGAGCGGCCGTGCCGCCACATAGAACCTGTCGAGCGCCGGAATCAGAAGGCGCGGCTCTCCCGTCACGGATTCGGTCAGGCCGCGTTCTCCCTTTGGTTGAACCTGTCGCTCGTCAGGCGTGCCGCACGAGGATATGTCAGCGAAGATGCACGATCCCAATGTTCAGCCGCGTTGGCGACGCGGGATCGGAGCGCGCATGACCCGCTCAACCGGATGCTTGCAGCGATTTCCGCGATCGAAGCGGGACAGACGGGTTGCAACGCGCGAGAATCTGCGTCCGGTTGCGGCTCATCATCGCGGACCCCCTATGATGAGATGATTCACCTCGGCAGGGATGTCGAACTTGCGGTTTGCCCCACCTTCCTCCACATACGCGCGGAAGCCGGACCACGAGTTCTTCAGGACGTAGAGCCCTCCGTTGAGAGATTTCGTGCCGGCCAGAGTCTGCGCGACGAGAGGCTCCGGCGCGGGGAAATAGACGCCCTCGGCATCCTCGAATCGCGCGAGATAGATTCCCGCCGGATAAGTGACCGAATACAGCGCAGGCCGGAACGTGAACGGCGCATTGACCTGAATCGCAGCGAACCTCACGCTGCGACCCTGGATGGCCGTGTCCGGCCTGACCCGTTGCACTGGAGGCGTGCAGCCAAGCGTCGCCGCCGCGATGAGGAGCAGCACGATGGGCCGGATTGGAAACGCAGTTTGCACTTGCTGTTTCAGTGAAGCACCAAGGAGCATGAGAGGCTGCGCCATCGCACAATTGTAACTTCACGCATCCAACCGAATCCGCGACGCAATGCCCGAGCGCTCCACACCACTGTCTTAGCACAATGCCCGATCCGACCGACAAGACCGCCGCAGGAGATGATGTACCTGTCAGCCATGGCAAAACGCGACGCGGCTACGTGCCCGTTCGCGACTATGCAGCCATCGGCGATTGCCACGGTGGAGCCCTTGTTGCGCGCGATGGCAGCATCGACTGGTGCTGCCTGCGCCGCTTCGACGCGGAGCCGGTCTTCGCGCGGCTGCTGGATTCGGAACAGGGCGGTTACTGCAGCGTGCAGATCGTCGGGGAGTGCAGCATTACGCGCGCATACGAGGCCGGCACCCACATCCTGCGCACTGAATTCCGCAGCGCGGGGGGATGCCTGATCCTAACCGACTTCATGCCGGTGGCGCGCGCACGCGGCGCCGGGCCGTACGCGTACACGGATCTCGTGGCGCCGGGATGGATCGTGCGACGCATCGAGGCCACCGAGGGCGAGATCGAAGTCGAGTGTGCGTGGCGCCCGAGCAGTGGCTTTTCACTCGCGCCGGCCGCGCTTCGCACGCGTGAAAATGGCGTCGAAACCCGGAACGCACCGTGCTGGCTGCACAGCGATATTCCTTTCACCATCGATGAAGCCCATGCGGTGGCGCGAACGACATTGTCGGCTGGAGAACGGCGCTACCTGGTCATGGGCGATAGCGGTCATCCGCCGGAATTCGCACATATCGACGCGGTGCTCGATGCCACCCGCGCCTTCTGGAAGGAGTGGCTCGCGTATTCGCGCTACAAAGGGCCGTACGCCGCCCAGGTGGAACGAAGTGCGCTGACACTCAAGCTCCTGACCTACTCGCCGACGGGTGCATCGGTGGCCGCGCTCACCACCTCGCTGCCAGAAGAGCTCGGCGGCGAGCGTAACTGGGACTATCGCTTTTGCTGGATACGCGATGCGAGCCTCGGCTCGAGCGCGCTTTCCGCGCTAGGGTACGGCGGCGAGGCGCAAGAGCTGTACGATTTCCTGCGCAAGCCGCTGCACGGTCGGCCGGATGAGCTGCAAGTGATGTACGGCCTCGAGGGCGAGCTCGACCTCGCCGAACGCGTATTGCCCGACTGGGATGGGTATCTCGGTAGCCGACCCGTGCGCAGCGGCAATGCGGCCTTTCGCCAGCGTCAGAGCGACCTCTATGGTTACCTCTTCGAAGGTGCGTGGATCCACAAGGCACTGGGCGGAACGCTGACGAGCAAGGCACGAAAGGATCTCATTCGCGTCGTGGACTTTCTGGCGGAATGCTGGCGCGAGCCCGACATGGGCCTGTGGGAGATTCGCGGACCGCCGCGCCACTTCGTGCATTCGAAGGCCATGTGCTGGGTGGCCGTGCAGCGCGCGATCGATCTCATTGGTGAACGTCCCCAATGGATCGAGCTGCGCATGGAGATCTGGGATGCGATCCACTCCCAAGGCATGGTGGACGGTCACTTCGTGCAGTCGTTCGGCGAGCGCGACGGGCGCGTGGTGGATGCCGCGCTCCTGCAACTGCCGCTGCTCGGATTGCCGGTAGACATGGCGACGATCACCGCCACGCGCAAGATGATTGAAAGCGAGTTGCGAAACGGAGACTTCGTGCGTCGCTATTACGGGTGCGACGATGGCGTCAAAGGCCAGGACGGCGCTTTCCTGCCCTGCAGCTTCTGGCTAGTCGACTGTCTCTTGGTGGAAGGGGAGATCGATCAGGGCACGGCGCTCTTCGAGCGACTGCTTACGCACGCCAACGATCTCGGCCTGTATGCAGAAGAAACAGATCCCAACACGAATGCGTTCCTGGGCAACTTTCCACAGGCGTTCACGCATTTCAGTCTCATCAACAGCGCAGTCAACCTGGAACTCTGTCGCGAGCACGGACCCGAGGGCCTCGTCGGCGACTATGCCGAGCGCACGCGCCGCAGTGCGTGGGCGACGCACGGATGGCGCGGCATGATCGCGCATGTGCTGCGTTCGGGCAGACGCAATTTGCTGTCATCTCACGCGTCGCAATGGCCGCGGCACGTTCAGGTACCAAAATCGCGATGAGGTCCGGCCCGCCTTGCCAAGCCTCGAATATTCTGTGCGCACAACAGCAGCAGCAACGGCCGGGCGATCAGGCGAGCTACAGTGAGATCTGCCCGGGTGAAGGCTGTGCATGTCCGATGCCCCGACACCGGATCGCCCCGATTCGTGGCCCATTCCCAGATCCTGAATGAAAGCGCTTCTTGTCATTGGACCTGACCTACGGCCAGCCTCTCAATGTGAAGATGTACCAGTACCTGCTCGACAACGGCGTGAGCCGCGCGGAATACGAGTGGTTCGGAAATCATCATGTCAAGGCCAACTGCCTCATGGGCAATGACTAGACGGCGTTCCGCTGATCCGCTTCACGTAATACAGCCTCACCAACCAGGTCGACTGGGACATGCGTTGCGCAAGGACGCCGGGCGCGTCAATCCCGTCGGGCTCTATGATCTCGAGCGGCGCATCCGTCTCGTCGGAGAGGCCTATCGCACGCTGATCAACGGCTGGGCGGCCAACTTGCCGACGCGAAACTACGATCTTGCCATCAGTTTCTAGCCTGCCCCATCACGTCAGAGGGATGGTTGCGCGGTGACCACCCCCGCGGGGATGTCGCGAACGTCTTTCAATCCCGCGAGCGCCATGCATTCGTTGAGCTCGTCCTCCAGGAGCTTCAGCGCGCACGTCACCCCCGAACGACCCCTCGCAGCCAGGCCATACAGATAGGCGCGGCCAGTCAGACACGAATGCGCACCGCGTCCCATCGCCTTCACGATGTCGTAGCCGGTGCGTATACCACCATCGAAGAACACTTCGAGCTCATCACGGACCGCTTCGGCGATCTGCGGCAACACGGATATCGATGAAGGCGCGCTGTCCAGCTGTCGGCCGCCGTGATTGGAGACGATGATCGCATCCGCGCCAAGGTCCACCGCGAGCTTCGCGTCATCGACATGCATGATGCCCTTCAGAATCAGCTTGCGATCCCAGATCTTGCGCACCCACTTGACAGTGTCGACGTTGAACGAAGGATCGAATTGCGCCTCGACCCATTTGGACAGGGCCCGCACGTTCTTCGCCTGCTTAACTTCCTGCTCGAGATTTCCAAACGTTCGCCGCTTGCTCGTCGCCATGCTTGCGAGCCACCGTGCGTGTGTAAGCATATCCATGGTGTTGGCCAAGGTGAGCTTCGGCGGTACCGACAGACCGTTCTTGGCATCAGCCCAGCGCTGACCCTGGACATGAAGGTCGAGAGTGAGCACCAGTGCGGAGC